>NZ_JBHYJW010000145.1:0-1040 GCF_042741125.1 Amycolatopsis sp. NPDC058986 | reverse complement strand
TTTATCTTGCAATATAGCAACGTTTATCTTGCAATATAGCAACGTTTATCTTGCATATTACAACATTGTTATATAATGTTGCTATAACAACAAAATTCGAATAAGTTGCTATGTATGAAAAAAGACCTAGTCGTTAAGGATAATGCGCTGATCAATGCCAGTTATAATTTAGACCTTGCAGAACAACGCCTAATCCTTTTAGCAATACTGGAGGCGAGGGAGTCTAATATCCCTAGTGACCGTGATTTAACTATCCATGCAGAAAGCTACATTAACCATTTCAATGTCCATAGAAACACCGCCTACAAAGTCTTAAAGGATGCTTGCAAAAACTTGTTTGAGCGTCGCTTTAGTTACCAAAAATTAACGGCTAAAGGCAATCGTGAGATTGTTATGAGCCGATGGGTACAGCGTGTGTCCTATGTTGAAAATGAAGCCCTTGTCCGTATCAGGTTTTCAGATGATGTTGTGCCACTGATCACCAACCTAGAGAAGCATTTCACCAGTTATGAACTGGAGCAGGTAAGTAGCCTAACGAGTGCCTATGCCATACGTTTATATGAACTACTAATTGCATGGCGTAGCACTGGGAAAGTATCAATGCTTGAAACTAAGGAATTGAGGTCAAGACTTGGTGTATTGGACACAGAGCATCAACGGATGGAATCGTTTAAAAGACGAGTATTAGAGCCTGCTATTCAACAAATTAACGACCATACCGACATTAAGGCAGAATACGAGCAACATAAGCGAGGACGTTCAATCATTGGGTTTTCATTCAGCTTTAAACAGAAATCCAAGCCTAAAACAATCAACCATGAACGAGATCCAAGCACGGTTGATATGTTCTGCAACTTGTCAGACAGTCAGATAAATACTTATAGCTCAGTATTGTCTAAAGTCCACAGTATCAGCGACCTAGCAGGGAATAAGGACTATCAAGCATTTGCAATATGGATTGCCAATATTTTACGTGACCCGTCCAGTGTGCGAGAAGAAACGGCAAAACGCATATTCAAGGCATTGCGAACAGAAACAGA
>NZ_JBHYJW010000144.1:0-1131 GCF_042741125.1 Amycolatopsis sp. NPDC058986 | reverse complement strand
CGGTGTTTTTGTGGTGGTGGGCTGTGTCGTAGAGGGGCAGATGCCCTCTGACTTGGGATGATTGTTCTTGTCTAGGGAACAAATCTATCTGAGTGAGAGGGCATCTGCTGGATGCGATCGTCTCATACCGCTGGTGCGGTGTCGGTGAGGTTCGATGATGCGAGTCTCGTGTCGGGTGCGGGGATCGTGCCGGTGATGCGGCTGGCCGAGGGCATCGGCCTGGGTGAGCTGGTCGGTCAGCGGGTCGATCTGGGGGTTGCGGTCGGTGCGAACAGCGACGCGAAAGCCCTGTCGGTCGTGGCGGGGATGGTCCTGGGCGCGGACTCGATCGATGATCTGGATGTGATCCGGCACGGCGCGATGCCGCGGCTGTTCGACCGGGTGCGGGCGCCTTCGACCTGCGGGTCGTGGCTGCGCGGGTTCACCCATGGTCATGCCCGCCAGCTCGCCTCGGCCGCCGGGGAGGCCCTGGTCCGGCTGGCGGCGCGGGTGCCGACGCTGCTGGCGGGGGTGGGGCAGCTGGCGTTCGTCGATATCGACGCGAAGATCAAGGAAACCTACGGTCATGACAAGGAAGGCAGCGGGTTCGCCTATAACGGGGTCCGCGGCCTGAATCACCTGGTCGCGACGTTGTCGAGCCCGGTCTGCGCGCCGGTGGTCCTGACCACCCGGCTGCGCGGCGGCACCACCGATTCCCGCCGCGGGGCGGCGTCGATGATCACCGAGGCGATCGGCTTGGCCCGCCGCGCCGGGGCGACAGGGATGATCGTGGTCCGCGCCGACTCGGCGTTCTTCACCGGCCCGATCATCGCCGCGATCCGCAAAGCGGGCGCGTATTTCTCCGTCACCGCCCAGAAAAACGTGGCCACCCAGGCCGCGATCGCCGACATCAGCGAGGACGCCTGGACCACGATCGCCTACCGGCACCCCATCCCCGACCCCGAAACCGGCGAGCTGATCACACACGCCGAGATCGCCGAAACCACCCTGACCGCCTTCACCAACACCACCGAGAACCCCGGCCGCGAGGTCACCGCGCGGCTGCTGGTGCGCCGCACCCCACGCTTCGCCACCAACGACCAGGGCGAGCTGTTCCGCACCTGGAACTACCACGCGGTGTTCACCGACACC
>NZ_JBHYJW010000143.1:0-1345 GCF_042741125.1 Amycolatopsis sp. NPDC058986 | reverse complement strand
CAGGGTTCCGGCAAAGTCGTTGTGGGGTTAGGGGTGGATGCCGAGCAGGGTGAGTGGTCGGTTGATGTCTCGGGTCATGTGGCGTAGCCCTTTGGCGATGTTGGTCCAGCCGGTTTGTCTGAGTGCGCTGGTGATGAGGTTGCGGAGGGTGGCCATGACGCGGGGTGCGGTGCCGGTGCGGGTTCGGGATGCGTCTTCGTGGTAGGTGACGTCGCGGACGTAGTGGAGTTTGTTTTCGATGTGCCAGTGGCCGCGGACGTAGTTTCCGATGTGGGCGGGGTGTGCCCAGGGGCCGGTGATGTTGGTGATGCCGAGCGCGGCGTGGGCGGAGTGTTTTCCGCTGGTGTGGTGGGTGGTGTGGCGCTCGATGAGGAACGCGTGGGTGGCGTGCGGGAAGTCGATGGTGGGGTAGCCGAGAAACTCGCCCAGGGGTGCGAGCTGGACGGTGCGGCGTTCACTGCGTCCGTGTCCACGGTCTTCGGTGACGTGGGCGGGGATCTCGTGCCAGGGCAGGGAGTCGAGTTGCCCGAAGAGGTGGTGCTGGTTCTCTTTGACGGTGAGCACGTAGTGGGCGCCGCGGGCGTGCAGATAGCGGGCGTGCTCGGCGGTGGTGTGCAGGGCGTCTGCGGTGACCACCCGGCCGGTCAGGTCGATGGTGTCCAGTAGCGGCCGGAACCAGGTGATTTCGCTGCTCCCGACGGGGACTTGGCGCTGACCGAGCACGGTGGTCTTGTCGTGGGTGATCGCGGAGAGCAGGTGCACTCCGGCGCCGCCGGTGCGGGCGAAGGTGCCACGCAGGGATTTGCCGTCCACCGCGATCGCCTCGGGCAGCAGGTCGGGATCAGCGATTGTGGTGTCGCGCTTGGCTAGCCAGGCACTGATCACGTCGTCGAGGACGTCGCCGTCGAGGCGGCCGGTCACCCGCCGCACGGTGGCCTCATCAGGGGCGACATACCGATCCTGACGGGGATCGAATCGGGCGCCCAGCAACGCCAGCACGTGTTGAGGCGCATCGGCGGCCCATTCCCCGATCGCGGCGAATGATCGTGCTCCCGCCGCCACCGCGACCGCGGTCAACGCCAGGATCGACCCGATCGAATGCCGTACTCCTCGGCGATGCCGCGGGTCCGGCACCATGGCCAGGTGTTTACGCAGGTCACCTACCCGCGCAAGATCAGCGGCAGCCTCGATGAACGGGGCCAGACGATCACACACGACAGGGATCAGGCACGATTGCGCAGCGGGCACGGCTCTCTCACACGATCATGGGACCTAGACACTCACATGATCAACAAGAGCCGTGCCCGCCCTGCAACCAACCCCAAAAGACTTTGCCGGAACCCTG
>NZ_JBHYJW010000142.1:0-1470 GCF_042741125.1 Amycolatopsis sp. NPDC058986 | reverse complement strand
GGGGGGTGTCCCTATGTGGTTGTCAAGCCGCGGCTGGGGCGGTGGTGGGTTCGGGGTGGCGGTAGTAGGTGTGGTTGCGGAGCATGGCGTAGAGGACGTCGCAGCGGCGGCGTGCGAGGCAGATGAGTGCGGCATTGTGTTTCTTGCCTTCGGCTCTCTTGCGGTCGTAGTAGGTGCGGCTGACGGGGTCGGACAGGGCGGCGAAGGCGGAGAGGAAGAACGCGCGTTTGAGTTTGCGGTTGCCGGTGCGGGCGGGTTTCTCGCCTTTGATGGAGGAGCCGGATTCGTTGGTCACTGGTGCGATCCCGGCGTAGGCGGCCAGGTGGCCGGAGGACTTGAACGCGGTGGCGTCGCCGATCTCGAGCAGGATCCGGGCGGCGGTCCTGATCCCGATGCCCGGCATCGAGATCAGGACCCCGGCAAGAGGGTGCGCATCGAGTATCCCCTCGACCTCGCCCGCGACGGTTTTGCGTTGCTGCAGAACGGTTTTCAGGCTGTCAGCCAGTCGTGGAAGCACGGTGTCCGCGGCTGTGGTGCCCGGGACGGTGACGGTCTGCTCGTCCAGCGCTGCGAGGATCGCGGTGACCAGTTTGTCGCCCATGCGGGGTGCGTGTGTGGCGGCGATCGCGGCGAGTTTGCGGCGCCCGGCCTTGCGGATGCCGGCGGGTCCGCCGCAGCGGGACAGGATTTCCAGCACCGCCGGGTGGGCGATTTTCGGTCCGATGGCTCGTTCGAGGGCGGGGTGGATGCCGGTGAGCAGGCCGCGGATGCGGTTGGAGATCCGGGTTGCTTCGGCGGCGAGGTCGTCGTCGAATCCGATCAGCACGTCCAGCTCGGCCAGGGCGTCGTCGCCGACGTCGACCTGGCGCAGTGTGTGCGGCAGGGTGCGGGCAGCGTCGGCGATGATGAACGCGTCCCGTGCGTCGGTTTTCGCGCGGCCGGGGTAGAGGTCGGCGATGCGGCGCATCGCCAGGCCGGGCAGGTAGGCCACCTGGTGACCGGCCGCGCGCGCCACGGTAACCGGCAGCGCCCCGATGGTGTTGGGCTGGTCGACCACGACCAGCAGCGGCCCGTGGGCGGCGAGCTTGTCGAACACCGCCCGCAGCTTCGGTTCACTGTTGGGCAACGGCGCGTCGTGCAACCGCTTCCCGGACGGATCCAGACCGACCGCGTGATGGGCACCTTTGCCCACGTCCAGCCCGAGGAATACACCGTATCCGCTGCTCATGCACCGTGTCTTTCGTTCGTGCGCGGGTGGTCGCCGGTCGAGCATCGAGCGCCGGCACCCACGTTACGACGAGACCTGTCCCCAAACCTGGGGCGGTGCTTGTCCCTATCAGCGGTCCCTCGATGCCACCAGGCCCGGTGAGCACCACCCCCCGGATCATGGGAAAGACAGGGGGACAAAGTCATGCCGGGCCTGGCGACCACGAACTCCTTGATCAGGAGCTACGAAGAAGGTAACGGGGG
>NZ_JBHYJW010000141.1:0-1720 GCF_042741125.1 Amycolatopsis sp. NPDC058986 | reverse complement strand
GGTGGGTACCTGGGTCGGGTCGAGTGATCCGCGCTGGGCAAGGCGGATGGCAAGGCGGGTGATCAGGCGCCAGTGCGTGTTCACCAGGCCGCGGGCGTCAGCGCGAAGCTTGCTGGTCGTGGGGCGCTCGTCGCCCGCGTTCTGCAGGTCGCGGCGGGCGGGCCGGTACACGTCGAGGTCGACGGCGCATCCCGACCGATGTTCCGCGAGCGACAGGTTGTGATCGGTGCACCACCGTTCCCCGGCGGCGATTCCGGCGAGCAGGCCGACGACGTAGCCACGGTGGTGGTCGAGGTTGGCGAACTGCTGTTTGCGATCGATGCTGGTCGTGCCGGTCGTGTTGGCGCCTCGCCCTTCCAGCCGGACCTGTGTGACGGTCCATCCGGCGATGCGCCAGGCGACGAGGTGGCCGACCTCGTGCGCGGCGACCATGAGCCGGTGCGGGTGGATCTCGGGGAAGTCGTCGATCATCGGGCACCTCCGAGGAGAATGAGCAGGGACGCGACGGCCAGGCCGGTGCAGCCGAGCAGGACCAGGCCGACCGCGGTGCGGAGCGCGCGGTGGGTGCGCTGGACGATTTCGGCGTGGCAGTGCAACCGGTCGGCGCGGTGGTAGGTGGTGGTCGTGCCGCTGCGGACGTCGGCTTCGGTTTCGCGCAGGAGCGTGGCCGGGGTGGTGCTGGCGTAGCGGGTGGCGGCGGTGTCGTCGGCCGCGGGGACGACGGCGAGCAGCAGGCGGAGGAACGCGCCCGCGAACGCCCCGGCGGCGAGCCACAGCGTGATGACGGTGGCCGGGAGTCGGCTGTGGACGGCGACCAGGGCGACGGCCGCGGCCAGGACGCCGACGAGGGCGAGCAGGTTCGAGATCCGGGCGTCGGCGCGGCGAGCCTCTTCGCGGATGTCGGCGTGGCCCTGCAGAAGCAGGTCGGTCAGGACGCGGTCGAGGTCCGGGCGCGGCCGGCGGTTTGGTCGGGCACCGGATTCTGCAGGAGGGTTCACCAGCGTTCCCCCTTGCGGGGGCGGCGGGCGAAGTGGTGGGCCTGGGCGTGGGCGCGCAGGCGGTAGAGCCGGAGGACCCAGTGCGCCCAGAGCCCGGAGAACAGCAGCGCGAGCCAGAACCACGGCGAGCTGGTGCCGAAGATGAACCCGGCGGCAACGGCGACGCCGCCCGGGGCCAGCAAGAGCACGATCACGCGGAACAGCACACGGAACGGGAAGATCAGCAATTCCCACATGTCACGTCCCCTTTGGTCAGTTCGGGATCTTCGAGAGAGCGAGGCGGCCGCGGACGGCGAGCGAGGGCGCCAGGAGCACGAGGCGCGGCCAAATGTCCCGGACGAGGGCGCGGGCGTCGGCCCACAGCGCATTCGTGCCCTGGTTTTTCCTGCGCCACTCGCGGTAGAGCTGCCGGAAGTAGCGCATGTCGTCGGCGCAGGTGCGCGGTGCGCGCTGGGGCAGGCCGTTCTCCTCGCACCACCGCAGGTCGGCCACGCGTCCGGCGAGCACGGCGGCGAAGTAGAGCCGCGGGTTCGGGATCGGCACGTTGCCTGCGACGTCGACGTGGCCAGCGGCGCGGTCGCCGTGCCCGTAGACGCGGATCTCGGTGATGGCGACGCCCGCGCGGCGGAACCCGGCGGCGTGGGCCAGCTCGTGCGCGGCGGCCACGAGGCGGTCGGGATCGATGGTGTCCTCGGTCATGTCACGTCCCCTCTCTTGGGTGT
>NZ_JBHYJW010000140.1:0-1772 GCF_042741125.1 Amycolatopsis sp. NPDC058986 | reverse complement strand
ACCAGCTGTGGCTTATATAAGTCAGGTCTGGTATGTTTCTGGTTCGTGCACGCGTTCGACGTTCTCGGCGACCCGGTGCGCCGGCGCATTCTGGAGCTGCTCGCCGACGGTGAGCGGACCTCTGGGGCGATCACGGACGTGATCCGGACCGAGTTCGCACTGTCCCAGCCGGCTGTCTCCCAGCATCTTCGCGTTCTGCGTGAGAACGGGTTCGCGTCGGTCCGGGCTGCGGGGGCTCGCCGGTTCTATGCCGTCGACCCGAAGCCGCTCAGCGAGGTTGACGTGTGGCTGGACCGGTTTCGCGGGTTCTGGGATCAGCGGCTCGACGCCCTGGGCACCGAGCCGGCCCGAGGCACGCATGCATCCCGGTCCCGGGGCTGGCCAGCTCCGGGACGGCACCGGCGTCGGCGAGGCCGATCCGCCCATGAAAGGAACATGACATGAAGGACGTACTGGACGAACTGGCCGCCGCGCGCCGGGCGATGGGAACAGCGGCCTTGCCCGCCGGCGACGCTTACACGATCGAGTTGCGGCGTCGCTACGACGCGCCGGTCGACGACGTGTGGAACGCCGTCACCGACCCTGAGCGGCTGGGCCGTTGGTTGAAGTCGATCACCGGGGACCTTCGGCTGGGCGGGTCGTTCGAATTGGACGGCGGTGAGCACGGGGAGATCCTCCGGTGCGAGCCGCCGCGGCTGCTGCGGGTGTCCTGGCTCTTCGGACCGGACGCCGACGAGTGGCCGGGTACGAGCGAGGTCGAGGTGCGGCTGTCCCCGGGCCCTGCCGGGGATACCGAGCTTGAACTGGTCCATGCCGTGGCCGTCGGGGAGCCCATGTTCCCGACCTACGGCCCCGGTGCCGGCGGTGTGGGCTGGGACCTGCATCTGTTCACCCTGGCCCGGTTCCTGGCCGACGGCCAGACCCTCGATCACGAGGAGTTCCGGACCTCGCCCGAGGGGCGCGAGTTCGCGCGGCGCAGCGCCGCGGCATGGGGCGAAGCTCACCTGGCCGCCGGCGGCGATCCGGATCACGTGGCGGCCGCGGTCGAGGCCACCACCGCGTTCTACGCCCCCGGAAGGAACGCTTGATGAAGTACACCACCTCGATCGAGATCGCCCTGCCGCGGGAGAAGGTGCTCCAGCTGCTCGCCGACCCGGCGCACCTGCCGAAGTGGCTGCGGGGCTTGGTACTGCACGAGCCGGTAAACGGTGTGCACGGCGAGCTCGGCACCACCTCGCGAGTCGTGTTTCAAAGGGGGAAGCAGAGGATGGAGGCCACCGAGACCATCACGCGGCTGGAACCTGAAGACCTGCACGCCATCCCCAGTTCCGTCGTCGTGCACTACGACCGCGAGATCGTCGGCGAGGGCATGCGGCAGGCCCAGCGCGACCGGCTCATCGGAGCCGGTCCGGACACCACGCTGTGGGAGAGCGAGAGCGAGTTCCGGTTCGACGGATTGCTGATGCGGCTGGTGGGGCTTGTGATGCCTGGCTCTTTCCGCAAGCAGTCGCGGCAGCACATGGAGGACTTCAAAGCGTTCGCCGAGCACGGGACCGACGTCCGCCAAGCGACGAACTGACCTGCCATTGACCACCCACCTCACGCGTCGACCTGTACGCCGCGATCCGACGCGACGCCAAGGCGGGGTTGCCACGCGCGCTCCGCAGCGCAAGCACAACGGTGTTGCTGTTGGCCGCGCGGGCTTCCAGGTAAGCCGACCAGTCACGTTGGAGGGTCTTGGTCCAGGTGACGGCTGCGCCGATGTGCAGTCC
>NZ_JBHYJW010000139.1:0-2390 GCF_042741125.1 Amycolatopsis sp. NPDC058986 | reverse complement strand
CCCCCCCCCCCCCCCCCCCCCGCCACATTGGGGCGCATGAGCCACCGCGTGACCGGAGCGCGCTGGAGGCCTAGAGGCCGTAGGCCTCCAGGAGGCGCAGCCAGACCTCGCTGATCGTCGGGAACGCCGGGACGGCGTGCCACAACCGCGAGAGCGGCACCTCGCCGACGATCGCGACGGTCGCGGCGTGCACCAGGTCGGCGACATCCTGACCGGCGAAGGTCGCGCCGAGCAGCACCTCGCGTTCGGTGTCGACGACGATCCTGGCCTTTCCGGTGTAGCCGTCGGCGTGCAGGGAGGAACCGGCGACCGCGATGTCGATTTCGACGACCTGGTCGGCCGAGCCCTCGCGCGCGTCCGCGAGCCCGACCGCGGCGATCTCCGGGTCGGTGAACACCACCTGGGGAACGGCGTGGTGATCGGCGGTCGCGGTGAACGGGCTCCACGGCCCGGCGACCACCTGCTCGCCCTTGGCCAGCGCGGCGACCGTGTCGCCCGCGGCCCGGGCGGCGTACTTGCCCTGGTGCGTCAGCGGCGCGCGGCCGGTGACGTCGCCCGCCGCGTAGAGCCAGCCACCGTCCACAGCGGACACCCGGCCGGTGTCGTCGACGTCGAGCGGCTTCCCCTCGGTCAGCCCTAGCCTGCCGAGGCCGAGCCCGCTGGTGGCCGGACGGCGTCCGGTGGCGACGAGCAGTTCGTCGACCACGAGCCGCGAACCGTCCTTCAGTTCTAGCTCGGTGCCGCCGTCCACAGCGGACACCCGGCTCAGGCCGGAGTTCGCGTGGACGCGCACCGCGTCGGCGCGCAGTCCGTCCAGGACGGCGTCCCCGGCGAACGCGGGCTGGCGAGGCAGCGGCCGTTCCCCCGTGATGATCAGATGGACCTCGGCGCCGAGCCGGGCCCACGCCTGCGCCATTTCGACACCGACGACCCCGCCGCCGAGCACGCCGAGCCGCGCGGGCACCGACGACGCCGACGTGGCCTCGCGCGAGCCCCAGGTCCGGATCGTTTCCAGCCCGGGAATCGGCGGCGTGCTCGGCACACTGCCGGTGCACACGATCACCGCGTGGCGCGCGGTGAGAACCCGGTCACCGTCCACGGTGACCTCCCGGTCACCGGTGATCTCGGCGTGCCCGCGCACCGGTTCGATCCCGGCGCCGCGCGCCCAGCCGACCTGCCCGGCGTCGTCGCCCTTGCCGGTGAACCAGTCCCGGCGCGCGAAGACCTGCTCCGGATCGATCCGGTCGCCGACCGGCACCCCGGGCATCCGCTTGGCCGCCGCGAGCAGATTTCCCGGGCGCAGCAACGCCTTGCTCGGGATACACGCCCAATAGGAGCATTCCCCGCCGAACCGCTCGTGCTCGACGAGGGCTACCTTCAACCCTCCTCGCGCCACTCGCTCGGCGGCGACCTCGCCCACCGGTCCCGCCCCGATCACCACGACATCGAAAGTCTGTGCCGACATGGGTTCAGCGCACACCACTACGCGAGTTCGCGCAAGCCAGCGGTTATCCTCATCAGCGAACTGCAAGGAATCGGCGGTATCGGGGGCCAGTATCGTCGCCGACCCGTTGCGCGCAGTAGGACGATCGAGCACGGGAGGTTTTCGTGGCCAGGAACACGGCGGTGCACTTGCTGGACGATCTGACCGGGGATCCGGCGGCGGAAACGGTCGCCTTCGCGCTGGACGGAATCGACTACGACATCGACCTTTCCGACGACAACGCCGTGGCACTCCGGTCGTTCCTCGACACCTACGTCCGGAACGGCAGGCGGATCGGCGGGCGCAAGCGCAGGCCGCGCATCGTCCCCGGTGCCAAGAAGAAGGCACGCGCCACCAAGACCGCCAAGCCGGTCGCGGGCCGCAGGGGCGTGAGCGCGCCGAAGGCGACCGCGGCCAAGTCCGCGGCCGCCAAGCCCGCCGCGAAGACCACCGCCAAGAAGGCCCCGGCCAAGGCGGCTCCCGCGAAGAGCACGGCGAAAACGGCCGCCGCGGCCAAGACCGCGCCGAAGAAGGCCACCGCGAAGCCGGCGGCCAAGAGCACCACCAAGGCGACCGCCGCCAAGCCCGCCGCCGCGAAGACGCGCGCGAAGGCTCCGGCGAAGACCACCGCGACGGCGAAGAAGGCCGAGCCCGCCACCCGCTCCCGCACCAAGAAGGTCGCGGCGCCGAAGGCCGAAGCACCGAAGAGGACCGCGCGGAAGGTTCCGTCGGTGACCTTCTCGGCTGCCGAACAAGGCTGAATCCATCGGACACCGAGGGACGCCCCGGGTGCGTTGACCGCATCGAGGGACCCCCCGTTACCTTCTTCGTAGCTCCTGATCAAGGAGTTCGTGGTCGCCAGGCCCGGCATGACTTTGTCCCCCTGTCTTTCCCATGATCCGGGGGG
>NZ_JBHYJW010000138.1:0-2813 GCF_042741125.1 Amycolatopsis sp. NPDC058986 | reverse complement strand
CCAGGCATTCTTCACACCGGACACCAGGAGGAAACCATGTTCGACATCACCAAGATCTCCGACGCCGAACTGCTCGCCACCGCCGGCGCCGAGTCGGTCGACTTCGCCCACGTCACCGTCGCCCCGTCGGTCATGACCGGTGAGCCCTGCGACTGATAGTTCGCACAAGCCGAACCGACGCACAACCCGGTGAAGCGGCACTAACCACCCGTCCGCTTCACCACCTGAACCATCCCCCAGCACAACCTCAACATCAGGAGAAATCATGATCGACATCACCAAGGTCTCCGACGCCGAGCTGCTCGCCACCGCCGGCGCCGAGTCGGTCGACTTCGCCCACGTCACCGTCGCCCCGTCGGTGATGACCGGTGAGCCCTGCGACTGATAGTTCGCACGAGCCGAACCGATAGCCGGGGTGTTGCCGCATAGTCGCGGCAACACCCCAATTTATTGGATGATAACTCACACTAAGGAAATGACGGATGACACAGAGTTCCGCCAACAGCGAGCCGGAGACACAGGTGCGAACGTCGTCCGGGGACACCATCACCGGAAGGCCATTGGGCTCGTTGGTGATCGGCGTATGTGGCTCCAGTTGTGCTTCTTCGACCGGGGAACTGGTCGAGGAGGCCGCGAGTTACGCCGACGACATCACCGTGGTCGCCACGCCGACCGCGGCCGAGTTGTTCCTCGCCGATCTTTCGGTACCGGTCTACACCGACGAGGACTGGGTCGACAACCCCCTGCACGTGACCCTCCTGCAACGAGCCGACACCCTGGTGATCGCGCCCACCACCGCGACGACCTTGGCCAAGGCCGCTACCGGTGTAGCCGACACGCTCGTGGCGGCCTTGGTGTGCGCCCATGGTCCCGGTGTCTATTTCCAGCCGTGTATGAACGCGAAGATGTGGTCCAGTCCCGGAGTACGCCGGACCGCGGACACTCTTCTCGCCGACGGGCACCACATCCTGGAAGCCGGCCCCAATGCCTCGCGCGCCAGCCGGACCATGGGATCCGGCGTCGGGCGGATCCCCGGCAACGTGCTCGCCGCCGTCGCCGAGCACAAGCTCAGGATGCTCCAGCTCCCCACGAGTGCCTGATCCGTCCTATCCTGCTACCCGGCAATCCTTACCGGCACGAAATCAGCAACGTTGGAGATGAGCACCTCGCCTCGCGGCGCCTACCGTTCAGGTATCCGGCTGATGACGCCCGACCGAACGAAGGAGCCACAACGATGCCGAAAGTTTCGTGGGACAGCGCCACCCAGGTCGAGGAACTCGGCCCGGTCCGGGACCGGTACGAGGTCCTCGACGGCTACTCCGCCAACTTCACCATCTTCGACGAGGACATCGACGCGACCCCGCTGCTCAAGGGCCTGCCGCAGGATCAATGCCAGTGCCCGCACTGGGGATACGTCATCAAGGGCCGCATGACCGTCCGCCTGGCCGACCGGGACGAGGTCTACGAAACCGGCGACGCTTTCTACACGCCGGCCGGGCACGCCCCGCTGAAGCACCAGGCGGGCACCGAGGTCATCATGTTCAGCCCGGAGGAGGAACTGCGCAAGACCGGGCGGGCGGTGGCCAAGAACGCCGAAGCGGAGGGCTTGCACGTGGTGCGCACTCAGCGGCAGGCGGGAAATGACGACACGAACTAGTCCGGCCGACCTCGAGGAGTTCCCCGTGTTCGACGTGATCGTCATCGGCGGCGGACCGGCCGGTCTCGCCGCCGCCCTCACCCTCGGCCGCGCGATCCGGCCTGCCCTCCTGCTCGATTCCGGCGAATACCGCAACGCACGCGCCGAGAACATGCACAACTTCGTCACCCGGGACGGCACGCCGCCGAGTGAGTTCCGCGCGATCGTCCACTCGGAACTCAAGCAGTATCCCACCGTCGAAATCCGGAACGCGACCGTCGACGACGCCAAACCCCTGGCGGACGGCGAAGGTTTCGAGCTGACGCTGGGGGACGGCTCGGCCGTCCGGACACGGCGCCTGGTGTTCGCCACGGGCCTGGCGGACGAACTGCCGCCGATCGAGGGCTTCGAGCAGGCGTGGGGACGCGGTATCTACCACTGCCCGTACTGCCACGGCTACGAGGCGGCCCGCGACAACCCGATCGCCGTGCTGTACACCGACGGCATCATGGTCGACCTCGCGCTGCACCTGCGGAGGTTCAGCGCCGACGTCGTCCTGTGTGCCGACGGCCGCCTCGACGAGATCGACGCGACGGCGCTGGGCCGGCTGGCGGACAGCGGGATACCGGTCCGCGGCGAAAAGATCGTCCGGCTGGTATCCGGTGAAAAGGGGCTGGAGCGTATCGACTTCGAGTCGGGCGAGCCACTCCCCCGGACCGCGCTCTTCGCCGTCGGGCAGTTCGGGCAGCGCTCCGAGTTGCCCGAAAAGCTGGGCTGCCGCCTGCTGCCGGACGGGTGCGTGGAAGTCGACGACTTCCAGCTGACCAGTGTCCCGGGGGTGTACGCCGCGGGTGACATGGCACATCGGGCGAGCATGCCGATGCCGATGCCCTTCGTCGCGTTGGCGACGGCCAGCGGCACGCTCGCCGCGATCGCGGCCGACAAGAACCTGGTCGCCACCGACACGGCTCCGCGGTCGGACGTCGGCGCCGCCTGACACCGGGGCTTGTGGGGTGTCGTCCGTTATGGATTGTGCTGCCGTGCAGGGGTCTTTGAGGCCCCCACGGCACACAATGTGACATTCTCGGCGTGCCGCGATGCCGGTAAGGCCACCTTGGGGGCGTCTGACGCCCCCAAGGTGGCCTTACCGGCACGAGAGTCCTATGTGGACATAGGT
>NZ_JBHYJW010000137.1:0-3062 GCF_042741125.1 Amycolatopsis sp. NPDC058986 | reverse complement strand
CACTCCAAGGCGGCCGAGGCGATGGGCTTCGCCGGGGTCATGGCCGGACCGCTGGTGCGGTCCTCCTACCGCGCCGGACGCCTCTACGCGCAGACCAAGGCACACCGCGGGGAAACCCTGCCGGAGAACCTCGCGCACCTCGCCGCCGAAGGCCCCGCCGCGCAGGAGGCCAGCAGCCTGCTGGCGAGGTGATCGCCGCTGCGGGCCGTCGGCCCACCCCGTACGGGTGAGCACCACCACGAGCCCGGTCCGCAGCCGCTTCGCCTTACTACATTCGGCGGTATGACCGTTCTGGAGCTGCCCCGGCCGATCGCCTTCGTCCTCGGCGGGGGCGGCAGCCTCGGCGCCATGCAGTTCGGGATGCTGCGCGCCCTCGACGAAACCGGGCTGAAGCCGGACCTCGTCGTCGGCACATCGGTCGGCTCGCTCAACGGTGCCGTGCTCGCGCTGGCCGGCGGCGACCCGATCGAGCGGCTGCGGGGCATCTGGGCACGCATGACCCGGCATGAGGCGTTCCCCGGCGGGGTACTGAGCCAGGTGCGGACGCTGCGGCACAGCAAGACGCATCTCTTCCCCAATTCGGGCCTCACCGCGATCGTCGAGGAGCACATCGGCCACGGCGCCCGGTTCGAGGACCTCGAACTACCGCTCGGCGTCGTCACCACCGACGTCGACACCGCGGAGCCGATCCTGATCCGTGAGGGCCCGCTGCTGGAGCCGCTGCTGGCGAGCTGCGCCATCCCGGGCATCTACCCGCCGGTGCCCCACGACGGCAGGCTGCTCTACGACGGCGGGCTGGTCGCGAACGTGCCGATGCGCCAGGCTCTGGCCATGGGCGCCCGGTCGCTGGTGGTCCTGGACTGCGCGTTCCCCGGCCGGATGCCCGGGCCGCCGCGGACGTTCGCCGAGGTCATGATGTTCACCGCGATGATCAGCATGCGGAACCAGGCGGTGCTGGAGGCCCCGATCGCGGCCGCGCGGGTGCCGGTGGTCTATCTGCCGGGGCCCGCCCCGGTACGGATCAGCCCACTGGACTTCAGCCGGACCGAGGAACTCACAAATCAGGCATACGAGGCCGCGCGGGATTACCTCGGCGAAATCACCGTCGACGGGCCGGGCCTGTATGGCGCACCAGGCCTTGTCACAAAGTGAAGAAAATTACCGGGCTGCACCGATCCGGTGCGGGGAACGTCTTTCTCGTCGCGTAGTTTTGAGGGCGAAGGCCAGCCGCCCGCATTACCAAAAAGAGACAAAATGTTCCCCAAGAAAACATTACTTTCACTTGCTGCGATTCTCTCCGCGGCGCTGATGCTGTCATCCTGTTCGGGCGGCACCGGCGGCCCCGGGGACGGCTCGCCAGCACAGTCCCCGGAAAGCCCGGTGTCGGTGAGCATCGAGCCGGCCGGCGGGACCGGCGTCAACCCGACCACGCCGATCGTCGTCAAGGCGGCGAACGGGAGGCTGACCGACGTCACGGTGACGAACGCCGTCAAGGGAACAACCGTGTCCGGGCAGCTCAGCGCCGACGGGCTCAGCTGGACTTCGACCGAACCGCTCGGCTACGGCAGCACGTACAAGATCGTCGCCCAGGCCCTCGGCGGCAACGGGAAGCCCGTCGAGCAGCACAGCCAGCTGAGCACGCTGTCCCCCCAGCGGCAGGCCAGCCCGGACCTCGTCCCGGCGCCCGCGTCGGTGGCGACCTCCGGAGTCGGGGTCGGTCAGCCGATCGTGTTCAGTTTCAGCCAGCCGGTGCAGAACCGAGCCGAGGTCGAAAAACGGCTGTCGGTGGAGTCGACGCCGAAACAGGAGGGCTCCTGGTACTGGATGGACGATAAGAACGTCCATTACCGACCCAAGGAGTACTGGCGGCCGGGAACCGTGCTGAAGGTGACGGCGAAGGTGTACGGGGTCGATTTCGGAAATGGCGTGTACGGTGCGACGGATCGCACCGAAACGTACAAGGTGCACGATTCCTGGATCGCCAAGGCGGACGGGAACACCGAGCAGATGCAGATCTTCCACAATGGGCAGCCGGTCAAATCGATGCCCATTTCGATGGGCAAGGACTCGACGCCGACGCATGTCGGCCCGCACGTCATCTCGGACAAGCAGGAGAGCACGGTGATGGACTCCTGCACCTTCGGGCTCTGCCCGCCGGCGCCGGGGGCGTACAAGACGACCGAGAAGTGGGCGGTCCGCATCTCCAACGACGGCGAGTTCGTGCACGAGAACCCCGCCAGCGTAGGCGCGCAGGGCAGCGCCAACGTCTCCCACGGCTGCATCAACCTGAACGCGGCGAACGCCGAATGGTTCTTCCGGACCATGGGGCTCGGGGACGTGGTCGAGGTGACCAACTCGGGCGGCCCGCAGCTGCCGGTGTGGGATCTGTACGGCGACTGGTCGAAGTCCTGGCAGGACTGGCAGAGCGGCAGCGCCGTCAAGTGACGAGACGGCCCGAGGCGGCGGAAGCGGCTAGAGCGCCGTGGTCTTCGCGGAACCCGTCCGCGCTCTGAGCCGGGCCTGCGATCCGGCTTTACGCCGGTGCGCCCAGCCCGAGGCGAGCCCTAGTAGCCCGATGGCCTGGCACACTCCGCCGCGGAGATGTCGACCGGGCGGAGCACTCAGGCGTCGTGAAGAAACCTTCGGGCGTGCGGAATGGTATGTCGTGAACGACACGTTGGGGGCGATAAGTGTCTCGAACGCCCGTCGTTCACGACACCGGCGCTGCAGCCCTCACGGCTACCCGGCCGACGGAATCTCACCGTGCCGAAGACCAGCCTACGGATGCGCTCGAGAGTGAGCGAGGGACCTTTGCTATCGCCGGGCGGCAGTGAAGGTCCCTTGCCCCCGGCGGGGCGGGTGGGGTCGGCGCGGGGGGCTCGTGGGGAAGACCGGGTGTATAGCGAAAAGGGCCTTGCCGGGAGAACCGTGGGGGTTCTCGACCGGGCAAGGCCCTTTTCTCATGTTGTGTTCGGCGGTGTCCTACTCTCCCACAACCCTTCGGTTGCAGTACCATCGGCGCAGTCAGGCTTAGCTTCCGGGTTCGGAATGGGACCGGGCGT
>NZ_JBHYJW010000136.1:0-3117 GCF_042741125.1 Amycolatopsis sp. NPDC058986 | reverse complement strand
ATCCACCTCACCCCGGCGACCACCGACCCGGACACCGCGCGGCACTGGTTCGAACTGTTCGAGGGCGCCGGTCTGGACGGCATCATCGGCAAACCGCTCGACGAGCCCTACTCCCCCGGCAAACGCGTCCTGCTCAAGTACAAGCACAAGCGCACCGCCGACTGCGTGCTGGCCGGGCTGCGCTGGCACGTCGACGGCGAACCGGGCGAGATGGTCGGGTCGTTCCTGCTCGGGCTCTACGACGCCGCCGGGCTGCTGCACCACGTCGGCGTCGTCGGCTCGTTCCCGGTCACGCGGCGCCGCGAGCTGGCCGAGGAGCTGGCGCCGCTGATCACCGACGGCACCGGGCACCCCTGGATCGGCGACGCCGTCCGCACCGGCCAGCGCATCCCCGGCGGCATCACCCGCTGGCGCTCGACCGAGCAGCCGTGGGTGCCGCTGCGGCTGGAACGCGTCGTCGAGGTGTCCTACGAACACACCGAGGGCGGCGTCCCGGCGCGGTTCCGGCACACCGCGCAGTTCGGCCGGTGGCGCCCGGACCGCGAACCTTCGTCGTGCGGGTACGCGCAGCTCGACGAGGTCGCGCGGTACGACCTCGATGCCGTGTTCCGCGGCGAGGTCGTGCGGACCCGCTAACTCCCCTGTCACACCCGGCGTGCCAAGCTCACCGGTGACCCCGGACCCGATCATCGGAGGACCCCGCCCGTGCGCCGCCGTTCCCGCCGCCTTCGCCCGCGATCCCGGCTGGCGCTGGCCGTCCTCGCCGCGGCGACGCTCGCGGGCTGCACGACCGGGCCCTCGGCACGGCCCGCCGTGGTGGACAACGACGGTTCGAAACAGCCGAAGGCGCCGACGAGCGCCCCGCCCGTCCCGCTGCCGCCGCTGGGCGAACCGCAGTCCCCGCTGATCCGGTGGAACGACTGCGACGACGACACCCGCCAGCGGCTCGGCAGGCCCGCCGTGCCGGACACGCTGCGCTTCAGCTGCGCCCGGCTGACGACCCCGCTCGACGCGCCGGACCAGCCGCGGCGCGCGATGGTGCGCAGCCTCGTGCTCAAGGCAGGCACCGGCCCGGTGCCGCTGGTCGTGGTCAACGACGTCGACGGCGAACCCGGGACGCTGTACGCCGCGCGGCTCGCGGCGAGCCTGCCGCCGGAGTTCCTCCAGAAGTTCTCGCTGGTCGGGCTGGACCGGCGCGGCACGGGGCTGTCGGGCGCCGCGCAATGCGTCCCCGGCGACGTGCGCCGTGACCTGATCGGCGCGGACCCCGCGCAGGGCGATCTCGAAGGCGTGCTGGACGCCGCGCGCAGGGCGGGCCAGCAGTGCGCGATCGACCTCGACGTGGCCCAGACCGGGCTGGACAGCTGGCGCACCGCGGGCGACCTCGACGAACTGCGCAAGCAGCTCGGGATGGAGCGGCTCACCGCGCTCGGGCACGGCGACGGGTCGAAGGTGCTCTCGGAGTACGCGGTGCGGTTCCCCGCCCAGGTGGGCAGGATGGTGCTCGACGGCGTCCCCGATCCCGGCCAGGACACCGCGGCCGTGCTGGACGCGGTCGCCGCGGGCGCTCAGTCCACTTTGGACGCGTTCGGCGCGGACTGCGCCAACCGGCACTGCGCGCTCGGCGATCCGAAGGCCGCGCTGCGGGCGGTCACCGACCGGCTGCGGACACCCGTCGTGACCGCCGACGGCATCCCGATGAACGCGGGGATCGCGACCTACGCGGTCTATTCCGGGCTCGCGCAGCGCGCGCGGTGGCCCGAACTGGCCGACGCGATCATCGCGGCGCGCGACGGGAACCTCGCCCCGCTCGCCGTGTTCGCCGCGCCGGCACTGCACGACAGCAGGAGTCTTCCGTCCCGTTTGGACGGTGCGCTCGCGACACGCTGCAACGACAGCGCGACCCGGCTGCCCGCCGACGAGCTCGCCAAGGTGGGCGCCGCCATGCGCGGCAAGTACCCCCAGTTCGGCACCACCGTGGCCCAGCAGCTGGCCTGGTGCGCGCCGTGGCCGACGCGCCGCGAGCCGCTGCCGAGGGCGGGTGTGCCCGGGGTGCCGCCCATCCTGGTGGCCTCGACCGCGGCCGACCCGGTGACCCCGGAGCAGGGCACCACCCGCGCCGCCGACCAGATGCCGACCTCGGTGACGATCTCGTGGCAGGGCGCGGGACACGGAGCACTCGGTTCGTCGCCGTGCGTGACCGACGCCGTGCGTGCCTTCCTCGTCGACGGCAAGGTCCCCGGCGACGGGACCCTATGCCCCGCGTGAGGCCTTACTGCCGGTAGGACTCGACTTCGCTCTCGGGCCGGACCCGCGCGTCGGCCGGGTCCTCGCCGAACTCGGTGTGGGCGCGACGCTGGCGCAGCAGGTCCCAGCACTGGTCGAGCTGCCGTTCAAGGTCGCCGAGGCGCTCGCGGTCGGCGCTGTTCAGCCCGACGCCGACCGCGCGCGACCGCAGTTCGTGCTCCTCGGCGATGAGCCGGTCGATGTGGCTGAGGATTTCCCCGTCGGCCATGGCACGTCCTCCCGTGTTCGAGGTTCTCCGCGGCTGCCGGATGCCGACCCTACGCCGCCCCGGGGAATCTTGGCCGGGTGCCGGCCGTTGATCCACCTATGAGCACCGTAGAGCTGACCGCGGCCAACTTCGACCAGACCGTGACCGACAACGAATTCGTCCTGATCGACTTCTGGGCGAGCTGGTGCGGTCCGTGCCGCCAGTTCGCGCCGGTGTACGAGAAGGTGTCCGAGAAGCACGACGACATCGTGTTCGCCAGCGTCGACACCGAAAACGAGCAGCAGCTGGCCGCCGCCTTCGACATCCGCTCGATCCCGACGCTCGCGGTGATCCGCGACAAGACGGTGATCTACGCCCAGCCGGGGGCATTGCCCGAGGCGGTGCTGGAGGAGCTGATCCAGCAGGCCCGCGACGTCGACATGGACGAGGTGCGCCGCCAGGCCGAGAAGGCGGGGGAAGCCTGACCCCCGATGTGGAAATGGTCCGTGAATGCCACATCGAGGGACTGTGAGTCACAACAAGTGGCCATAACGGACCATACGCACACGCCGGACCCCCCCGATACCCAGGGAGCCCCGACCAGGGGCCCCCCAGACCACAAC
>NZ_JBHYJW010000135.1:0-3682 GCF_042741125.1 Amycolatopsis sp. NPDC058986 | reverse complement strand
CCTTACGGGCGCCGGACGCCCGTAAGGTGGCCTTAACGGCATGACCACGTCAGTCCAGCTGCGGGGCGACTTCGGACGCGATGAGGTCGATCTGGTCCAGATCGGACAGGTCCAGCAGCTGCAGGTAGAGCCGGGTGATCCCGGTCTTCTCGCGCCACTGGCCGATCTTCTCGACGACCTCCGCCGGCGTCCCGGCGAGACCGTTCTGCCGCAGCTCGGCGACGTCGCGGCCGATGACGTCGGCGCGGCGCTTCACCTCGGCCTCGTCCCGGCCGACCGCGATCACCAGCGCCGACGAGCGCAGGATCTCCTTCGGGTCGCGCCCGATCTCCTCGGCCGCCGCGGCCACGCGCGCGAACTGCGCGGCGGCCGTGTCGGTGTCGACGAACGGCAGGTTGAACTCGTCGGCGTACTGCGCGGCCAGTGCCGGAGTGCGCTTCTTGCCGCCACCGCCGATGATCACCGGCGGCGCGGGCTGCTGCACCGGCTTGGGCAGCGCGGGCGCCTCGGCGAGCTTGTAGTGCTCGCCATCGAAGGAGAACGTCTCCCCCACCGGCGTCTTCCAGTACCCGGTGACGATCGCGAGCTGCTCGGCGTAGCGGTCGAACCGCTCCTTGAGCGGGGGCAGGTCGAGCCCCAGCGTGGTGTGCTCGTCGTCGTACCAGCCGGAGCCGAGACCGAATTCGACGCGGCCGCCGGACATCTGGTCGACCTGCGCCACCGTGATCGCCAGCACCGACGGGTGCCGGAAGGTGGCGGCGGTGACGAGGGTGCCGAGGCGGATGCGGCTGGTCTCCCGCGCCAGCCCGGCGAGGGTGATCCAGGCGTCGGTGGGGCCGGGAAGCCCGTCGGCGCCGCCCATCTTCAGGTAGTGGTCGCTGCGGAAGAACGCGTCGTAGCCGGCGGCCTCGGTCGCCTTGGCCACCCGCAGCAGGTCGTCGTAGCTGGCCCCTTGCTGGGGCTCGGTGAAGATCCTCAAGTCCACGACGTCAGCCTATAGAGCGACCGGTCAGCTCGCCGCCTGCTCCTCGCCGGTGGGACTCGCCGCCGACGTCTCCCGCAGCCGCTCCAGCAGCCGGACGATGACGCTTTCGATCTCGGCGCCGACCTTCTTCGGGTCCGCCGAGCCCGCGATCTCCGTCGCCGCGCTGGACAGCGCGCCGAACAGCAGCCGCGCGGTGATGTCGACCGGGACCGCGGCGATCTCGCCCGCCTCGATGAGTGCCTGGATCGCGGCACGGACCAGCCCGAAGCTGCACCGTTCCTCGGCCTCGCGCCAGCGTTCCCAGCCCATCACCACCGGCGCCTCGTGGATCGCGATCCGCTGGTACGCCGGGTCGAGGCAGCTCTTGATGAACGCGTTGAGCCCGCCACGCGCCCGGTCCCACGGCGAGCCTGGCCCGTTCACGATCTTGTCGAGACGGTCGTAGACGAGGCTCTCGACCGCTTCGAAAGCCGCCTCGAACAACGCCTGTTTACCGCTGAAATGGTGATACAGCGCGCCTTTGGTGACGCGGGCACGTTTCGCGATCTCGTCGAGCGAGGTACCCGCGTAGCCACGCTTGGTGAACAATTCCACCGCGCCGTCCACCAGCGCGGACCGGGTCGACTCGGAATAGTCGAGCCTTCTGGACCTCATTGTCGCCACCCTCACAACCTTACGCCCCAGGGACTCTCGCCGTACCCATGGTATGTTGGGCCAGTCAGGTCCGTACCAGGAGTATGCAGCAAACCTGCAGTATGAACCAGGTCACGGAAGGGGAGCCACATCATGAGCTGGACCGACTTCTACCGTCGGCGAGATACCCTCGAAGCCGCACTCCGGCAGGCCGGGAACGACCCCGAGCGCCCGCTGTCACTCGCCGAGATCCCCGGCGCGGCCGAGTCCTTCAGCAGCGAGGAAGACCTCCTGCTGGCCCTGCACCACAAGTGGACTCAGCTGCTCGGCGGTTATCTGCGCGCCGAGCTGGCCGATCCCGAGGACGCGGCCGCGGGCCAGGTCCTCGACCAGGTCGACGCCGTCACCCGCGCGTGGAAGCGCGCGACGTCCGAACACGCGACGTTGCGTGCCGTCCTCGACGCCAACCTCGATCGCCACCCGGCGCTCACGCCCTTGCACGAGGGCGAGCTGCGCATGCTGGCGATCACCGCCGGGCTCGCCGAGTACGGCGAACCCGCCGACGAAATCACCAAGGTGGGTTACACCTTCGACGCGCTGCTGCGCAACGGCCCGGACGCTCGCCCGGCCCGCCGCCGCAGCCCGATGGGCCACCTGCTGCGCCTGCTCGCGCCGAGTGCGTGAGCGGCCGGAATGTAGTTAGGTAACGCCATGGCGGAGCGCACGAACAGCGGTCGCTGGACCGAGACGGACATCCCCGATCAGACCGGGCGGACCGTGCTGGTCACCGGCGCGAACTCGGGTCTCGGCCGCCGCACCGCCGACGTGCTCGCGGGCAAAGGCGCCCGCGTCCTGCTCGCCTGCCGCTCCCCCGAGCGCGGCGCGCGGGCGCTCGAACTCGTCCGCCGGGCAGCCACCGGCGCGGCACCCGAGCTGGTTTCGCTCGACCTCGCCGACCTCGCGTCCGTGCGCGCCGCGGCGGCGTCGGTACGCGAGCTGACCGGCGACGCGCTGGACGTCCTGGTGAACAACGCCGGCCTGATGGCCACCGCGCGCGGCAAGACCGCCGACGGGTTCGAAACCCAGTTCGGCACCAACCACCTCGGGCACGCGGCACTGACCTGGCTGCTGCTGCCCGCGCTGCGCGGTGGCGAGAACGCCCGCGTCGTCACTCTGTCGAGCGTCGCCGCGACCGGCGGCGGGCTGAGCATGACCGACCCGAACTTCGAGCACCGCCGGTACAACCCCGGCGTCGCCTACGCGCAGTCGAAGCTGGCCAACCAGGTCTTCGCGATCGAACTCGACCGGCGCCTGCGTGCCGCGGGCGAATCCGTCATCAGCGTCGCCGCGCACCCCGGTTACGTGGGGACCGGGCTGGGCGCCGGGATGGCCCGTTCCTACGGGAACCCGCTGCTGAGCCGGGGCATCCTCGCCGTCAACAGGATCGGTGAAACGCTCTTCGCGATGCGGCCCGAGCAGGGCACGCTGCCGCAGCTGTACGCGGCGACCGCGCCGGGTGTCGAAGGCGGCGACTACATCGGCCCGAGCGGCATCGGCGGTCTGCGGGGCTACCCCGCCAAGGTGCGCACGCTCGCGTCCGCGCGCGACGCCGCGACCGGCCGCGCGCTGTGGGATCTGACCGCGAAGTTGACCGGCGTCACCCCCGACCCCGCGTGATCGATACCGCTCCGGAAGCGGGCGTAG
The DNA here is from genome assembly GCF_042741125.1 of Amycolatopsis sp. NPDC058986. Classification (NCBI taxonomy): domain Bacteria; kingdom Bacillati; phylum Actinomycetota; class Actinomycetes; order Pseudonocardiales; family Pseudonocardiaceae; genus Amycolatopsis; species Amycolatopsis sp. NPDC058986. The sequence continues at coordinate 360 of NZ_JBHYJW010000135.1, read as the reverse complement.
GGTGGCTTTTGTGAGTGCTGCGCCGGAGGGTCGGAAGCTGTTGCGGCTGGAGGTCCGCAATAGCCAGACGCCGATCGAGAAGAAGCCTTCGTGGATCAAGACGCGGGCGAAGATGGGGCCGGAGTTCACTGAACTCAAGGGTCTTGTCCGTCGTGAGGGTCTGCACACGGTCTGTGAAGAGGCCGGGTGTCCCAACATCTACGAGTGCTGGGAAGACCGTGAGGCCACGTTCCTGATCGGTGGGGATCAGTGCACCCGTCGCTGTGATTTCTGTCAGATCGACACGGGCAGGCCTGCGGAGCTGGATCGCACCGAGCCGCGCAAGGTCGCGGAGTCGGTGCAGGCGATGGGGCTGCGCTA
>NZ_JBHYJW010000134.1:0-3750 GCF_042741125.1 Amycolatopsis sp. NPDC058986 | reverse complement strand
ACGCCAGCCCGGTGCCGCCGAGCTCCTCGGTGAAGATGCGGTCCACCGCGGCGAAGGTGGTCGCCGGTGTGTTCAGCCCTCGGCCCGGCGCTTGAGCTCCTTGAGCGCGGTGTCCATGACCATCTTCTCGGCCTTGCGGCGCAGCAGCCCGATCATCGGGAGCACCAGCTCGACCGCCAGTGTGTAGGTGACCTTGGTCCGGCCGGCGCCGAGCGGCTCCAGCGCGTACCGGCCGTTCTGCGCCTTCTGCATCTGGCCGCGCACGAGGTGCCAGCTGACGCCCAGCCCGTCGGCGTCCCAGTCGTACTCGAGGGTGTAGACGTCCTTGATCGGACCCGCGTCCAGGGTGAGTTTGACCTGCTTGGCGCGGCCGCCCTCGTCCTCGGCCAGCACCTCGGTTTCGCGCACCGCCTTGGCCCACTCCGGGTACGCGGGGAAGTCGGCGATCACCGCCATCACCCGCGCGGGCTCGGCGTCGACCTCGATGGACTGTGTGGACTGCTCCGCCATGGCTGGAAGCGTAGCCGGGCCGGTACGTCACCAGCGCAGCACGTAGGGCTGCCCGGTCTCCTTGAAGTGACCGACGTTACGGCATTCGGTGTGCCCGGCCCTGGCCCGCGGCGCCAGGGGCTGGTGGACGTGGCCGAACACCGACCAGCGGGGGCGGTCGTCCCGGATGACGTCCAGCAGTGCCGCGGAGCCCAGCTCGGCCCGTCGCGCGACGACGTCGTAGACCAGCTCCGGCACCGCGGGCGGCACGTGTGTGCAGAGGACGTCGATCCGGCCCGCCTCGCGCATCGCGGCGACCGCGGCGTCGAACTCCTCGCGGGTACGCAGGTGGGGCCGCCAGAAGCCGTTGCGGCGGGGCACGACACCGTCGGGCAGCAGCGCGCCGCCGACGAAGCCGAGCCGCAACCCACCCAGCTCGACGCTTTCGCCGTCGAGCACCTGGATCCCGGCACCGGCGAACTCGGGCCACAGCGCCGGGGTGTCCACGTTCCCCGGCGTGGCGTAGGTGGGCGCGGTCATGGCGGCGAACAGCGTCTCGTACTGGGCGCGGACCGCCTCGTCCACCGCCGCGGCGGGATCGGCGAGATCCGCCCACAGGGTGCGGGAGAAGGCGACGGTCTCCTCGCGGGTGCCCTCCCGGCGCAGCCGGGCGAACTGGCCGACCTTCTCGGCGCCGAACAGGGCGCCCATAATGCCCTTGTCGTGCTCGCGGTAGTCGACGAAGTCGAGCAGATCGCCGAGCACGATCAGCGCGTCGGCGCCGTCCCCCGCGCGCTTGAGCGCGTCGGCGTTGCCGTGCACATCGGACACGACGTGAACCCGCATCACTTCCCCTAACCCGCCTGTGGCGGGACGCCGGGCTCGCGCCCGTCCTCCAGGATCTCCTTGAGCCCGAGCGCGATGGCCTTGGCCGCGCGGGCCCGCCGATCGAACTCGCGCCGCAGCTCCCGCGGTGCCAGTTCCCTCGGCGTCCCGTCCGGACCGGCCGGGGTGGCGCGGAGGAAGTAGTGCAGCAGGGTGCCGTCGAGCACGGGTTCGGTCCAGACCTCCATGGTACCGACGAGCGCGCCGCGGACCGTCCAGCGCAGGCCCTGCTCGCCGCGGTCGGTGTAGACCTCGAGCACGAGGTCGGGCCAGTACCGGGTCCAGGAGCGGGGGTCGGCGAAGGCCGCGGCGACCGTGCTCGGGGGGACCACGATGAAGGTCTCGTCGACGAGATCTAGGGCTGGTGACGCCTGGTTCACGGTCCGCAGAATGTCATGCCGTCACACTGCGGGGTCGGTCAGCATGGTCTTACAGTCCACCTCACGCTAAGTTGACTGGCGGGTAACCCGCGGCGCCGCTGCCGCATGCGTTGAACACGGAGGTCCACGTGCGCGAATACAGCGCCCCCGCCGGCAAGCCGGTGCACGACGACGAGAACCTTGCCGACGTCGTGTGGGCGAACGCCGAACGGTTCTCCGACGTCGTGAGCTTCCGCCGCCAGGTCGACGGGACCTGGCTGGACGTGACGGCCAAGGACTTCGCCGCCGAGGTACTGGCCGTGGCCAAGGGACTGGCGAGCGCCGGGATCGGCCCCGGCGACCGGGTCGGGCTCATGTCGAAGACCCGCTACGAATGGACGCTGATCGACTTCGCCATCTGGGCGGCGGGCGCGGTCACCGTGCCCATCTACGACACCTCTTCGGCCGAGCAGGTGCACTGGATCCTGTCGGATTCGGCGGCGAAGGGCGTGTTCGTCGAGACCGCCGAGCACGCCGCGACGCTGGGCGAGGTGCGGGACCGGCTGGGTGATCTCGCCCACGTCTGGCAGATCGAAGGCGACTCCCCTGCCACCGGGGAACTGGCCGCCGCGGGCGCCGAACTGTCCGACGAGGACCTGCACGGGCGCCGCCGGTCGGTGAAGGCCGACGATCTGGCCACCATCGTCTACACCTCGGGCACCACCGGGCGGCCCAAGGGCGTCGAACTGACCCACCGGAACCTGCTCGCGGAGATCCGCGCGGACATCGAGGCGTTCCCGCAGCTGATGGAGCAGGGCAACTCGCTGCTGTGCTTCCTGCCGCTCGCGCACGTGCTCGCCCGCGCGATCGCGGTGACGGCGCTGACCGCGCGGGTCACCCTCGGCCACACCCCCGACGTCAAGAACCTGGTCCCGGACCTGGGCACGTTCCGGCCGACGTTCGTGGTCGCGGTGCCGCGCGTGTTCGAGAAGGTCTACAACGGCGCCAAGCAGAAAGCGCATGCCGAGGGCAAGGGCAAGATCTTCGACGCCGCCGAGGCCACCGCGGTCGCCTACAGCGAGGCGAAGGACAACGGCGGCGCCGGGCTCGGGCTCACGCTCAAGCACCTGCTGTTCGACAAGCTCGTCTACGCCAAGCTGCGCGCGGCGCTGGGCGGCCGGTGCGTGGCGGCGGTGTCCGGCGGCGCCCCGCTCGGCGCGCGGCTGGCGCACTTCTTCCGCGGCATCGGCGTCCCGGTGTTCGAGGGCTACGGCCTGACCGAGACGTCCGCGGCGGCGAACGTGAACACCGAGAGCGCCTTCCGGGTCGGCACGGTCGGCAAGCCGGTGGCCGGGACGTCGGTGCGCATCGCCGACGACGGCGAGGTGCTGCTCTCCGGCGACGTCGTGTTCAAGGCGTACTACAACAACCCGACGGCGACCGCGGAGGCGCTCACCGACGGCTGGTTCCACACCGGCGACCTCGGCGAGCTGGACGCGGACGGGTTCCTGAAGATCACCGGGCGCAAGAAGGAGATCATCGTCACCGCGGGCGGCAAGAACGTCGCCCCGTCCGGGCTCGAGGACACGCTCAAGGCGTCCCCGCTGGTGAGCCAGGCGATGGTGGTCGGCGACCAGCGGCCGTTCATCGGCGCGCTGGTGACCATCGACGAGGAGTACTTCCCGTCGTGGAAGTCCCAGCACGGCAAGCCCGCCGGGGCGACCGTGGCCGAACTGGCCGACGACGCCGAGCTGCGCGCCGAGATCCAGTCCGCTGTGGACGAAGCGAACAAGGCGGTCTCGCACGCCGAGTCGATCAAGAAGTTCACCATCCTGGCGAACGACTTCACCGAGGCGGGCGGCGAGATCACGCCGAGCCTCAAGCTCAAGCGCAACATCGTCTCGAAGAACTACGCGGGCGACATCGAGGCGCTGTACAAGAAGTAGCCGGACGTGCCGTTAAGGCCACCTTACGGGCGTCGGACGCCCGTAAGGTGGCCTTAACGGCATTTGAGTCC
>NZ_JBHYJW010000133.1:0-3948 GCF_042741125.1 Amycolatopsis sp. NPDC058986 | reverse complement strand
CGCGTAGGCGGTCGCCGCCGCACGTCCGGCCATGTTCGCCGCGGACGCGGCGCGCGCGGCGGCGCCGGCGGCGACACGAGCGGCCGCGCTGGCCGCATTCGCCGCGCCTACCGCTTCGCGAGCCGCTGCGGCCGCCTTGTTGGCCGCGTCGGCGGCCTGCGATGCCGCGGCTGCGGCTGCCTCCGCGTTGTGGCCGGCGTTCGCGCTGGCTTGTGCGGCCGCCTCCGCGGACTTTCTGGCCAGCTCCGCCTCGGCGACCGCTTTCGCGGACGCCTCCTTGGCCGCCTGGGTCTCTTTCGCGGCCTGATCGCCGGCGTCTTTCGCCGCGCTCGCGAGTTGGGCGACGGTCGCGGTCTCCATGTCGTGGGCCTCGGCGAGCGCGCGGTCGTGGTCGAGGAACTGGGCGTAGGCGTCCAGCGTCGCGGCGTTCAATGCGCGCTGGGCGACTTTACGCACCTCGGGCCCGCCTGCGGCGAAGATCTGGTCGACCCGGATCCGCTGGTCCTGGCTATAGGGCGTCTGCCAGCCGTTCTTGAGGAACTCCTGCAGCGCGTCGACGGTCTTGGCGTCCAGCGCAGCCTGGGCCGCCTTCCGCAGCTCGGGGCCGGCGGTGGCGAGCATCTGGTCGACGCGGATGCGTTGGTCCTGTGCCCATGGTGTTTGCCAGCCCGACCTCAGGAAGGTCAGCAGGGCACCCTCGTCGGTGGAGAGCAGACTCTGCTGGGCGGCGTCCTTGACCGCCGGTCCGCCGCCATAGAGCATCCGGTTGACGCTGATGCGGTCGTCCAGCTTCTGCGCTCGCGGCAACTCGGTACTCAGAAACGCCGTGACGTCCGCGTCCGACCCGGCCAGTGCTCGCTCGGCCGCCGTTTTCACCGTCGGGCCGGCGTTCTTCCACAGGTTCACGACCTGAGCCCGGTCCGTCGCCGGCGTACCGGGCGGCGGAGCGGGATCGGCAGCGGCGTGTATGGCTGGTTGTGCGCCGGCGACAGGTGCCACCAGAACCGACAGTGTCGCGACTGACAGCGTCGCCGCTGTCAGAAAGCGCACTCGTGCGTATCTTCGCATGCGAGTCCTTACCCCTCAGCCACATCGGTCTTGACGCGGCTCACTCGAAATTTCGCTCCACCCATATACGTGCTGGGTGACTTTACCTTCGTACAGGGTGGTGAACCCGCGCCACTAGCCCCGTTCGGGCGGATCGAGAACTGTAGAATCACCGCCGCAACCTGATGTGAGCGACTGTGATGCACCTCACTGTCAAGTGATGTAAAACTACGGTTGCTACTTGCGATAACCGACTGGGCTTCCGGGTGTAGGTGGTTTCGGGCGCAGGAGAACTGCGGCAGGAAACCAGGCCGCACTCGGCCCGGTGTGGCCGCCAGGTCGCACCGTGTCAACTGTTCCAGGTTGACGCAACGGTGGACGCGAGGGGAATCGACGCATGGTACCGCCACTTGGCCTAAAGCCCGAGGGCGCCTCACATACTTATATGAACGACAGTCCCTCGGTTTGACCTGGCGAACGCTAATTCATGCGCAATTGATGACTGATGTGCGCTGGCGCCAATCGGAGCGTCACGCGGATTATGCCTCCGCGTCAGTGGATCTCAACCTGACACGCTAGGCGAGGGGCAGCTGCGTCATGGCTCACGTTCCATCACTACGTTGACGAAGCTATTCCACTCGGTGGTCCTGCCTACCTGTCCGAAACACTACGCCAACAATCGTCGGTCGCGTCGGCGACTGTCGCAGGAAAGGGAAGCAATGAAGATGAGATACCGGCCCCTGCTGGCCATTGGTGTGGCGTGTGCAGCTCTGGCCTCGGGTGCCTGGGTCGCGCAGTCGGCTGTGGCCGCCGGCTCGGCTCAGGAGGAGCAGCCGTCCCTCGTGGAGGACTATGCCTACCCCGACGCAGCTGCCATCCAGGCCTCCACCGGCGTGACACTTCTCTCGGGCGACGGGCACATCGTGTACGCCGACTGCAACACCCCACCGGACGGCAATATCGGCCTGGTGCAGGTCTGGACCACCGCCAAGGTCGGCGCGGACCAGAAAGGCCTGGTCTGTTTCAAGGTCCTCGGACCGAAGGGACACCTCAACCTCAAGGTGCCCGCCGTCTTCGAAATCGACGGTGACGGTCGCACCCCCAGTGCAGGCCACAAGATGAAGGCGGAGCTGACCACGGACGCCGGCCAGCACACCACCGTCGACGTCAGCCCCTACGGCAGCACGCCGGTAGGCGTCGGCACGAAGGGCGCGCCGACGACGTTGCTTCAGCTCGACGTCACCCCATAAGCGCAGGGTGTTCGCGGTACCGGTCGCTCTGGTTCAGACCAGTACCGGCGGGATAGCGAGTTTCAGACATCAGGCACCCCCTCCGCCACTACACACAGAGGTTCTTCATGAAATATCCACGCCCCCGGGCAGTGACGGTCGCCGCCGCACTGACGTCGGTTGCCGCCGCGGGCCTAATGCTGTCCGCGCCTGCCCAGGCGATCAGCGGCGGTGCTCCCGCCCCCGCCGGCAGTTACACCTTCGCCGGTCGACTCGACGTCGGTACCCCCGGATTCGATGGGCAGTCCTGTAGCGCCACACTGATCGACCCTGCCTGGATCGTCACCGCCAGTTCCTGCTTCGCGGCTTCCGGCCTGCAGGCAGGGCCGCCACCGAAGCCCACCACGGTCACGCTCGGCCGGACGCCCTCCAACGCTGGCCGCGTCGTTCGGGTGTCCTATGTGGCGCCGCGGTCCGACCGGAATGTGACGCTGGCGTTGCTGGCCACCCCGGTCACCGATATCGCACCGGCGAAACTCAGCACTACGCCGCCCACCGCCGGCGAAACCCTGAACGCGGTCGGATACGGCCGCACCACTGATACGTGGGTGCCCGATCAAGCGCGTGTCGCGCCGTTCACCGTGAACGCCGCGACCGGGACCACCGCGACGCTGACCGGTGCCAACGGCGTGGACACCTGCAAGGGTGACGCCGGGGGGCCCGCCCTGCGGCAGACCGCCGACAACAAGGTCGAGCTCGTCGCGGTGCACAGCACGTCCTGGCAGCACGGCTGCATGACGGTCACCGAGACTCGTCAGGGCAGCACCCAGTCCCGCATCGACAACATCACCGACTGGATCGGGCAGCAGACTGCGGCCTCGCCCATCCGCAACGCCAACGGCTTGTGCATGGACCTCGGATCCAACGAACCCGGCACCACGGTGGGCCTGGCTCCCTGCAAGGCGGGCAACACCAGCCAGCAGTGGCGCGCGTTGCCGGATGGCACCATCCGCAACTTCAACGGCCTAACCTTGGACATCGGCTCCAACGCCGAAGGCACCCCAGTGGCCATCGCCACTGCCCAGCCCGGCTACACCAGCCAGCAGTGGACCCGCCCCGACGGCACCATCCGCAACTTCAACGGCCTGTGCGCCGACCTCGGCGCCAACAGCCCCGGCACCACCGTGATCATGGCCGCCTGCCGCGCCGGCGCTGCCAGCCAGCAGTGGAGCACGGGCGAGCTACGCGAGGTCAGTGGCAAGATCCGCAACCACAACGGCCTGTGCGCGGACCTGTTCTCCAACGAGCCCGGCACCATCGTGGGCATGACGGTCTGCCAGCCCGGAGAGTGGGGCAGCCAGCGGTGGACCGCACCGATCGACGGCACGCTCCGCAACGCCAATGGGCTGTGCATGGACCTGGGATCCAACGAACCCGGCACCCAGGTCGGCATGGCCCCCTGCCAGATCGGCAACCCCAGCCAGCAATGGCGCGTCACCCCCGAGGGCGCCATCCGCAACTACAACGGCCTGGTCATGGACCTCGCTTCCAACGCCGAAGGCACCCCCGTGATCATCGCCACCGCCCAACCCGGCAACACCAGCCAGCAATGGACCCTCGGCAGCTAACCGCCGAGAGACCTAGAAAGGCTGGGGTGCCGCCCGCAGTAGTG
>NZ_JBHYJW010000132.1:0-4550 GCF_042741125.1 Amycolatopsis sp. NPDC058986 | reverse complement strand
CATGGCATGCGAGGAAAGTCCCCTTCAGCGCGTCCGGGGATCAAGACTGGACGCGAAGCGTCCCCGTTGAGGGCGGTGGCGGGGGCATGGGTGGAGAAAGTCCCCTTCAGCTCACGCGGGCAGGGAAGTCGCGGCGGGCACGGATCGGGCTGAACAGCACGAGCCCGAACGCGGCGAGCTTCACCCCGCCCATCAGCCACATCGTCTGCCGCACACCGAGGACCTCGCCGAGCAGGCCGCCGAGGAACGCGCCGAGCGGGATCGTGCCGTAGTTCATCACGGCGTAGGTCGCGGTGATCCGGCCGAACAGCTCGGGCGGGCAGTACCGCTGCCGGAACGTGCCGAGCAGCACGTTCGACACGACGACGCTCGCGCCCGCCCCGAACCACGCGACGGCGAAGAACACCAGCCCCGGCCCGGCGCTCGCGAACGGCCCCAGCAGCAGCATCGGCGCCCCGAAACCTATGCCGAGCAGGTACGACCGCGCGGTGCCGAACCGCGCCGCGAGCCGTCCGGTGACGAGTGCCCCGCACACGCCGCCCACGCCCGCCAGCGCCAGCACGAATCCGATCTGTCCCGGCCCCGCGCCGATCTCGCGAGCGAGGAAAACGATCTGGATCGCCTCATACCCGTCGATCGCGAGATTCGAGACGGCGCCGTAGATCATTAAAGTCCTCAAATACGGATCTCGTGTTACAAAACGTAGGCCGTCACCGATTTCTGTGCGAAGTCGCCGCTTTTCCACGAATGACTTCGTTTCTCTCGCGCGAACGAAATGCAGGCACAAGACCGAAATCGCGAAGCTGACAGAATCGGCGAGTATCCCGCTCACCGGTCCGAACACCTTTACCAGCAAACCGGCCAGTCCCGGACCCGCGATCTCGGTGGCCGACTCGCTGCCCTGGAGCTTGGTGTTCGCCTCGAGCAGTTGGCCGCCTTCGACCAGCGCGGGCAGGTACGCCCGATAGGCGAGCGTGAAGAACACCTTCGCCACTCCGCCGAGCAGCGCCGCGACCAGCAGGTACGGCATGGTGAGCACACCGAGCAGGGCAGCGGCGGGGACACTGCCGAACACCAGAGCCGACACCGCGTTGCAGGTGAGCATCACCGGCCGCTTGGGCAGCCGGTCCACCCACGCCCCCGCCGGGAGCCCGACCAGGAGCCACGGTAGCCAGGCCGCCGCGGCAAGCAGCCCGACCATGAACGTGCTCGCCCGCAAGGTCACGACCGCGACCAGCGGCAGGGCGGTGCTCGCGACCGCGCTGCCGAGCATGCTCGCCGTCTCGCCTGTCCAGAGCAGCCGGAAGTTCCGCGTCCGCCACAGCCCCGGCCGGGCGAGCGTCGTCACGGCTGACCGAGCGAGGCGCGCGCCACGAGGAAGACGGGCCGTCGTTCGACGCCGTCATCCGGCAGTTCCCGCTGCGTGTACTCGCGGAACAACGCCAGGACGCGGGCGTTCAGCTCGTGCAGCTCGGCTGCGGACAGCCGGGTCCAGGAGTCGTTGGCGAACCACGCGGCCTGCCACTGGGCGGGGTAACTCTCCCGGCCGGCCAGCCACCGCCGCGCGATCGCGGTCTCGTGCTCAAGGCTGAGGAACTCGGCGGCGTCGGCGATCGGGTCGCCGGGAAAGTCCGTGGCATCCCAGCTCAGCCCGCGCGGCACCCGGCGCCACCAGCGCTCCCGGCGGTCGCGAGCCAGCTCCGGCGCCTCTTCGACGAGCTCGCTGGTGGCCAGCACCTTCAGGTGATGACTGATGTTGCCGACGGCCTGCCCCGTCTTCTCTGCCAGTACCGACGCCGTCGCCGGGCCGTCGAGCTTCAGCAGGTCGAGCAGGCGGCGGCGCAGCGGATGCGACATCGCGGCCAGCACCCGGGAGTCGCGGACATCGTGAACATCACGTTCGCTCATATCCACAAGAGTAGTTGTACAAGAGTTCTTGTACAACTACGCACAGGGCGCCCCGGTATCCTGTGGACCATGGGAATCCTGACGTGGATCATCTTCGGCGCCCTGGCGGGCTGGGTGGCGAACGTGGTGGTCGGCGGCCGCGAACGGCGTCCTCAGGGCTGCCTCGTCAGCATCCTCGTCGGGGTGGTCGGCGCGGCGCTCGGCGGCTTCATCTACCGCGTCGCCACCGGGCACACGAAGAACTTCGAGTTCGACTTCCCCAGCTTCGGCGTCGCGATTCTCGGCGCGATCCTGCTGTTGCTCATTCTCCGGCTGGTGTCCAGCGCGGGAAACCGTGACCGTTCGTAACATTTGTTTCACGATCGGCAACCGTGGCCGTTCGGCCGATTAGAGTAGACGCTTCCCCTGTTCCCGCGGCCGGGTGCGTGCGTCGTCGGGGGGCGCATGCACCCGGCGCGTCCGGTTTGCCCGCGCCACGATCTCGGCAGCCCGTCCCGGATCCACCAGCGAGGGGATCGGCACCGCCACGATGTCCCGCTGCCACGCCGTGAACAGCTCGACGAGCTCTTCGTCGGCTGGATCGAGACTGGCTGACATCGCTTCCCTCGGCAGGTCCGGCAGGCGCCCGAGCGGCGCTAACTACCTACTGTTATCGTCGGCTGCCACTGACTGTTATCGCGGTGTGGCCACCCCCACCCCAGGCGGGGAAACCCGCGAGGGGGATACCCGGCCCGGCGACCAGGGGCCGTGCGGATCCTCCCGACGCGGCGGGCGGTAGCGTTGGGCCCGTCAACACCGGCCGCCGGACGGCGTCGCCGGAGTTCATTCCGACCACGAATTGCGGAGAGCCCACCCATGAGCGGCAACCGGCCGGAGGCAGGCGGCAACCCCCTCACGCACGCCGTGAAACTGGCCAGGGAGACCGTGCCGCCGATGCACCCGGCGGGACGCCCGTTCGTGTTCGGCGGGCTGGCCGCGACACTGCTGCTGCGCCGGTTCTCCAAGCGCCTCGGCGTCGTCGGCGCGCTGACGACCGCGGCCGTGGCGGCCTTCTTCCGCGCGCCCAAGCGCGTCGCGCCCAGCCGGGGCGGCATCGCGGTGGCGTCGGCGGACGGCCTCGTCTCGCTCATCGAGGAAGCCACCCCGCCGCCGGAGCTCGGCCTGCCCGCCGCGCCGCGGATGCGAGTGAGCGTCTTCCTGTCCGTGTTCGACGTGCACGTCCAGCGCACACCCGCGAACGGCGTGATCGAGCGGGTCGCGTACCGGCCGGGCAAGTTCCTCTCCGCGGACCTGGACAAGGCGAGCGAGGACAACGAACGCAACTCCGTGCTGCTGCGCACCGAGGACGGGCACGAGCTGGTCGTGGTGCAGATCGCCGGGCTGGTGGCGCGCCGCATCCTGTGCGAGATCCGCGAGGGCGACAAGGTCGGCATCGGCGAGACGTACGGCATCATCCGCTTCGGCTCCCGCGTCGACCTGTACCTGCCCGAGGGCAGCAAGGTGCTCGTCGAGAAGGGGCAGCGCACGGTCGGCGGCGAGACCGTGATCGCCGAACTCCCCGTCGTGCCGGCGAAGGGCTGAGCCATGGTCCGCGTGACCACTCCCGGCGTCCGGCTGCTGCCGAACGCCATCACCGTGCTGGCGCTGTGCGCGGGCCTGTCGGCGGTGCAGTTCGCGCTGACGCACAACTACGGGATGGCGATCGCGTCGATCGGCATCGCCGCCGTCCTCGACAGCCTCGACGGCCGGATAGCGCGGCTGCTGGACGCGACGTCGAAGATGGGCGCCGAGCTGGACTCGCTGTCCGACGGCATCTCCTTCGGCGTGGCCCCGGCGCTGGTGCTCTACGTCTGGCAGCCGGGCGCGGACAAGACCGGCTGGGTCGCGTCGCTGATCTTCGCGGTGTGCATGATCCTGCGGCTCGCGCGGTTCAACACCCTGCTCGACGACACCGAGCAGCCGCCTTACGCGAACGAGTTCTTCGTCGGCGTCCCGGCGCCCGCCGGCGGCCTGCTGGCGATGCTGCCGCTGATCGTCACGATGCACTTCGGCACCGGCTGGTGGTCCTCGGAGTACGTGACCTGGGCCTGGATGGTCGCGATCGCGGCGCTCTCGATCAGCCGCATCCCGACGCTGTCGCTGAAGACCGCGAAGGCACCGCCCAAGGCGATCGCGCCGCTGCTGGTGATCGTCGGGATCCTGGCCGCGGCCATCATCCAGTTCCCGCTGGTCGCGCTGGCCATCGCGCTGATCCTCTACCTGGCGCACATCCCGTACTCGGTCTACCGGCATCGCTGGCTGGCCGCCCATCCCGAGGCGTGGGCCGTGCCCCCGCGCGAACGCCGGGCCATCCGCCGCGCCAGGAGCCCGCGGCGGCTCGGCCTGCGTCCGCCGCTGCGTCGCCGGGTGGCCGGAGCGATGCGCGCGGTGCGGCTGCCCCGCAACGGCACCGAGTACACGCGGACGTCCCGGACCCTGGCCCGGGAGAACACCGAGAACGGCGACGGCCAGCACCCGCGGCGGCGCAGCTGGCGACGTATCGGCATCCGCCCGCGCACCCGCGACCGCGACTGACCCCTACTTCCGTGAAGGCCTCCTTACCGGCACTCAACGCCGGTAAGGAGGCCTTCACGGCATTGGAG
>NZ_JBHYJW010000131.1:0-4907 GCF_042741125.1 Amycolatopsis sp. NPDC058986 | reverse complement strand
CGCAGGACATGCGAGGAAAGTCCCCTTCAGTGCGTCTTACGAGAGGAACGTCCCCTTCAGCACTTCTCGTGGACCGGGTTGTCGTTCTGCGAACCCTTGTCGACGCGCAGGCCGTTGCCCTCCCGGACCAGCGGCATCATGAGCCGCCAGCGGATGCACGGCTCGGGGAAGTCAGGCGGCGCCTCCGAGGAAGCCTGGGTACTGGTGAAGCCGACGAGCACCCGCAGCGTCCCGGACGTCGATCCCGGCTCGATCCGGTAGATCCGGATGCTGCCGTCCTTTGTGGACCGGAAGTCGGCCTGGAACCTCGGCGGCGGCTTGCTGCTGTACAGATCGCTGGTGACCGACGTCGTCCACTTCGCGTAGTTGCGCTCGTTGATCGCGCTGAAGTAGGTCTGCAGCACCGTGTGGACGGCTTCCTGCTGCGGATGCGCCGCCGCGTCCGGGCTGAGCTCGACGGTGTCCGGCCCCGGTTCCTGGTCCGGGCGCAGCGGCGTGGACGTCGCCGGAGTGACGGTGTGCCCGGCGGCGGTGCCCGCAGGAGCGGCGTCCGGGCGGCTGTAGACCTCACGGGCCAGCAGCCCGACACCGACGGTCAGGGACGCGACGACGACGAGAACAGGGACCAGCCAACGCTGACGGGTCGGGGTACCGGCACTCACCCCAAGAGGTTAGCGGCCGCCCACCCGGGCTACCCGACCTGGTGCAGCCAGGTGACCGGAGCGCCGTCCCCGGCGTGCCGATAGGGCTCCAGCGCCTCGTCCCAGCTCGCGGCCAGCAGCTCGTCGAGCTGGTGGGCCAGTGCCTCACCCGCCCGCGTCTTGGCCACCAGCGCGCGCAGCTGGTCCTCGCCCACGACGATGTCGCCGTTGGCGCTCGTCCGCCCGTGCCACAGGCCGAGGCCCGGCGCGAAGCAGAACCGCTCACCGTCGACGCCCGCGCTGGGCTCCTCGGTGACCTCGAAGCGCAGCATCGGCCACGCCTTGAGGGCGGCGGCGAGCTTGCCGCCGGTGCCCGCGGGCGCGCGCCAGCCGCACTCGGCACGCAGCTGACCCGGACTGGCAGGCTGCGCCGTCCACTTCAGCTCGACACGGGCACCCAGGGTGCCCGAAATAGCCCACTCGACGTGCGGACAAACCGCAGACGGCGACGAGTGGACGTACACCACGCCTCGGGTGTTGCCACGGGTGCTCACTGCTGACCTCCGCTTGCTCGACGAGGGACGTCTTCCCCTACGGCCTCTCCCGAGCGATGCAGGTCTGGGCTCTCGTGCCAGTTCCCGATACGTGTAGCACATTCTGCACCCCAACCGTGCTGTTTGGCCACACGAACACCACAAGTCCCACGGTTATGGGGGCGGGGGCCCGAAATCCGGCATGGTCAGCCGCCGGGAGCTGACCGTATCGGGTTTCCGGGTCCCCCGCCAGGGTGATCAGGGACGAGCGCCGAGCGAGGTCGCCGCCGCGACCACGTCCACCAGGCCCGCTCCCTTGTCGAAACTGGAGGTGTACGGACCGTTCACGACGTAGGGCGCGCCGTTGACGTATTTGTACGCCGTCGATTTGATCGCCCGCTCGATGTCGCCCGCCGAGGCCGAAGGCGCGGCCTGGAACAGCTGGGCGACGATCCCGGTGATCTGCGGGGCCGCCATCGACGTCCCGCTGATCACGTTGTAGGTGGCCAGATCCAGTGGCCCGGGCCCGTTTTTCGGCTGGAGTCCCTGCGTGCAGATGAGCAGGGTGACGCCGCAGGCGGAGAGGATGTTCTCGCCCGGCGCGGAGACGTCCGGCCAGCTCGCGGGGTCGGTCTTGAGGCCCCGTGAGGAGAACGTGGACACCGAGCCGTCCCGCGTACCGGTGCCCTGGTCGTTGTAGGAGGCCACGGACAGCACTCCGGGCGTCGGGTCCTGGCCGGGCGGGTTGGACAGGTTCTTCGAGCCGTCACCGCCGTCGTTGCCGTTGGCCCACACCGTGACCACGCCCTCGGCGGCCAGCGCCCGCTGCAGCTTGACCGTCGCCGAGGCGGGGTCGAACGCGCCGCCGCCGCTCGGTCCGTAGGAGTTGTTGATGACCTTGATCGGCGGGCACACCGCGGGCGACACCCCGGCGCCGCACGGCGCGGCGTGGTGTTCCAGCACCCAGTTCAGCGCCGCGTCGGTACCCAGCACCAGCAGCGCCGCCCCGGTCGAGATGGCGGTGATCTTCGAGCCCGGCGCGGATCCACCGACCCGCGTGCCGTCGGACAGCGTCAGGTCGTTGCCCGCCGCGATGCCGGTGACGTGGGTTCCGTGCCCGCCGAGCGACAGCGTGTCGGTGTCCACAGTGGTCGGTACGTCCACGATGCAGTTCGTCGCGGTGCCGTCGGCGCACAGGCTCTTGAGGCTGCGCACCACCCTCGTCGAGCCGTCCGGCGCGCGGAACGCCGGGTGGGTCGGGTTCACGCCGGTGTCGATGATCGCGACGCCGACACCGCGCCCGTCCAGTGGAGCGCCGTTGCCGTCCTTGAGCGTGGTCCTCGCCTGGAGGCTGCGGGTCGCGGTGGTGCCGGTGCTGCTCGCGGCCGTCCTCAGTGGATCGTTGCTCTCGACGTAGTTCACGCCGGGGACACCCCGCACGGCGCGTACCTGGTCGGCGGTCCCGCCGGCGGCGACGACGCCGATGCGGTCGAACGAGGTGAGCGGGGTCAGCCCCGCCGAACGCACCGCGTCCGCCGCCGTCGCGACGTCGGCGGCGTGCACGAGCGCCGTCACCCTCGTCCCGCCCGTTACGGTGTCGAGCAGCCGGGTGAGCCCCGAGGAGACCGGGGCGAGCGGATCGGCGGCCACCGGCGCGGCCACGAGTGCGGGGAGCGCGAGCAGCGCGGCGAGCACCGCGGATCGCCTGCGCCAGGAACGGGGTACGGCCATCGGACCCTCCTGAAGTGGGAGCGGGCACTACTTCCGCCCCCCAACGAGTGAACACCCGTCCGGGTGACGGTTGTCACGACGATGCGTATCCCCGCCGCACCCCTTTCGGAGGGTGAGACAAAAGAAGTCCCCGTGTCGCGTGGCTCCCGGGGCCCGGCGCGCTAGCGTGTGCGCGAACGAGACGGAAAAACACTGTCCGGGGAGGGTTCGTGCGACTCGTACGCCTCGCTCAACAGCCGTCCCGGGTCGCCGAGGACGTCCGGGCGGCACTCGCCTCGCTGGGCCGCGGCAGCACCGTGATCGGCGGCGTCGCGCTGATCGGTGCCGACCCGGTCGGCGAGGGCGCGCCCGTGGAAGCGGTCGTCGTGCTGCCCAAGGGCGTCCTCATCGTCATCGGCGTCGATCTGCCGGACCCGGCGCTGCGGCTCGAGGCACCGCTGAGCGCGCAGTGGAAGGCCGACGGCTGGCCGCTGGTGCACGGCGACGACACGGTGAACCCGGCGACCGAGGCACTGGACGTCTCGCAGGCGTGTGAACGCCGGATCGCCGAGATCGCTCCCGGTGCGGCACCGATCGGCACGATCCTCGCGGTCGGCCCGTACGTCGAGACCGTCGAGCAGCCGCCGGCGGATCTCGCCGGCCCGGTCCGCGTGCTCTACCCGACCCCGACGTCGATGCTCGCCGCCACCGTCTCGCTCGCCACGGCCCGCCGCCCGCGCTCGATCGACCAGGCCCGCGCGCTCATCGAGGCACTCGCGCCCGGCACGCCCGACCTGTCCGACGAGGTCCTGCTCGGCGAGGGCTTCAGCCAGTTCTCCGACAACGAGCAGACGGTCATCCGGGAAAATCCCCTGGTCGCCGCCGCGCCGACGAGACCGGTCCCGCCACAGGAACCACCCGCGAAACCGGCCCCGGCCCCTGTCCCCGCCGCGGTGCCGAGCCCGCCCGCCGCGTCGGCGGCGGCCCCGGTCGCGTCGGCAGCCCCGGCCGCACCCGCGGTGAAGCAGGCCGAGCAGACTCCGGCCAAGACCCCGCCACCCCGGCGCACGCCCGCCCCGCCGGTGGCGCAGCGGCCGCCGACCCCGCCGTCCGCGGTGTCCGATCCGGACCCCGCGCCCGCCGCTCCCCCCGCGGCCACGTCCGCCTCCGCGCCCACTTCGACCGTGGCCGCGGCGTCCACGGCGGGCGCACCGCCGCACCAGCCCGACCAGCCGCGTTCGGAGTCCGCCCAGCCGGAGAAGAAGTCCCGCACCGTCCGCTGGCTGCCGATCGGCGCGATCGGACTGCTGGTCGTGCTGCTCGTCGCGGCGATCGTGGTGGCGGCGAACAGTTCCTCCGACACGCCAGCGCCCACCGCGAGTCCGAGCACACCCGCGGCCACGCCGCCGCCGACGCCGGTGTCCAGCGCCCCGCCGAGCACGGCCCCGGTGCAGAGCCTGGAGTTCACCCGGCGTGCGAGCAGTGCGGACCAGCGCTGCGCGTCGCACGCCTTCGGTGACGTCCAGGTGAGCCTGCAACGCACGAGCTGCGCCGGAGTCCGCCGCGCCAGTTTCGCCGCGACGGTCGACGGGCGGCCCGCCGCGGTGACCGTCGGCATCGTGGACTTCACCAGCAGCGGGCAGGCCGCCGCCTTCAAGGCCATCGCCGACACCCCGGGCGGAGGCGGCATTCTCGACGTCGCCACCGAGACCGGCCAGTGGAACGGCGAGGTCCCGCGCTTCGAGAACGCCGCCTACCAGAGCAAGCTCGACGGCGCTTCGGTGCGGGTCGTGCAGGCGGTGTGGCTCACCGGACCGTCCACTTCGGACGACCCGGCCCTGACCCGAGCCGCACAGGGCGCCCTCGACCAGCCGGTCTCGTGAGCGTTCCCGCCGCTGAGGACAAACCCCACGCTTGCGGTCCACGGGGCTTCAAACGCCCCAATGTGGCATTGGGTGCGCTCAACGCACCCAAGTGGCGGGGGGGGGGGGGGGGTGGGGGAGTCAGACCAGCAGGGGCGGGG
>NZ_JBHYJW010000130.1:0-3221 GCF_042741125.1 Amycolatopsis sp. NPDC058986 | reverse complement strand
TGGGTTGTTTCTGGTGTGGTGTTTGAGAACTGTAGAGTGGATGCGAGCATCTTTGTGGTCAAGTTGTTAAGGGCACATGGTGGATGTCTTGGCTTCAGGAGCCGATGAAGGACGTGGGAGGCTGCGATATGCCTCGGGGAGCTGTCAACCGAGCTGTGATCCGAGGATTTCCGAATGGGGAAACCCAGCACCAGTGATGTGGTGTTACCCGTACCTGAATATATAGGGTGCGTGGAGGGAACGCGGGGAAGTGAAACATCTCAGTACCCGTAGGAAGAGAAAACAAAATGTGATTCCGTGAGTAGTGGCGAGCGAAAGCGGATGAGGCTAAACCATTGGTATGTCAAGCTGTCAGGCGTTGTATCAGTGGTGTTGTGGGACCCAGCGTCGAGGATCTGACAGTCCTCGGAACATGCGCGCGTGTTAGTGGAACCGCTTGGGATGGCGGACCGGAGTGGGTGAGAGTCCCGTACGCGAAAACACGTTGTGTTGTGTTTGTTTGGTGTTCCCGAGTAGCAGCGAGCTCGTGGAATTTGCTGTGAATCTGCCGGGACCACCCGGTAAGCCTAAATACTTCCTGGAGACCGATAGCGGACGAGTACCGTGAGGGAAAGATGAAAAGTACCCCGGGAGGGGAGTGAAAGAGTACCTGAAACCGTGTGCCTACAAGCCGTCAGAGCCTTTGGGTGATGGCGTGCCTTTTGAAGAATGAGCCTGCGAGTTAGTGCTGCGTGGCGAGGTTAACCCGGGTGGGGTAGCCGTAGCGAAAGCGAGTCTGAATAGGGCGTCTTGAGTCGCGTGGTCTAGACCCGAAGCGGAGTGATCTACCCATGGCCAGGGTGAAGCGTTGGTAAGACATCGTGGAGGCCCGAACCCACTTAGGTTGAAAACTGAGGGGATGAGCTGTGGGTAGGGGTGAAAGGCCAATCAAACTCCGTGATAGCTGGTTCTCCCCGAAATGCATTTAGGTGCAGCGTCGTATGTTTCTCCACGGGGGTAGAGCTACTGGATGGTCTAGGGGCCTTACCGGGTTACCGAAATCAACCAAACTCCGAATACCGTGGTGTGAGAGTGCGGCAGTGAGACGGCGGGGGATAAGCTTCGTCGTCGAGAGGGAAACAGCCCAGAACACCAGCTAAGGCCCCTAAGTGTGTGCTCAGTGGGAAAGGATGTGGGATTGCCCAGACAACCAGGAGGTTGGCTTAGAAGCAGCCATCCTTGAAAGAGTGCGTAATAGCTCACTGGTCAAGTGGTCCTGCGCCGACAATGTAGCGGGGCTTAAGCACACCGCCGAAGCTGTGTCATTCATACAATACATCGGCTTCCGTATTTGTACGGTTGTCTAGTGGTGTGGATGGGTAGGGGAGCGTCCTGCATCCAGGGAAGCGGCGAGGTAACTCAGTCGTGGAGGGTGTGGGAGTGAGAATGCAGGCATGAGTAGCGAATGCAGAGTGAGAAACTCTGCCGCCGGATGACCAAGGGTTCCTGGGCCAGGTTATTCCGCCCAGGGTAAGTCGGGACCTAAGGCGAGGCCGACAGGCGTAGTCGATGGATAACGGGTTGATATTCCCGTACCCGAGCATGTGCGCCCATGGCGAGGCGGTTGATACTAACCACCCAAAGCATGCTCTTGAAGCCTTCGGGTGGATGGGGTGTGTGGAGCGTGGGATCTGATTCCGTAGTAGTCAAGCGATGGGGTGACGCAGGAAGGTAGCTCCGCCAGGTGATGGTTGTCCTGGTGTAAGCGTGTAGGACGAGTGGTAGGCAAATCCGCCGCTCATTGAGTCTGAGACGTGATGCGTAGCCGTTTGAGGTGAAGTAGGGTGATCCTATGCTGCCGAGAAAAGCCTCTAGTGAGTGCATGCACGGCCCGTACCCCAAACCGACACAGGTGGTCAGGTAGAGAATACTGAGGCGATCGGGTGAACTGTGGTTAAGGAACTCGGCAAAATGCCCCCGTAACTTCGGGAGAAGGGGGGCCAAACATCCTGAAGTCCTTTGCGGACTAGGGGTGGGTGGCCGCAGAGACCAGCGGAAAGCGACTGTTTACTAAAAACACAGGTCCATGCGAAGAAGTAATTCGATGTATATGGACTGACGCCTGCCCGGTGCTGGAACGTTAAGAGGACCGGTTAACTCCTTTCGGGGGGTGAAGCTGAGAATTTAAGCGCCAGTAAACGGCGGTGGTAACTATAACCATCCTAAGGTAGCGAAATTCCTTGTCGGGTAAGTTCCGACCTGCACGAATGGCGTAACGACTTTCCGGCTGTCTCAACCACAGGCCCGGCGAAATTGCACTACGAGTAAAGATGCTCGTTACGCGCGGCAGGACGGAAAGACCCCGGGACCTTTACTATAGTTTGGTATTGGTTTTCGGTTCGGCTTGTGTAGGATAGGTGGGAGACTGTGAAGCTGGCACGCTAGTGTTGGTGGAGTCGTTGTTGAAATACCACTCTGGTCGGATTGGGAATCTGAACCTACGCCCATGATCTGGGTGAGGGACAGTGCCTGATGGGTAGTTTAACTGGGGCGGTTGCCTCCTAAAGGGTAACGGAGGCGCCCAAAGGTTCCCTCAGCCTGGTTGGCAATCAGGTGTTGAGTGCAAGTGCACAAGGGAGCTTGACTGTGAGACAGACATGTCGAGCAGGGACGAAAGTCGGGACTAGTGATCCGGCACCTCCTGGTGGAAGGGGTGTCGCTCAACGGATAAAAGGTACCCCGGGGATAACAGGCTGATCTTGCCCAAGAGTCCATATCGACGGCATGGTTTGGCACCTCGATGTCGGCTCGTCGCATCCTGGGGCCGGAGTAGGTCCCAAGGGTTGGGCTGTTCGCCCATTAAAGCGGCACGCGAGCTGGGTTTAGAACGTCGTGAGACAGTTCGGTCCCTATCCGCCGCGCGCGTAGGATACTTGAGGAAGGCTGTCCCTAGTACGAGAGGACCGGGACGGACGAACCTCTGGTGTGCCAGTTGTTCCGCCAGGGGCATGGCTGGTTGGCCACGTTCGGAAGGGATAACCGCTGAAGGCATCTAAGCGGGAAGCCTGTTCCAAGATGAGGTATCCCACCCTTTGTGGGTTAAGGCCCCCACCAGACCAGTGGGTTGATAGGCCAGATATGGAAGCACAGTAATGTGTTGTCGAGTTGACTGGTACTAATAGGCCGAGGACTTGCCCACAAACATGCTACGCATTCACTCTACAGCTCTGAAACACCACACA
>NZ_JBHYJW010000129.1:0-5005 GCF_042741125.1 Amycolatopsis sp. NPDC058986 | reverse complement strand
GCAACCCAGCAAACCCCTACGGCACAACCACAACCCACCCCGTCAAGCACCCAGACCAGCACCAACAGGATGAAAAAACCCCAATGTGGCGTTCGGTGCGTTGAACGCAACCAACGCCACATTGGGGCGCATGACCCCCGAGAACCCCAGGCCTCTGAGTGTCCACAATGGTCAGATACTGTGGACACTCGCGGGCAGAGCGCGGTCAGGAAGCTGGGCGAGTTCCTGGCGCGGGAACGGCTTCCGGAGCGGAGTTCGCCTTTCTGGAGTGCACTGCGACGACGCCGAGCGCGCCCAGTGCGCCCACCCCCGCGAAGGCGTAGAAACCCCACGGATAGGCGATTCCCGCGCCGAGCAGAGCCCCGCCGAGGATCGGGCCGCAGATCGCACCGGTGCGGCCGACACCGGCTGCCCAGCCGAGCGCCGTCGCGCGGATCGCGTCCGGGTAGCGCTTGCCGATGTAGGCGTACACCAGCACCTGGGCGCTGAACACGAACGCGCCGGTCAGGAACACCGCCACGTACAGCGCGACCGACGGCAGCCGCACGCTCAGCACCGCCAGGAACACCGCGGCGAGGACGAACCAGCCGATGGTCGCGGGCCGGACACCGACGCGGTCGGCGACACGACCGGCCACGATCAGCCCGGCGACACCGCCGAGGTTCAGCGTCAGCAACAGACCGAGCGACGCGCCGAGCGGGTACCCGGCCTGCCGCATGATCTCAGGCAGCCAGGTGTTGAGCCCGTACACCAGCAGCAGTCCCATGAACGAGGTCACCCAGAACGCGATTGTCGCCCGTAGCAGGCCACCGCGGAACAGCCCGGCCACGACGTTCCCGGCAGGCGCGTCAGCGGCCTGGCGGGCCTGCCGCACCCGTTCGAACTGCTCGGACTCGGGCAGGTAGCGCAGCATGAGCGGCACCAGCACGAGTGCGGGCAGCGCACCTGCGACGAACATCGCGCGCCAGCCGAACGGCGAGATGAGCACGATGCCGAGCAACGCCGTGAGCACCGCGCCGACGTGGTAGCCGGTCATCACCGTGGTGGTCGCGCTGCCGCCACGGCCCTTCCTGGCGAACTCCGACACGAGCGCGATCGCCGTCGGCAGGCAGCCGCCGAGGCCGAGCCCGGCAAGGAACCGGAGCAGCCCGAACACGAACGCGGACGGCGCCAGCGCACACAGCACGGTGCACACCGAGAACCACACGACCGCCGTGATCAACGCCTTCCGCCTGCCGATGACGTCGGTGACCGTGCCGATCGCGAGCGCGCCCAAGGTCATCCCGACCAGGCCGGCGGTCGAGATCACCGAGGCCGTGCCGGGGCCGAGGCCCCAGACGTGGCCGCGTAGCAGCACCGGCAGGACGGTGCCCAGCACGACGAGATCGAACCCGTCGAGCAGGACAGCCGCCCAGGCCAGTGGGACGACCCAGTGCCGGGCCGCGGTGGTCGGGGCGCCAGGGGACATGGGGACCTCCGGGGTGCGTCAGTGCACGTTCTCCGCACAGTCGTACGGATGGCGCACAGTATGCCCGTGAGGTACGACACAAACCAGCGTGCTTCCACTCGGCGGAAACACGGCCCCGATTCCCTTGACCATCCCCGAGCCGGTCAAAGAATCACAAGCGGCTCTTCAGCTCGCCGAGGAACTTCCAGGTACGCAGCCGGTCCTCGGCCGAACCCAGCCCGGTCTGGGACGCGACGATCTCGGTGGCACCGGCCTCGAAGTACCGGCGGATCCCGGCCTCGACCGTCGCCTCGTCGCCGATCAGCGTGAGATCGGCGCCGTGCGAAACGCCTTCGGCGTCGAGAAGCCGCCGATACGACGGGAGATCACCGTAGAAGGCGAGCTTCTCGAGGGCGTTCGCGCGCACGGCGTCGACGTCGTCGGTCACCACCGCGGACACGGCCGCGATGACGCGCGGAGCGGGTCGTCCCGCCTTCGACGCGGCCTCGGTCAGCACCGGCGCGATCAGCGTGGAAAGCGCTTTCGGACCGGCCAGGAACGTCAGCGTGCCGTCGGCGAGTTCCCCGGTCACCCGCAGCGCCTGCGGCCCGAGCGCGGCGATGATGACCGAGGTCTCGGTGGCGCCAGGAAGCACGGCGGGGAACGGCGGCCGCGCGGCGAACGTCTCGCCGTCGAACCGCGGCTCTTCCCCGGCGAAAACGGTGCGCAGCACGGTCAGGTATTCGCGCAGATGCCGGATCGGCGGCGCGTACGGGAGGCCGTAGACGGGTTCGAGGAATTCCTTGGCGCCGAGCCCGATGCCGAGGGTGAACCGGCCGCCGACCGCGGCCTGCGCGGTCTGCGCGAGTGCCGCGACGAGCAGCGGATGGCGTGGGTAGATCGGCACCACCGAGGTCCCGATTTCGATGTCCGGCACCTCGCGACCGGCGAGTCCGGCGAGGGAAATGGCGTCGTAGCCGAAGAGCTGGGAGAACCAGACCGAGCCGAGCCCGGCGTCGGCGGCTTGATGGGCCTGGGTGATGAGTTCGTCGACGGTGTTGTGCGGGGACGGGTTTTCCCCGGCGGGCAGCGTCACTCCGATGGTCATGATCGGGACTACGGCTCGCGGCGGGACGGTATTCCGCTCCCAGGACTTGGGAAGCCGCGCGCGAAGAGCGGGAAATCCGGACGCTGTGACCTACGCCCCTATCCCTACGAGGAGTAGTCATGTCGCTCATCGACGTTATCGAAGGCACGCGCGACGCCATCGACAACGACCTGCACAACGCCGCGGTGTCCTTCCGCGTCGCGAACACGCTCGCTCCCGGCACCGCGACCGTCGTCGAGGTCAAGGTGCGCGACAAGACCTTCACGGTCGACGAACCCGGCGCGCTCGGCGGCACCGACACCGCCGCCAACCCGGTCGAATACGCGCTCGCCGCGCTCGGCTCGTGTCAGGTGATCACGTACCAGTTCTGGGCGGCGAAGCTCGGCATCCCGCTCGGCTCGGTCCGGGTCACTGTGGACGGCGACCTCGATCTGCACGGCTTCTTCGGCTTCTCGCTCAACACCCGGCCGGGCTTCGGCGACGTCCGCGTGTCGGTCGACCTCGACGGCCCCGCGACCCGCGACCAGTACGAGCAGCTGCGCCGCGAGGTCGACGAGCACTGCCCGGTGCTCGACCTGTTCCGCCACGAGACCCCGGTGAGTACCCGCCTCGCCTGAATCTTGCGGGACACCCGCACCCGATCGGCATCTCCTGCCCGCACGGCGCCGATGGGCGAAGATCGCCTTCGGAGGTCGTCGATGGATGTTCTGACCCTGATGGGGCTGCTCGCCGGGTCGCTCGGGCTGACCGCGCTCTGCCGCCGGTACAACCTGTCCGCGCCGCTGGTGATCGTCGTGGTCGCGCTCGCCGTGGCGCTGATTCCCGGTGTGCCGAGGATCGAGCTGGCACCCGAACTGATCCTCACCGTGGTGCTGCCGCCACTGCTGTACTCGACGTCGCTGGACAGCTCGATCACGCAGTTCCGCGACAACCTGCGCCCGATCATCGCGCTCGGCGTGCTGCTGGTGGGCCTCACCGCGGTCGTCGTCGCGGTGGTGGTGCACCTGTTGCTGCCCGATCTGCCGTTCGCCACCTGCCTCGTGCTCGGCGCCGTCGTCGCCCCGCCGGACGCGGTGAGCGCGGTCGCGGTCGGCAGCAAGCTCGGGCTGCCCCGCCGGATCATGGCCGTGCTGACCGGGGAAAGCCTCGTCAACGACGCGGCCGCCCTGACGCTGTACAAGGTCGCGCTGGCCGCGGTCGCCGGGACGGCGGGCTCGATCGGGCACGGGTTCGCGGTGTTCGTCGTCGCCACCGTGCTCGGGAGCGCGGTCGGCCTGGTGATCGGCATGATCGTCGGGCTCATCCGGCGCAGGCTCACCGATCCGTTGCTGGAGTCCGCGTTCGGGATCATCGTGCCCTTCGCCGCGTACGTGCTCGCCGAGCACCTCCATCCGTTCGGTACCGGGTTCAGCGGTTCCGGTGTGCTCGCCGTCGTCACGGCCGGGCTGTATCTCGGACGCGGGTCGCTCAACGCCTCACCCGCGACGCGTGCGCAGGACGCCTCCGTGTGGGCCTCGATCGACGTCCTGCTGGAGGCGCTGGTGTTCGCGCTGATGGGCCTCCAGTTGCCGTTCGTGCTCGACACCGCGGACCACGCCGCCCGCGGCAACGGGCAGCTCGCGCTCGTCGCCGTCATCGTGCTGGCGGTGACGATGTTCGTCCGGATACCCGCGGTGCTCGGGATGAGCTATCTGCCACGGGGATTGCGCCTGTTCCGCCGCGAAGGGCCGTCGCAGTCCTGGCGGTCAAATCTGGTGATCGCCTGGGCGGGCATGCGCGGGGTCGTCACGCTCGCCGCCGCGTCCGGTGTTCCGGTGGACACCCCCGGCCGCGCCGAGATCCAGCTGTTCGCCTTCTCCGTCGCGATCGGGACCGTGCTGATCCAGGGCCTCACCCTGCCGCCGCTGATCCGCGCGTTGAAGGTGCAGGATCCGGACGAGGCCGCACGCGACCAGGCGGAGGAAATCGCCGCGCGTACCGCGGCCAAGGACGCGGCGCTGGCGAAACTCGACGAGCTGATCGCGACCCAGCTGTCCACTATGGACGTTCCACCCGAGCGGGCGGAACGCTTTCGCGAGCGGCTGCGGAACATCGTCGACACGCGATACCGGGCCGCGATCGAGGCGATCTCGCTGTCCGCCGAAGAACGCGCGAGCAGCCGGACCGCGGCGTTCCACCGGGCGCGTGGCGAAATGCTCGTCGCGCAACGGCAGGCGCTGCTGGCCGAACGGGAGGCCCACCGCCTCGACGACGACATCCTGCGGAAGGTGCTGCGGGAACTCGACCTCGAAGAGCTGAGCCTCTCGGCCTCCCCGCTCAGCACCCGGCTGAGCTGAAGGGGACGTTCGTCTCGTTAGACGCGCTGAAGGGGACTTTCCTCGCATCGCCAGCGCGGAAAATCACCATCAGCACACCTCAAGCGAACTCGTTCCGAACCAAGGTCTGCTCAC
>NZ_JBHYJW010000128.1:0-5148 GCF_042741125.1 Amycolatopsis sp. NPDC058986 | reverse complement strand
CAGTGGCGTGGCCTGGCTACCCGCTACGACAAGCTCGCCATCGTCTACCGATCCGCAGTGGTCCTACACGCCGTAATCACCTGGACCAAAGCATTATCAGACACGCCCTAGGCGGGGCGGCCCGCGCCGGCGTAGTCGTCGCCTCGCGTGTGATACGTGTGGATCTGGATCGCCTGGCCCTCGGTCGGCGCGTTGATCATCAGGCCGTTGCCGAGGTAGAGGCCGACGTGGTGGATGTCGACGGCGGGGTTGCCGTAGAAGACGAGGTCGCCGAGCTTCGGCTCCTGGTCCCCCGGCACGCGCTGGGTCGCGAGGTACTGGGTGTGCGCCGTCCGCGGCAACGCGACGCCCGCGCTGTCGTAGGCGGCCTTGGTCAGCCCGGAGCAGTCGAACCCGGCGGAACCCGCCTCGGGCCCGTTGCCGCCCCAGACGTACGGAAGGCCGAGCTGGCCGAGCGCGAACCGGGTCGCGCGCACCGCCGGGGTTCCGGACTTCGCCGGGTCGAGCGAGAGCGTGGCGTACAGCTGGGCGTTGCCGAGTACACGCTGCCTGAACAATTCTGCGTCGTTGCCACCGGAGTTCTTGTAGTTCGCGATGGCCTTCCACCAGCCGTTGCCGCCGCCGAGGTCGCCGCCGCCCGCGCACAGCGCGCGCCCGGCCGCGACCGACGCCGCGTCGACGTCGGTCACCACGGGCTTCGCGATCCCGGGTGTCCCGCCGCCGTACCTGCTCCACTGCGCCGGGGACAGGCCGAGCGGTCCGCGCTGCGGATCCGCGGTCCGGCCGTGGTTCGAGCTCGCCGCGCCGACCCCGGCCAACGTCACCCAGGACAGATGGCAGTTCGGCTGCTCGGAACGCAGCTGGAGCTCGCCGTTGGCGTAGCCGATGAGCGCGTTCGCCGGGATGTCGAGCGGTCCGGCCAGTTTGTCGGCCCAGTCCTGGAGCGGGTTCCGGCCGCCGCTCGCCCCGCCCTGGCTCGGCTCCTTCGCCTTGACCGGCGCGCTCACCTCGAGGACGGACGGGCCGGACGCCGCCGCGCCGCTGTTCGCCGCGGGCACCGGGACGGGCGGCGGCGTGGGTGCCGGGGTGTCCTCACCACGAGTCACCAGCCAGCCCGCAGTGGCCAGCCCGGCCACCAGCGGCAGGGCGACCAGCCCGCGCAGGGCCGCGCCACGGGCCCAGGAAGTCGGCTTCGGAGCGGCTTCGGGCACGGGTTCGGGCGGCGTCACGTCGTCCAGGTTAGAAGAGCCCACTCCTGCCTAACGAGCGGACGGCTTGCGCGTTAGGGGGACTCTCATATTGTGGGCGCATGTCGTCCATCGATGGTGCGCTCCTGCGGGACCGGCTCGGCGACCGGTACGCCGCGGTCGAGGTCGTGCCCAGCACCGGCTCCACCAACGCCGACCTGCGGGAAGCCGTCGCGAAGGGCGCCGCCGACCGGACCGTGCTGCTCGCCGAGGAACAGACCGCCGGGGTCGGCAGGCGGGCCCGTTCCTGGGTTTCGCCGAAGGGGTCCGGCCTGTATCTCAGTGTCGCGCTCCGACCGCACGGCGTGTCGTTCACGGCGCTGGGCTCGCTGTCGATCGTCGCCGGGCTCGCCGTCCGCGCGGTCGCCGGACGGCTCGGCGTGGACGCGGTGCTGAAGTGGCCCAACGACGTCCTCGCCGGGCCTTCGCGCGCGAAGTGCGCGGGCATCCTCGCCGACGCGGTCGCCGGCGACGACGCCTCGGTGGTGCTCGGGATCGGGCTCAACGTGCTGCCACTCGGCGAGAACGTCCCCGCGGGCGCGGGCGGGCTGCCCGCCACGTCGCTGGCGGAACAGGGCGCGAACAGCACCGAGCGCGGCGAGATCGCGGCGCTGCTGCTCACCGAGCTGGACGACCGGGAGCGCCGCTGGCGCCTCGCCGGGGGCGACCTCACCGAGGCCGGGCTGCTGGGCGAATACCGGCAGCACTGCGCCACGCTCGGCCAGGACGTCGAGGTCCAGCTGCCGGACGGCACCACGCTGTCCGGCCGGGCCGCCGACGTCGATGCCGCCGGGCAGCTGCAGGTCGACGTCGCCGACGGGCGCAGGCACACGGTCTTCGCGGGTGACGTCGTGCACGTTCGCCCCGCCTGAGGGGAAACGCCGCGTCACCCGGTCGCGAGCGGGTGTCCCGCCGGTACGGTGAAGGCACCAGCGCCGCATAACACCTTGGGAGCGTCCGCCGTGGCCTATCCGGACGATTTGCTCAGCGAGCAAGAGCACGTCGTAGTGCACAGTCACCCGCATTTCAAGATGCTGATCTGGCCCGTCATCGCGCTGCTCGTGGTCCTCGGCGGCGGCACCTGGCTCGCCATCCTGGCGAAGGACGCGTCGTCGCCGTGGAACTCCGTCGGGCTGATCGCGCTCGGCGTCGTGGCGCTCGTGCTGGTGGTGTGGCTCTTCCTGACCCCGCTCGTCCGCTGGCGCACGACGCACTTCATCGTCACCACCGACCGGCTGATCGCGCGCGAGGGCGTGCTCAAGCGCACCGGCATCGACATCCCGATGTCGCGGATCAACAGCGTGCAGTTCGAACACGGGCTCACCGACCGGATCTTCGGCTGCGGCACGCTCATCATCGAGTCGGCCTCGCACGAGCCGCTCCGCTTCGACGACATCCCGCGGGTCGAGCACGTGCACACGGTGATCTACCGCGAGGTCAACGACAACCCGTACGACGATTACCGTGAGGAAGGGCCGCAGGACACCGAGCCCCTGCCGCCGCAGGGGCATCCGCGGCGCGGGAACCGGAGGGCCTGATGGGCGCGCGCGAAGCAGGGCTACCGGACGTCGTCCCGTCGGCCTCGGGACTGCCGGAGCGGGTGACCATCTGGGAGGTCGGGGCCCGGGACGGGCTGCAGAACGAGAAGGCGGTCGTCCCGGTCGAGGTGAAGCTGGAGTTCCTCGACCGGCTCGCCACCGCCGGGCTCACCACCCTCGAAGCGACCAGCTTCGTGCACCCGAAGTGGGTCCCGCAACTGGCCGACGCGGAGCAGGTGCTGGCGGGCCTCGACCGCCGCGAGGGCGTCCGTTATCCGGTGCTGGTGCCGAACGAGCGCGGCCTGAACCGCGCGCTGGACGCCGGCGTCGCGCACATCGCGATCTTCGCCAGCGCCACCGAGACGTTCGCGCAGCGCAACCTCAATTCCACTGTGGACGAACAGTTCGCGATGTTCGAGCCGGTCGTCACCCGCGCCCGTGCCGAGGGACTGGACGTGCGCGGCTACCTGTCGATGTGCTTCGGTGACCCGTGGGAGGGCGCGGTCGCGACCGAGCAGGTCGTCAAGGCGGGCAAGCGGTTGCTCGACCTCGGCTGCTCGCAGCTCTCGCTGGGCGACACGATCGGCGTCGCCACCCCTGGCCAGGTCGAGGCGCTGATCTCGGGCTACCGCGAAGCCGGTGCCGACGTCGGCACGCTCGCGGTGCACTTCCACGACACCTACGGCCAGGCCCTGTCGAACACGCTCGCCTCGCTCCACTGTGGAGTGTCCACTGTGGATTCGTCGGCGGGCGGGCTCGGCGGCTGCCCGTACGCGGAGTCGGCGACCGGGAACCTGGCCACCGAGGACCTCGTGTGGATGCTCGACGGACTGGGCATCGAGCACGGCGCGAACCTGGACGCGCTCGTCGAGACCAGCGTGTGGATGGCCGGGAAGCTCGGCAGGCCGAGTCCGTCCCGGGTGGTCAACGCGCTGGCGAAGTGACCCGCTTCGGCGAACTGACCGTGACCACCCGGATGGGGGCCACGGCACCAACGATCGAGTGACTCCTCCCTCGTTCGGGGAAATGTCCGCTGCGGACGGAACCGGGTGGGTGGAAGATGCGTCGAACGTGATACCGCCCGTCTGACCCGACGGCGGGAGGACCGAGCCGGAGGGGGTGTCGTGGCCGACGTGCCGTCGCAGCCCGAACCGGGCGACACCGAGGTCGAGACCGGCCCGGTCCAGCTGCCGTCGCAGTACGGCGGCCTGCTCGACTCGCGGGGTTTCGACGAGGTGCCCACTCCGCCGTCCGGGTTCGGCCCGCCCGCGCCGTGGCCGCGGGCGATGGCCCCGGTGGTCCCGCCGGTCTCCCCGCCCGTTCCGCCGCCTGCCGTTCCGCCTTTGGCCGGGCCGCCCGGCAAGCCGCCGCTCGGGGCGCTGCGGACCGAGCGGGAGAGCGTCGTCGCGCTCTTCCTCGTGCACATGTTCCCGATCGGCCATCTGCCGGTCGCCACCGACCGGCCCGCCCGGCAACTGCCGCTGCCCGGCGACGCCGTCGCGGCAGGCCCCTTCGAGCACCCCGACGCCGAACTGCTCGACGACGCCTCGGCGTACGAGAACGTCCGCGCCGGTTTCCGTCGTTCGGCCACGGTGCCCTCGGCGGCGGCGCCTCCGGAGCTGTCCGAGGACTACGAACCGGCGACCGGCGTCGAGGACCAGGGCTGGCCGCCCGGCGCGTTGTTCCCCGACGGCGGCCTCGACGCCGCCGAGCCCGTCATCCTGCCGGAAGGCGCGCTGCTCGACCGCTTCGGCGGCGCCGAAGGCCGCGTCTTCGCCGTCGACGGCACGCCGTTCGCACGACGCTCGCTGCCGCCGTCGGCGCTCGACGCGGGATACCGGCGTTACCGCGTGACGCGGCCGGTACCGATGTGGCGTTCGGTGTCGGCCGAGTGGTTCGGGCAGCCGGGCGGCGGGACACGGCTGCGTGCCGTGCTGAGCGCGGACGAGCTGGTCACCTTGGGATTCCTGGCCGACATCACGGGGGAAACGCGATGAACACGCAGTCGATCGTGCGCTGGCTCGACGCGCTGGGTGTGCCGCCCGAGGTGGTGTCGATCGGGGCCGAGGCCGACAACGCCTGGTGTGTGCTGCGAACGGACGACGACGCGGCCGGGGCCTCGTGGGAGGTGTTCTGGCGCGAGCAGGGCAACCGGTACGACTGGGCGCGGTTCAGCAGCGAGCAGGTCGCCTGTCACTACCTGTTCGGCCGCCTCGCCTGGGCCCAGGTCGCCCGCGGCGCCGTCGGCCTCCTGCCCAGCTGACCCCGCCCGGCAAGCGATAGCAAAGGTCCCTTGCTCCCTTTCCGCAGGTCAGGAATGCCGTTAAGGCCACCTTACGGGCGTCTGACGCCCGTAAGGTGGC
>NZ_JBHYJW010000127.1:0-5822 GCF_042741125.1 Amycolatopsis sp. NPDC058986 | reverse complement strand
ACTACCTTCCGCCCCCGGTGGCACGTCATGCCGTTAAGGCCACCTTACGGGCGTGTGACGCCCGTAAGGTGGCCTTAACGGCATTTCCCCGGGGATCCCGACCGCTGGCTTTTTGCGCCGCCACTCCCGATCGCAGGTGTTGCGCCTCCGCTGCCGACCACCGGCTTTCGCGCCACCGCTCCCAACCGCAGGTACTGCGCCGCCGTTCCCGACCACCCGCTTTTGCGCTACCACTCCCGGCCGCTGGTGTCGCGCCGCTACTCCCGACCGCGGGTTTTGTCGGACCCCTCGCGTAGGCTTTTTGGTAGGGGCGCTCAGAGCGTCATGAATCTTCCGTTCATTCCTTCAGCGGCGGTGAGTCGTGGGCTCATGCGCCCCAATGTGGCGTTGGTTGCGTCCAGCGCACCGAACGCCACATTGGGGCGCTTGGAGCCCGAGCAGGAGCCGAACAGAGGTCAGCGGCCGGTGATGAGGTGGGTGGCGAGGTCGGGGCTGAAGGTGCCGGCGGGAATCCCCTTGCCGATGCCGCAGTCACCGTCGGAGTCGCCAGGGACCTTGACCCACAGCAGCAGGTCCGCGCCGCCGCCGATCTGGGCCGGGGTCCCGAGTTTGCGGCCCGCCGGGTTGCACCATTCGCCGTTGTAGCCGTTGCCGTTGCGGCTGGTGTCCACTGTGAACTGTCGCGTGTAGCCGAACTTCGCCGACAACGCCGAGTTCACCGCGCGCCCATAGGCCACCGAATCCGCAGTGGTGTGGAAGTTCGAGACGTTCAACGCGAAGCCCCGCACCGAGCGCACGCCGACGGAGTCCAAGCGCGCGGCCATCGTGTCAGCCGGGATCCACGAGGAGTTCCCACCGTCCACATAGGTCCAAGTGTTCGGCGCGTGGGCGGCCAGTGACGCGGCCGCGTAGCGCAGCAGGTCGAGACGCACTGGCCGATCGGCCGACGGCAGGCAGTCGAGCTGCGCGAGCGCGTCCGGTTCGAGGATCACCACGGCCGGTTTGCCGCCGATGCCCGCAGCGAAGGCGTCGATCCACGCGCGGTACGCCTCGGGGCTGCCCGCGCCGCCACTGGAGTGCCCCTTGCAGTCGCGGCCGGGGACGTTGTACGCCACCAGCACCGGGAGCTTGTCCGCGACGTCGGCGGCGTAGGTGTAGGCGTCGACGCTCTTGCGGACGTCGCCGCTCCAGTTGCCGAACCACCGGGCGCCCGGCCGCGAAGCGATCGACGTCTTGATCGACGCGGCACGCGGGTCGCCAGCGTGGTCGCGCACCCAGACGGCCGGGTTCGAATCCGGGTCGACGTAGAACCCGTTCGTTTTCTCCAGCGGGTTGCCGTCGGCGGCCTGCGCCGGTCCGGCGAGCCCCGCGAACACGGTGACGACGGCCGCGACACCGGCGGCCAGGCGAGTGAGACGACGCATCCGAGACTCCCCGGGTCGGCTGAATATCCGATTGGCAGCCTTCTGCCACGCCGTACAGAATGCGTACAAAAGCCCCTAAGCTGGGCGGAAGGAGGACGCGTGCAGCCTTACCAGTACCAGCCGTCGCCGCAGTTCATCCCGCTGCCGACGCTGTTCGCGAGCCGCGTCCGCTGGGGCTCGGTCCTCGCCGGGACGTCGCTGATCGTCGGCGCGCTGCTGTTCCTCGGCATCTCGGCGTTCTTCAACAACATCGTGAACCACAGCGCCTTCCCCCTCGGCCCGCTCGGCACGGTGGCGCAACTGCTGCCACCACTGTGCGTCATCGCGACCGCCATTGTGGTCCTGACCTGCCGACGTGCCCTCCGCGGCGACTACCTCGTCGTGTCCGTCGCGCGCACCACCCGCAACGTCCTGATCGTGTGTTACGGCTGCACGATCCTGTTCGCGTTCCTGGCCTTCGTGGTCATCGCGCTGCTTCACGCCTTCGGCGGCCTTCGCACGCCGATCACCTCGGACATGATCGTCACGTTCGGCTACCTCGCGCTCGGCTCGATGGGCTTCGCGGTCGGACATTTCTACGTGCGCCCCTCACAGCGAACGCTCCAGAAGTTCGCGGACAGGCCCGTCTGGTGACCGAACTCGCCGCCGCACTCGAACCGGTGCTCCACGATCTGCGGACCTGCCGCGTACAGCCGGAGGTCCGGGAGTACGCGAGCCCGCACCCCTGGCAGGAGGGCGTCTGGCTGCTGGATCCCGACGGCTTGGGCCAGGTGGTCGCCGTGGTGCGCGGGCAGAGTCACGCCGAGCAGGTCGTCGAATTGGCCGGTCACGTCCAGGAGTGGGCGGTAGAGGCGCTGTGGCGAGCGGGCGAGTCCGCCACCTGGCCGGAGTGCCCCGCGCATCCGAACTCGCACCCGCTGGACCCGCGCGTCAGCGATGGCCAGGCAGTCTGGACGTGCCCGCGCGGCGGCGATCCGACAGTCCCTATTGGACAGTTCCCGTCGGCCTCCGCTGGCTGACGACGACGTCGCGTGGGCGCTTCACCGCACCCGAGCGACGAACCCGGCCCAGGCGGACGGCGACACCGTGAGGTGACCGGCCTCCGGGCTCTTGGAATCCCGCACCGCCACCGACGGCGTCACAAACGCGACCTCGACACACTCGCTGTTTTGCCCGCTGGTGCTGTAGCTGCTCTTGCGCCAGGCGACCTCGACGCAGTTGCTGTTCTCGCCATCGGTACTGTAGCTGCTCCTGATCCACTGCGCGCCGGAAAAGTCCACAGTGGACATAACAGCCTCCGCTCAGAGCCGCTTGATGAACGCGATCGAGTCCTCCTCGTCGAGCGCCCGATCCGCGAAATCCTCGAACGCCATCTTAGCAGCAGAGACGTCGCTCTCCTTCTCGTAGTGCATGGCCCCGAAGATGTGCTCCGCGTACGCGACGTCGGGCTCCTCGGTGTCATCGAAGCTCGCGATGAAGACGTTGCCGTTCTGACCGTCGTAAGCGCCGACGTCCTCCGGCACGATCTGAAGCCTGACATTCGGCATCTCCGCGCACTCGATCAGGCGGGCAAGCTGCTCACTCCGCTCGTCCCCTGCGAGAACCGGCCGCCGCAGCGCATACTCGTCCAGGATCGCGTGGTAACCGAGGATCGGCTCCTCAGTGAGCCGGAGCTGGCGACGCAAACGCACAGCCACCTCGTTCTCCAGCTTCTTGCCCTTCAACGGCCGACGACCCCCAGCGAAGACCTCGCGCATGTAGGCCTCAGTCTGGAGCAAGCCCGGGATGTAGCCGTACTGGAAGACCCGGACCCGGCTCGCCTCGGCCTCGATGGGCAGGAAGCCCCGGTTGCCCACGCCGTAGTGGAACCACCAGCCCTTCTCCTTGCCCCGGTCGTACAACGCGATGTACTCATCCCACTCGGACACGATTACGCAGTATCGGTCGAGTAAAGCGCGGAATTCGTGGTACGAGGGGAGGAATCCCAGCTC
Source organism: Amycolatopsis sp. NPDC058986 (assembly GCF_042741125.1). Taxonomy (NCBI): domain Bacteria; kingdom Bacillati; phylum Actinomycetota; class Actinomycetes; order Pseudonocardiales; family Pseudonocardiaceae; genus Amycolatopsis; species Amycolatopsis sp. NPDC058986. The sequence continues at coordinate 2,407 of NZ_JBHYJW010000127.1, read as the reverse complement.
GATCCGCGACATTTTGCTGATACTGAAGCGCAACGGCGCTCCCGCCTCGCCCTGGTTCATGCCGAGACGTTCCCGCATTCGTCGCAGCATCCGGCCAAGCTGGCGTGCGGGCAGATTCGGTTCACTCACTATACGTCACCCCTGGAGACCACATGATCACAAATAGTAAGCCGCGATTCCAGGAGTGAGAATCGCACACGCGGGATTCCGCGGGGTTGACAATGGAGAAAACAGCCCTCCACCCATGTATTCGCTGCTAACGCCTCACTTCCTTCCGCAGTAAATCACGCATCCGAGTGAACCAGTGATCCCATCCTAGCGTGCAAAGAAACCTTTGCACAAGTTTCTTTGCACGTCTACGCTGGACGGCATGACCAGCGCACCACCGCCGGAAGAGGTCGACCCCGCCACGCTCAAGGCCGTCGCACACCCGCTGCGTAGGCGGATCCTCGGCGTCCTGTCGAGTGGGCCCGCGACGGCGACGAAGCTCGCGAAGGCGTTGGGAGAGAACACCGGCGCGACGAGCTATCACCTGCGAGAACTGGCCCGCTTCGGCTTCGTCGAGGAGGCGCCCGAACTCGCGCACGGCAAGGAGCGCTGGTGGCGCAGGCGGCCGCGGGACATCCGCTGGCCACGTCACAGCGAGCAGGACGCCGAGACCCGGGTGCTCTTCGAGGACATGCAGCGTCAGTCGTTCGAAGAAGACTTGGCGAAACTCAACGACTTCCAGCGAAACCGGGATTCGATGCCCGGCGGCTGGTCGGACGCGCTGCTGTTCTCGCGCGGCTCCAGCTGGCTCACCAGCGAAGAACTCCAGCAGTTCTGGAACGAGTACATGGAACTCCTCCGGCGCTACTGGCGCACGGAGGACGATCGCGCCCCGGGCTCACGCCGGGTCCTTGTGCGCTGGTTCGCCTTCCCGGAAGCGGGAGACGACTCCACGGAGTGACAAACAGATATGGGGGAATATCCATGCGAAGAATCGCTTTACTGGCGACAATCGTCGCGTTCAGCGCACTCGCACCATCGGCGGGCGCGGCGGAATTCACCACTACCGACGTGACGTTCCAGAATGGCGGCGTCACGCTGCACGGCACTGTGGTCGCACCGCCGGGACGTCGCGGGCTGCCCGGCATCGTCATGGTCCACGGCTCGGGCCCGGGGCCAAGGCAGGATCACCGCGTCGAAGCGGAGGCGTTCGCGCGCGGCGGCGTCGCCACGCTGATCTACGACAAGCGCACCGAGGGCTATTCGCAGTTCACGCGCTCGTATTCGACGCTCGCCGACGATGCGCTTGCGGCGGTGCAGGCGCTGCGAGCGCGTCCCGAGGTCGATCCGGCGCGAGTCGGGGTGTGGGGGTTGAGCGAAGGTGGCTGGGTGGCACCGCTCGCGGCGTCGCGATCGGCTGACGTCGCCTTCGTCGTGACTGTCGGGGCCAACGGCGTGCAGCCCGCCCGGCAACAGGCCTGGGCCGTCGAGAACCAGTTGCGCCACCTGGGTTTCTCGGGCTCGCTGGTGAAAATGGCGTCGTCGACCATGATGCGTCAGCTCGTGGGCGGCGGCGTGTTCCCCGAAGCCCGCTACGACCCGATCCCGGTGCTGGCGCGGTTGAAGCAGCCGGTGCTCGGCCTGTGGGGCGCGCGCGACGTGCTGACGCCGCCGGCCGAAGCGCTGAGGATCTTCCAGGAAACGTTGTCGCACAACGGAAATCAGCACTACACCCTGCGTGTCTTCCCGGACGGCCAGCACCAGCTGCGCCGGACGACCGATGGCTTCGACAAACTCGACGGCTACTCGCCGGGCTATCTGGAACTGGTGAGTTCCTGGGTCAACGGCCTCGCGTCCGGGCCGCCCGCGGCGAGCGCCGACGCCCCACCCGCCCAAGACCGGCAAAGCGTCGAACTCACACCGTTGCGCTGGTACGAAACGACGTGGCTCCAGCTCGCGGTGGTGCTGCTCCTGCTGATCGCCTTCGCGGCTTATCCCGTTGGAGCGCTCTTCCGGCGTGCGCGCGCGGGTTCCCCGTCCGCGCGCTGGCTCTCGACCACCGGTTTGCTTGCCACACTGGGGTTTTTCGCGGTCGCGATGCTGATCCAGCTGAGCCAGGGCAAGGCACTCGGGCCCGCGGTGCTCGGACGTCCGCTGCCATGGCTGGCGCTCCAGCTGCTCGCGGTGGCCGTGGTGATCTCGACCGCCGGAACCGCGATCGCGTGGTGGCGGCACCGGACGCCGCGGCTCGGCCTGCTGCTCGCGGGCGGCGTCGTCTTCATCCCGTGGGCGATCTACTGGGGCCTGCTCGTCCCGTGACCCGGCGCCGCGGGTAAGTCCGTGAATGCCACATCGAGGGACTCTGAGTCCCACGATGTGGCATTCACGGACCTGATGATCGGCCGAGAGCCCAGGGATC
>NZ_JBHYJW010000126.1:0-6067 GCF_042741125.1 Amycolatopsis sp. NPDC058986 | reverse complement strand
ACCTTACGGGCGTCAGACGCCCGTAAGGTGGCCTTAACGGCATCACAACCGCGAGTGTCCCAGCGATCGGGTCAGCGGAGGAAGCCGCGTGTGTGGCGCCAGCCGTCGGCGATGTCGGTCTCGAGCTGGTTCAGCCGGGCCGTCAAAGCCTGGTCGAAGCCGTCGAGGAAGTACTCGTCGCCGTCGCGTGGCTCGATCCGGCGGTCGTCGGCCACGAACTTCGCCACCACGTCGGAAAGACTGGTGCCGGGCCCGAGACGGCCCGCGATGTAGCGGTCGGCCCCGGCCAGGCCGGGGAAACCGGCTTCACGGTAGAGATAGACGTCGCCGAGCAGATCGACCTGCACCCCCGCCTGGATGTGCGCGCCGGGCCGCATGGTCGACGGCTTGATCCGGATCAGCTCGGCCTCGGTGCCGGCGCGGATGCTGTGCAGCGCGTAGCCGTAGTCGACGTCCAGTGCGGGAACGCGCGCGGCGACGCGTTCGGCGAAGGCGTTCAACGCGTCTTCGAGTTCGGCGCGTTCGCCCGGCGCGAGCTTGCCGTCGGGCCTGCCGCTGTAGTCCTCCCGGATGTTCAGGAAGTCCACCGGCTGATCGGGCGCGGCGTCGGAAAGCTCGGCGATGAAATCGGCGAGCCGTGTCAGCCGCGACGAGCGCCCCGGCAGGATGATGTAGCTGAGCCCGAGCCGGACGGGACGTTCACGCTGGGCCCGCAGCTTCTGGAAGTTCAGCAGGTTCGTTTTCACCCGGCCGAAAGCCTTGCGTTTGCCGGTCGTCTCTTCGTACTCCTCGTCGTTGAGGCCGTACATCGAGGTGCGTACGGCGTCCAGATCCCACAGGCCCGGCTGTCGCGCGAGCGTCTGCGCCGTCAAGGCGAACGCGTTGGTGTACAACACCATCTTGAACCCGCGCCGGGCCGCGCGTGCGACCAGCTTGCCGAGGCCGGGGTTCGTCAGCGGTTCGAGCCCGCCGGAAATGTACATGGCGTAAGGATTGTCCGGTGGGATCTCGTCGATGACCGACGCGAGCATCGCGTTGCCGGAGTCCAAAGTGGAGTTCTCGTACCGCGCGCCGGTCACCCGCACGCAGAAGTGACAGCGGAACATGCACGTCGGCCCGGGGTAGAGCGCCACGATGTGCGGGTAGACCGTTCGCCGTTCGAGGATGTTCTCGATGACTCCCTTGCTCTCCAATGGAAGAACCGTGTTCGACCAGTACTTCCCTGCCGGGCCGTTCACCACGGCGGCGCGCAGCTCCGGCACCTGGTCGAAGGTGTCGAGCAGACGCTCGAACACCACGCGGTCGACGGCCAGCTCCCGTCGCGCGGTCTCCAGCGTGGTGAACGGGCTGGTGCCGTACTTGCGCGTGAGCGCGAACAGCAGGTCGGTGTCGCCGACCGCGTGCGGATACGCCTTGCGCAGCAGGTCACGCAGAGCGGCGCGCGGGTCGGGCGCGGTCCAGAACGCGGGTCCGGTCATGGGGTCTCCTTCCGTCGGGAGGTCACTTCGGCGCCGTGCGCGACCGCGAACCGGATGAGCGCGCACACCCGCCGGATCTCCTCACGGGACACCGAAGAACCGGTCGGCAGCGCGATCACCCTGGCGGCCATCGCCTCGGTGTGCGGCAGGTGCACCGGCCCGCGTGAGCGATACGGCTCCAGCTGGTGGCAGGCGGGCGAGCCGATCGGGGTGAGCGCGATCGCGTTCTCCGCCCGCAGTACTTCCAGGAGCAGGTCACGGGAGATCCCCGTGACGTCCTCGGCCACGTTCATGATCACGTACTGGAAGTTGTTGCGCTCCCTGGTGTCGTGCGTGAAGAAGCTCAGTCCCTCGGTGTTCCCGAGTTCGGCGAGATAGAGGTCGTAGTGGGACCTGTTGTGCCGCACGGTGGCTTCGAAGGCGTCGAGTGACGTCAGGCCCATCGCCGCGGCGGCCTCGCTCATTTTCCCGTTGGTGCCGCCCGCGTCGCTGACGGTCTTCAGGCCCTTGCCGAAGTTGTGCAGTGCGCGAACCCGGTCGGCCAGCTCCGGATCGTCGGTGACGACGGCGCCGCCTTCGAAGGCACCGGTCACTTTCGTGGCGTGGAAACTGAACACCTCGGCCGCGCCGAAACTCCCGATGACCCGGCCCTCGGTGGTGCAGCCGATCGCGTGCGCGGCGTCGAAGAAGACGGGAATCCCGTTGTCCGCGGCGACTTTTTCCAGTTCGTCCACCGCACACGGCCGTCCCCAGAGATGCACCCCGAAGATCGCCGAGGTGCGCGGGGTGATCGCCGCGGCGACCAGCGCCGGGTCGACACAGCCGGTGGCCGGGTCGATGTCGCAGAACACCGGCTCCAGGCCGAGCCAGCGAACGGCGTGCGCGGTGGCGGCGAAGGTCAGCGACGGCATGACCACCTCACCGGTCAGTCCCGCTGCGTGCACCAGCAACTGCAGCGCGACGGTGGCGTTGCAGGTGGCGACGCAGTGCGCGACGCCGGCGAGTTCGGCGACCCTGTCCTCGAACTCCAGCACCAGCGGTCCGCCGTTGGACAGCCATTGGTTGTCCAACGCCCAGTTCAGCCTGTCGAACAGGCGCGCGCGATCGATCAGATTGGGCCGGTTGGTGTGCAACGGCGTCAGGAACGCCGTTCGCCCGCCGAACAGGGCCAGGTCGTCCAGGTCGTGTTTCACCCTTGTGATGTTTCGCGGGCCGGTGGTGGACCCGCATCTCTGAGGCTGCGCGGACTGAGCATGCCGAGAGATGTTCCGTCGCGGCACCGGTGTGATCCTCGGTCCATGTACGGTGACGAATTCTCCGAAGTCTACGTGTCCTATTACGAAGGCCAGGGCAAGGACTACGCGGCCGAGGCGGAGGACATCACCCGGCTGATCCGCGAGCGGACACCGGGTGCGGACTCGCTGCTCGACGTCGCGTGCGGCACCGGCGCGCATCTGCGGCGGTTCAACCAGCTGTTCGCGCACACCGAGGGCATCGAACTGTCCGAGGGCATGGTCAAGGCGGGCCGCGTCCACTTCCCGGAACTCACGCTGCACCAAGGCGATATGCGGGACTTCCACCTCGGGCGCCGGTTCGACGCCGTCACCTGCATGTTCAGCTCGATCGGCCATGTCGGCGGGCCGGACGGCCTCGACGCGGCCGCGAGCTGTTTCGCCGAGCATCTCGTTCCCGGCGGCACGCTGGTGGTGGAACCCTGGTGGTTCCCGGAAAACTTCATCGACGGCTACATCGCGAGCGGGGTGGCCGAGGTCGACGGCCGCACGATCGTCCGGCTTTCCCATTCGGTACGGGAAGGCGACGCCACGAAGATCACCGTGCACCTGGCCATCGCGGACGCCGGACGCGGCCTGCGGCACGTGACGGAGGTCGGCCTGCTCTCCCTGTTCGAGCGTGCCCGTTACGAAAAGGCGTTCGCGCAGGCCGGAATCGACGCCGAATACGTCGAAGGCGGCCCGCTGGGACGCGGCCTTTTCCTGGGTGTCCGCCGCTGAGGAGAAGCGTGACAAGCCAGGAGACGCTGCCGCGCGTTCACCCGACCACGATGAAAAACCGAGACGGGCACTATTGATTGGGGACGCACATGCGTTTTCTGTCCGGCCGCGCGGACCTTTCGGTGGCGGTCATCGGCTTCGGTTACGTCGGTTCGTGCCTCGCCGCGACGCTGGCCGATCGCGGTTTCGACGTGCTCGCCGTGGACACCGACCCCCGGTTGCCAGGGGAGCTGGCGAGGGGGCACTGCCGGTTCCAGGAAGAGGGGCTGGCGAAGCTGATCTTCGAGGGTCTCGGTTCGGGCCGGCTGCGGGTGAGCACCGACGCGTCCGGGCTGGCTTCCGCCGACGTCGTGCTGATCAGCGTCGGCACCCCGGTGCTCGAAGACGGTTCGCTGGCCGACGAGCAACTGCGCGCCGCGTGCACCGAACTCGGCCGTCACCTGCGTGAGGGGCAGCTGGTCGTGCTCAAGAGCACGGTCCCGCCCGGCACTACTCGCGACGTGGTCCTCCCGCTGCTGGAGGAGAGCGGCCTGATCGGGCAGGTCGACTTCGGGCTCGCGTACTCCCCGGAACGGCTCGCCGAAGGCACCGCGTTGCGGGAGCTGCGGACGTTCCCGATCGTCGTCGGTGGTCTCGGCGAGGAGAGTGCCGACGCCGCGGCCGAGTTCTGGCGCCGGGCGCTGGGCGTCGAAGTCATCCCGCACGACTCGCTGGAGTCGGCGGAGATCGTCAAGCTGGCGAGCAACTGGTGGATCGACGTGAACATCGCGCTCGCCAACGAACTCGCCAAGTTCTGCGCGCTCTACGGCGTCGACGTGCTCGACGTGATCAGCGCGACGAACACGATCCCCAAGGGCGCGGGCAACGTCAACGTCCTGGTGCCGAGCGTCGGCGTGGGCGGCTCGTGCCTGACCAAGGACCCGTGGATGGTCTGGCGCTCGGCCGACCGCCGCGGCGTGGACATCAGGACGGCGGTGACCGGTCGCGAGGTCAACGCGGGCATGCCGGAGTACACCGCGCAGGTGATCGTCGACGAGCTGGTGCGCCTCGGCAAGGAGCCGGCGACGGCCAAGATCGCCGTGCTCGGGCTGGCGTTCAAGAACAACACCGGTGACCTGCGGGCGACCCCGACGCAGGGGGTGGTCGAAACGCTGGCCAAGGCGGGCGCGCAGGTGCGGTTGTACGATCCGCTGGTCGACCCCGCGCAGGTCGAACAGCTATACGGCACAGGGCTTTCGCCGAGCCTTGTGGAAGCCGTCGACGGCGCGGACTGCGTCGCCGTGCTCGCGCTGCATCGGGAGTTCGAAGGCATCGACTTCGCGAGCCTGCCGGTCGCCGCCGGGTGTCTTGTGCTCGACGGGCGTGCTTACTACAGCAAGGAAAAGATCGCCGAACTACGCGCCTTGGGCTACGCCTACCGGGGAATCGGCCGATGAGCCGCGTCGTGGTCACCGGTGGCTGCGGCTTCATCGGCGGGCATCTCGTGGAGCGGCTCGTCGCGCGCGGTGACGACGTCGTCGTGTTCGACGGGTTCGCTCCGTCGAACCGCACCGAGGGCGTCCACTACGTCGTGGGGGACATCCGGAACCAGGCGGAACTCGCCGAGGCCATCGACGGCGGCGTCGAGGTCGTCTACCACCTGGCCGCGGTGGTCGGGGTCGACAAGTACCTGTCGAGCCCGCTCGACGTGGTCGACGTCAACTTCCTAGGCACGCGCAACGTGCTCGAACTGGCGCACCGGGCGGGCGCGCGCGTGGTGCTGAGCAGCACGAGCGAGGTCTTCGGGAAGAACCCCGCGGTGCCGTGGCGGGAGGACAGCGACCGGGTGCTGGGCGCCACGTCGGCCGCCCGCTGGTCCTATTCGACGTCGAAGGCGCTGGCCGAGCACCTGACGTTCGCGTTCTCCGCCCACCACGGCCTGGACGCGCGGATCGTCCGGTACTTCAACGTTTTCGGCCCGCGTCAGCGGCCCGCGTACATCGTGAGCCGGTCGGTGCACCGGGCCTTGAACCGGCGGTCGATGGTGGTCTACGACCGGGGTGTCCAGACGCGCTGCTTCACCTATGTCGACGACGCGATCGACGGCACGATCCTGGCCGCGACGCATCCTGATGCCGCAGGGGAGTCGTTCAACCTCGGTTCGATGACCGAAACGACGGTCGGCGAGGTCGTCCGGCTCATCGCCGAGCTGACCGGTGCGCCCGAGCCACGCACCGAAGTCGACACGGCGACCCGGGTCGGCCCCGCGTACGAGGATCTGTCCCGCCGGATCCCGGATGCCACCAAGGCACGCGAAGTGCTCGGCTGGACCTGTGAAACCACGTTGCGTGACGGCCTCGTCAAGACGATCGAATGGGCCCGCGGCAGCCAGTGGTGGCTGGACCTGCCGGACAGCGGTGTGGCCTGAGCCGGACTCGTGCGTGCCGGATCCCTTTGTCGCGAACGCTCCGTTGCGGACGTTGAGCGTCCCGGAAGCGTCGTTCGGGACACCGGCGCCGTCGCGCGAAGCCCGCTACCCGCGCCTGCTGCAACCTATGTCCACATAGGACTCTCGTGCCGGTAAGGCCACCTTGGGGG
>NZ_JBHYJW010000125.1:0-6699 GCF_042741125.1 Amycolatopsis sp. NPDC058986 | reverse complement strand
GGCTAAACGCGGCGCTTAGGCACGCTAAGGACCGCGTTTAGCCCGCTAACCGCGCTTCGGGGCGGTGAGGGCAGCACGAAAAGGGCCCCGGCTCCTGGCGGAGACGGGGCCCTCGACGTGACCGGACCGACCGGGTCAGTCGACCATCCACGTGTTGTTCGAGAAATCGTCGTCGTCGAACGCGTCACTCCGGGCATGCCGTCCGCGACGCCGCGCGGGTGACGGCGGCGAGGTCGGCTCCGGCGCGGGCGGCGCCTGTTCGACCGGGGCGGGCGGCGCGGTGGGCGCCGGGGGCAGGTCACCCGGTACGCCGGGCACCGACGGCGCGATCGGCGGAGGCGGCGCCGTCACGTCGCGGTGTGCCGCCGCGGCCCGCGTGTACTGCCCGAACTGGTCGGCGGGCTTCTCCTCGTCCTCCGGCCCGAACTTCATGGTGTGACTGCGGTCGGAGAGCGCCTTCTCAGTGAGCCAGCCGCCGGACTCCTTGTGCCGTTTGGCCAGCTCCTGCATGTGTTCCATGTACTTGCCATGGACCGCGGCGTCCCGCTCCATCGTCTTCAGGGCATCGGCCTTCGCCTCGGCGACGTGCCGCTCGCGGAGCCCGCGCTGCTCCTGCTGTTCCCTGGTGGCGGTATCCAATGCGGACATCGCCGCCCTCAGCCTGTCCACAGCACTCATCGCCGCTCCCTCGTCCGCTCGTTCACGCCGACGCCCTACCGCTCATAGCTGATCGACCGGTCACCCTCGTCGTCCAGCGATCCGCTGATCCGGCCGCCGGCGCCGCTGGTCTCGAAGACACCGCCCTCGATGCGGTACTGGCTGGGACCGCGTTGCTGGTCACCACCGCCACCACCACCCGGCGCGCCACCCATGCCGCCCATCATGCCCATGCCCCCCATCCCGCTCATGCCACTCATCCCGCCGGCGCCCGAGCCCGCACCACCGGTCGCACCGGCCATCTGCCCGGCGGCCGCCGGATGGTCCATGCCGCCGGGCGCCGCACCGAGCCCGACATCGCCGGTGGCCTGTGCCGACGCCCCGGTGTGCGCACCGGGCTCCAGCGAGTTGCCGTTACCAGCCAGGTCGAACTTGGCATCTGTGCTGGCGGCCGCGGTCCCGTCCGCCGCCGGCGTCGCGGCCGCCCCGTCGGCACCTCCACCGGCCGGGGCACCGGTGTCCGCCGGGGCGCCGCTGTCGGCAGTCGCTCCCGCGTCGACGCCACCGGGCGCGGCGAAGCCGCTGTTGTCCGGCGCGGGCATCGTGGTGACGCCTTCCGCCGGGGCGGGCGCCGGCATCGTCGTGACGTCGTCCAGCTTGCCCTGGTGCGATCCCGAGTCGGGCGCACGGTCGTCGGGAAGCACCGGCTGCTTGGGATCCTTCGTCCCGCCGGGGCCGGACGGATCTTCGCCGGGCTTGAGCTCGTGCTTTTCGCCCTTCTCGTCCAAGGTGTACTTGGTCGGCTCGCCCTTGCCGTCGTCGACCGTGACGACCGTCGGGCCGTTCGGCCCCTGCGGTTGCTCGGCGGTGATCTTGAGGTTGCCGTCCTGAATGTGGATCTTGCCGTCCGGCCCGGGGTGGTACGCGCCATCCGCGCCCGGTTTCCCGTCCTGCTGCGTGCCCTGCGGCCCGAAACCGGCCTTCGGATCGTGGCCGTCCGCCCCGGGCAACGGCTTCCCGTCCGGTCCAACCTGCGGATTGTCGAAGTCGAGCTTGTAGTCCTTCTTGTGCCCGTGACCGTCGTCGACCGAGACGTCCATCTTGCCGTCCTTGTCCGGCTCGGACATCGAGATCTTGTTGTCGCCCTTCTGGACGGTCATGGTGTCCTGATCGTCGCCGGCGTCCTTGATCGCTTCGCCGGTCTTCGGGTCGATCGGGTACGGCTTGCCGGTCTCCGGGTCGATCTCCAGCGGCTTGTGGGTGATCGGGTTCATCCCGTCTTCGGGCTTCTTGTCCTCCGGCTTGGGCTCGGCCGCCGACGGCGGAGTGGCGCTGCCGCCGCCCCCGCTGCCGCTTCCTCCGCCGGTACCGCCACCGGTGCCACCGCCAGTACCGCCACCGGTCCCGTTACCCGAACCGTTCCCGTTGCCATTCCCGTTTCCGTTGCCGTTACCGTTTCCATTTCCGGACGGATCGGTCTTACCCGACGACGGCGCCGGGAACGGGTTGGTGTATTCCTCCATGTACCGAGACAGCGTGTGATAGTGCTGATTGATGGTGTCGGTCGCGTTCTTGCACAAGCCCTTGAACGACTCGTACCGCTTGCCGAATTCGGGCGTGAACGAACCGGTCAGCCATTGTTTCGCCGCGCCGATCGCGTAGTCCTTGTTCTCCTTGTTCAGCTTGCAGTCGTCATGCGCCAGCCGGTCGGCGAGGTTGTTTCCGGGGCACACCGAATCGAGCCACCCGGCGATGTCCTTGAGCTTGTCCTTCGAGTCGACCTTTCCCGCGGCGACCTCGATGACCTGTTTGGCGATGTACAGCGGCGCCTTGGCCACCTCGTCGACACGCAGCTTCAGCGCCTCGTCGACCTTGGTTTTCAGCGCGGTGTAGATGTGCGTCATGGTCTCCGGGACCAGTTTCGCGACACCGTCCATCTGGTCGATGAGTTCCTTGGCGTCGGGCTGGATCCGCTGCTCGTATTTGACCTTCGCCGCGGTCGCGCCCTCACCCTTCCAATCGTGGAAGAGCGTATTCAGCGCAGAGGTCGCGTCAGTGCGCGTCTCGTCCGTGGTCTTGCGCGCGCCGGTCAGATCCTCGACCTCGTCGAGGAATTTCTGGAAGTTGATTTCCCGGTTTTCGTGGAACTTGTCCCAGACATCGGACTTGTAGTTGATCGCGCTGGGACAGTCCGGCATCTTGTTCCAGATCTGGTCGGACCATTGGGAGAAGAAGTCCAGCGCCGGATTCCCGAGATCGAGTACCTCGTCCGATTTCTTGACGCCCACGCCGCCGGGAGCGGGCCCTTGCAGTGCCTGAAGATCCTTTTCCGCTTTACCGGCCTTCTCACGCGCCGTCTTGTCGGCCGCCGCGTTGGCGTCGTGCTCGGCTTGGAACTTCTTCTTGGCCTCGTCGAAATTGCCGCCGAAGAAGGCCGCCGTCATCAGGTCCCGCTTCGTGCCCGCGGTGACGTACGGGTCGGCCATCATCTTGTCGAGCTCGGCCTGCTGCTCTTTGGAGAGACCCATCAGTTGCCCGCCTTCTTCGCGGCCGCGGCCTGCTGCTCGTCGGCCGAGCTGTACCTGGTCGCGGCAGTGCCGACACCGCCGCCGAGCTGGGTCAGCTGCCCCGCGTAGCCCTTCATGGCCGCGCCGATGGCCTCGATGCCCTTCTGATAACCGGTGAACGCGTCCCCGTGCACCCGGCCGAACTCCTTCGCGGTCAGCGGTGTGGGAGCCACCTTGTCGGCCTTGCCCGACGTCTTCTCCGCGGCGCGCTCGAGCGCGGTCTGCGCTGTGAGCATCGCCTCTGAATTCGCCTTGTAGCCACCGTCCGGCATGACCGGTGCCCCCTTACGTCCGAGCTGTCCCCGTGGTTGTCCTGGGTACGACGCACGCGACCGGCCGCGGGTGCCGTCGCATATGCACACAAAATGTACCCAGCGGTCATCCGCACCGCAGCGGCTTCGCCCGGTTTGCTAACTCAAACGGTGGCGCCGCAGCAGGCCGGGCAGGCCCCGCTTACGCGGCTTGCCGCCCGCCTCGATCGTCTCGTCGAGCAGCTGCGCGGCGCTGCGGATGTCGACCAGCCGGTCCAGTTCGTCCAGATCGATGTCGATGCCGAACTCCACCTCGACCGTCGCGAGCAGCCGGACCCGCCGGCGCGAGTCGACGCCCATGTCGGCGAACGGCGTCGTCTCGTCGATCGACGACGGATCGACGCCGAACGTCTCGCACACGATCGCCTTGATCTTCTCGACATGCTCCTCAGCGGCCATACCCCGAATTCTCGCCTACCCCCGCCAAGTGCGTTTAGCGGGCTAAACGCACTTGGGGGCGGCGAGGGGCTCAGCCTGCTGGGGAGGTCCAGAACCGCGTTCGGGCCGCGGAACGCGCGACCTTGCCGCTGGACGTCCGGGGCAGCGCGCCCGGCTTGACCAGCAGGAAGGTGTGGAGCGCGACGTCGTGGGCGGCGACGACTGCGCGAGCGGCAGCGCGAGCGACCTCGTCTTCGTCGACCTCGGCGGCTGCCGCCCCGCGGGCTCGCTCGGCGACGACGACCAGGGCTTCCCCGGTGTCACCATCGACGGCGAAGGCGGCCACCCGGTCCCGGCCGAGCACGGGGTGTGCGGCCGCGACGGTGTCCTCGACGTCCTGGGGATAGTGATTCCGGCCGTCGACGATGATCAGGTCCTTACGCCGTCCGGTCACGTAGAGCTGCTCGCCGTCCCACCAGCCGAGGTCGCCGGTACGCAGCCAGCCACCTTCGCCGTCGACGTGCGCGTCGAAGACTTCGGCGGTGAGTTCGGGCCGACGCCAATACCCCGCGGCGACATTCGGGCCTCGCACCCAGATCTCCCCCGTCGCGCCGTCGGGGACGGGGCAAGCGGTGTCCGGGTCGACCACCCGGATCCGCTGTCCCCGCGGACGACCGACCGCGACGAGGGACCGATCCTCGACCCGCGTCACGACCGGCCCGTTCGTGTCGCCGCCGCTGGCGACGTAGACGGTGGCTTCGGCCAGCCCGTACGACGGGCGGTAAGCGTTGCGCGGAAATCCGTGTGGCTCGTAGGCGTCGAGGAACGCTTCGACGGTGGCAGCCCGAATAGGTTCACTGCCGTTGAGGGCGATGTGCACGCCGGACAGGTCGAATGCCCGGCGCCGCGCCTCGGGAACAGCCTCGACGAGCAGGTCATACGCGAAGTTCGGCGCCGCGGTCAGCGTCTTCGGGTAGGCCGACATCAGCGTCAGCCAGCGAGCGGGCCGCCGGATGAATTCCAGCGGGGCGAGGAACACCGACCTGCCGCCGCTGTGCACCGTCCCGGCCAGTAGCTGGACGAGGCCCATGTCGTGGAAGAAGGGAATCCAGCCGACGCAGGTGGTGCCGTCGTCGACGTCGTAAGCGGCGCAGACCTGCCAGCACGCCGCGGCGAGCGCGCGGTGAGTGATCACGACGCCCGCGGGCGCGCGCGTCGTGCCCGATGTGTACTGCAGGTACGCGGGGGTGTCCGGAGTGAGCGGAGCCGGCTCGACCGCGACGGCGGGCAGCGTGTCGACAGCGAGAATCGCACGCGGCCTCGCGACGTCTTCGGTTTCGGCGAACTCCCGCACCCGATCGGCGATCGCGTCGGCCGTCAACCACACCTCGGCGTCGCAGTCGTTGAGCGCCCCCACGAGCCGCTCACGCTGTGCGCGCAGATCCGGCGCGGACAGCGGGACGGCCACCGCGCCCGCGTACAACGCACCGAAGAAGGCAGCGACGTAGGAAAGATCTTGGCGCGCGACGATCGCGACCCGGGCGCCCTGCCTGATGCGCCCGTTCAGCGCTGCCGCGACTGCCTGGACGCGGACCAGCAATTCGGACCAGGTCAGCGTCCGCTCGGCCATGTCGCCGCCGGAGCAGTCGATGTGTGTGAAAGCGGGGCGTGCGTCGTCGGCACGATCGAGCAGGCGCAACACCAGCGGGGTGCGCAGAACTTCCTCGGGTACCTCGTCCGGCACGGCCGCATCCTCCAGACGATCCCGTCGCGGTGTGGGCATCATACGAACGTGGACGACTTCTTCGTACTGGACGCGCGGGCGGACCGGGTCGGGGCGCTGCGTGACCCGCGGCTCAGCTCCGATCCGGACGGCGGCGCGACCGGCCAGGCCAATCTGCTGCTCATGGACGGCGCCGACCACCGCCGGTTGCGCGAAGTCGTCAAGGAGATCATCGCGCTGGTGGAGCCACTGCCGTCGGCTGTGCGGTCCGATATCGAGGACGTGGTTGCCGGGCTGGCAATGTCGGTGTCGTTCGATCTCGTCGCCGATTTCGCCCGGCCTGTCGCCGCGCGGGTCACGTCCGCGGTGCTCGGCGCCGTCGAACCACTCGACGCGCGGCTGCTCACAGCGCTTTCCGAGACGGCGGCAAACCTCGACGTCTGGTCGGGTGGAGCGCCGCCGGGTGCGGACCTCGCGGCGTTGCGAGTCGCGATGTTCTTCCTCAAGGCGACGGCCGTCGAGGGCGGCGGGCTGGCGTTGCTGCGCGAAGCGCACGACGCGGGCCGGGTCACGGAGGACGAGCTCATGCTCACGCCGGTGATGCTCGCGCACGCGGCGTACGAGAACTCGATGAACTTCCTCGCTGTCGCGGGTCTGGACCTGCTTCGCCGGCCGCGGCAACCGGACGAGGTCGAGGTTCGACGGCTCGTCCAGGAGATCGCGCCGACACGGTATGCCGCCCGGCGCGTGACCGGCCCGCTCACCGTGTCGGCGGTGACGTTCGAGAAGGGCGACAAGCTCGCCGTCCCGCTCGGTGACGGGCTCGCGTTCGGGCTCGGGCGGCACGCTTGCCCTGGCTCGCGGGTCGCGGTCGCCGAAGGGGAGGTCGCGTTGCGCGCGCTGTCCGCCGTCCTCACCTCCTCCCACGTCGTCGGCGAGGTTCGCTACAAGCCCCACCGCGTGTTCCACGGCCTGGAGTACGCCCAGGTCACCCGCACCTCCCCCGCCGAGCGCGTTTAGCCCGCTAAACGCGCTTCGCCCACGGCACCCGAGCGCGTTTAGC
>NZ_JBHYJW010000124.1:0-7340 GCF_042741125.1 Amycolatopsis sp. NPDC058986 | reverse complement strand
CCGCAAGGTGGCCTTACCGGCGCAAGAGTCCTTTGTGGACACGGGGTCGCGGAGGGGCTGGTCGTCCCAGGTGCTGGCATCGGCGTGGGGTGCGACGATGGCGTCGCTCGGTGACCGGGTCGCCCGGGTAGCCGGGTGACCCGGTCCGCCTGGGGCGACGAGGAGCACCGTGCCGTCGGCGGTTCCGGCGGATGGGCCGCCGAGCCACACCGGAACCCGCTCAGTGTCGCCGAAGCGGGACCGCGGGCCTAGCGCCGTTCGGTCCCAAGCCGGGGCGGCCGGTTCGGCTGTTCGGCGCCGTCGGATCCACACCATTCGTGCATACAACAGTTGCACGGGGTGTTTCGTGGAAAGAGGACGATCCGGCCGCGGAAACCGGACCGTACGGGCGAAATCGGGAGCGCTCAGGCCCAGATGCCTTCCAGGCTCGTGCCGGCCGGCGGCTCGTCACCCGCCTCTGCGAACGCCGTCAGCACTTCGACGAGGCCGTGGCGGGCGCGGTCGGGCATCCTGGCGACGATCTTGGCGATCTCCTTGCGCCTGCGGGCGGTCACCTGGCGGACGACCTTGGTGCCCTCGCGGGTGAGTTCGAGGACGATTTCGCGGCGTGAGGTCGGGCTGCTGAGCCGCTCGACCATGCCGACCGTGACGAGCCGGTCCACCATCCGGCTCGCCGTCGACGGGGTCACGCCGAGGTGCTCGGCCAGCGCGGCGTGCTTGAGCGGGCCCCGGGTGTGCAGCACCACCAGCAGCCGGAACTGCGGCAGCGTGATGGTGTCGCCCGCCGCCGCGATGGAGCGGACGGACACGCCCACCAGCAGCCGGGACGCGGTCAGCACGGCATCGGTGACGGCGTCGACGTCGGCGGCGTCGACAGTGGCGGCGGCAGCGGTGGAACGAGGCATGTCATCCAGTGTGCCGCACGTCCGCCGGAGGGCAAGCCCGCCGTCGGTGTCCAAAGAGGAATCCCGGCGCCGGTTCACCACGTGGCACCGACCTTCGACGGGCCCGGCCGGGCGGGTACCGAGGCGAGCCTCGGCGTGCTGCGGCAGCGGCAGACCGTGCGCAGCCGGGCCGGCGCGTCGGCCAGGCGGGGTGGCGTCGCCAGGAGATTCCTTGCGTGCACTGAACAACGATTAGGCCATTTGTATGATGTCGCCGAAACGCCGGGCACCATGGTCATCTTCGGTGCCACGCGGAATTGAGCGGCACCATTCCGCCGTGGCAATGGATCGGCGACCGACCGACCCGCAACCCCCGCTCATTCGAGCCCTCGCCCGGTGGGCGGTGCCGGTACACAATTGCCGCTGGTTGGCCTAGCATCGACCTGCCGTCGCCAGCTCTGCGTAGGAGAGTTTCGGTGTCCCAGCCCGGAAACCAGCCTCCCCCTCAGGTGGCTTGGCAACTGTTCTCGCATCTGGCTTCGGGGCACGCTCCGTACGAGGTCCCGACCAGCCTGCGCCTTGACGGCCCGGTACTCATGGACCAGGTCGTTCACCTCGGTGTCTACCTTTCCGAGGACGTCCAGTACAAGATCTACGACACCTCACCCTCCCTGATCTTGAAGGGGGCTCCGATCCTGGGTCTTGCCGGGATGGCCGTCAACAGATGGCGCAACTCCGCGAGCCGGCGACAGGCGATGAACCAGTCGGCCCCGCAGTGGCGCGCTTGTGGCCCGTTGCGCGTAGTCGTCACCGACCGATCGACCTGGATACAGGAAAACGGGGAGTGGAACTGGATCGCTCACGCCAGTGTGACCGAGATGCGCGTCGATCCCTATGCCGGGTTGACCGAAATGTCAAGCGAACAAATGCCCCCGCTGCGCTTGGACGGCCCCGCGGCGGCATTCGCCGGGATACTGATCGCGTACTTCGTCTACGCGGGGCAATTCGCGACGATACCCGGGCTGGGACCGTTCGCCGACGCGATGCGGTAGGGCAACGCACGGTGTCCGGGTGGCCTGTCAGTGTCCACGGCCTTCCCTGAGCGCCTCGACACCGTCCAGCAACCGGTCGAGGGCGAATTCGAACCGGCTGTCCAGATCCGGCGCGACCAGGTCGGCGGCCGAGGCGACGAGATGCGGGAACGAGTCCGCGGGCAGCGACGCCAGCGCGCCCCCGAGTTCGTCCAAATAGGACCGTGCGGAACGGCCGCCGCTGACCGCCGCGGAGAGCGGTGCCTGCTCCCCGTCGACGAACCCGATCAGGAAGGTGGACAACAGGAACGTCATGTACGCGGAGTCGCGAGTGGACAGTCCGGCGCCGCGCAGCACGCCGAGGATCGTCTCGATGTTGCGCACCTGGCCGGGCGCGGTGCTGAACCGTCCGGCGAACAGCCGGGACGAATCGCGGTAGCCGAGCATGTGCTGCCGCATCGCCCGCATGATCGCGACGAGGCTGACGCGCCAGTCCTCCGGGTCGACGTGCCGGGAGAGGTCCTGCGCCGCGGCGACCGCGTCGACGAGCAGGTCGAGGAGTTCCTCCTTGTTGCGGACGTGCCAGTACAGCGAAGCCGTGCGAACCCCGAGCCGGTCGGCGACCCGTCCCATCGTGAGCCCGTCCAGCCCTTCGGCCTGCAACGTCGCCAGCGCGGCGGCCACGATGGCGTCCGGGCGCAGTTTGGCCTCGGACGCGGGTGGCCTGCCTCGTCGCGGCGGCATGCCACCTCCTTGCGGACGTCATGAAGATCGCCGTACCCTACCATTTATCTAATGGCGTTAGATTAATGAGGAGGGCGACGATGGCCGAGGACGCTCCAGCGTGGTACGTCAGCAGTGCGCTCGAAGCACTGGCGGCACACCGGGGAAAGGTCGCGCTGTCCTGCCGAGGTCGTGAGCTGGGCTATGCCGAGTTGCTCGCGGCCGTGTATCGGACCGCGCGGGCATTGCGGCGGTACGGCCTGCGGCGCGGCGACGGCTTGCTGCTCATCGCCGGCAACCGCCCGGAGGCGTTCACCTGCCGGTTCGCCGCGTTCCTGCTCGGCCTGCGCCTCACCCCGTTGGTGCCCGGGCTGACGGACCCGCGGGACGTGGCCGCCGACTCGGGTGCCGTCGCGCTGGTTTCCGCCGAACCGCTCGACGTGGACCTGCCGCTGGTACTGACGGTGGACGAGCTGACCGCGGCCGCGCGGGCCGAACCGGAGGACCCGCTGCCGGTGGCCGCGCGCGAGCAGGACGTCGCGCGGGTGCTCTACACCAGCGGCACCACGGGCTGTCCCAAGGGGGTACCGAGCACCTATCAGGCACTCGGGGCGGCCACCCGTTCGTGGGGGACCGGTGCCGCCGAAATGCCGGAAGGCCTGCGATTCCTGCTCGTCACGCCCTTCGCGCACGGCTCCGGCGACGCGGCCTTGAACATGCTCCGGTTCGGCGCCACCGTCGAGATCCTCGACGGTTTCCACCCCGCCGAGTTCGTCGAAGCGGTTCGCCGAGCCCCGTTCGCGGTCACCTATCTCTACCCGTCATGGCTGTACCGGTTGCTTGATCACACCGACGCGGATCTCGGGACCCTGCAGTTCCTCACTTACGGAAGTGCGCCGATCGCACCCGTCCGGCTGCGCCAGGCGCTGGACCGGTTCGGCCCGAGACTGCTGCAGACCTACGCGACCACCGAGGCGCCCGCGATCGCGATGCTCGACGCCGCCGATCACGCCGCCGCGATGGCGGATCGTCCCGAACTGCTGGCCTCGGTCGGCAAACCGCTGCCGGGGGTCTCCGTCGAACTGCGCGCGGCGGACGGGACCACGGTGCCCGTCGGTGAGGTCGGCGAGGTGTGCGTCAGGGGCGGCTCGGTGATGCCGGGCTACTGGAAACGGCCGGAGCTGACGGCCACGACGCTGCGCGACGGCTGGCTGCACACCGGCGACCTCGGCCGCTTCGACGCCGACGGTTACCTCTACCTGGTGGGCAGGCTCAAGGACATGATCATCGTCAACGGCTACAACCACTACGCCGGCCCGATCGAGGACGCGTTGACCGGGCACCCGGCGGTCCGGGAAGCCGCGGTCGTCGGCGCCCCCGATGACCGGACCGGCGAAGCGATTCACGCGTTCGTTGTCGCGAAAGGCGTCGATTGCGGGCAGTTGCGCGAGTGGGCCACCGATCGGCTCGCCGCGGACGCGGTGCCCGCCACCTTCACGGTACTGGACGCCCTGCCCACGACCCCGCTGGGCAAACCCGACAAGCAGGCCCTGCGGGGCGTGGTCACGTCTTGGCGATGATTTCGCTGATGCGGGCGTGGGTTGTCGGCTCGTCGAGCGCTCGCTCCAGCAGGCGTTCCGCGGTCGCCTGGTACCGGTCGATGGCGCTCTGTTCGGTGACGTAGGCGTAGAAATGGTCGTGGCAGACGCCGACCACCGGGATGCGGGTGGGGAAGCCGAACATCGTGAACGGGCTGAGCAGCCCCGGCTGGCCCGCCGGCTCTGCGGGCACGATGTGCACCTCGACCAGGCCCTCTTCCATCAGGGAGAGCAGGTGGCCGAGCTGTCCTTTGAGGACACCGCGGCCGCCGACCCGGTGCTCCAGCACGTTGTCCGCCAGCAGGATGGTCACCGCACCCGGGGCGTCGCCCGCGAGCGCCGCCTCGTGCCGGACCAGCCGCATCATGAGGCCCTGCGCCACCTCGTCGCCGGTGAGGATTTCCGAGTCCAGCACCGCGCGGGCGTAGTCGGGCGTCTGGACCAGATCGGGGACCACGCGCGGTGCCCAGGTCAGCATCGTGGTCGCGGTCCGCTCGTACTCGAGCAGCAGCGCCGGGTACTCGACGGGGCCGGGATCGACCCAGTTCGGCATCTTGAGGTGCTGCGCGAGCAGCATCAGCCGCCGGTACTCGTTTCCTTTGACCGCAAGGAAACCGAGCACCCGGGTGACGTATTCGACGCTGGGTGTCCTGGTCGCCCGTTCGATCGTCGACACGGTGGCGGGCTCGAGGCCCAGCACTCCGGCCAGCGCGCGCAGGCGTACTCCGCGTTCCTCCCGCGCGGCGCGCAGGCCCAGCCCCAGCGCGACGGCGGCGGGGGTGGCACGGTGCTCGCGTACCACCGGATTCTGTTCGTTCTCCACCGGATTCCTTTCGCTGGTCATGCTCGATGCGCCGCCCCTCGGGTGGTGCCGCGGGGGTGGGGCACCGGTCGTCCGTGGAGGGCGGGATGGCCGGGCCAGACGTCCAGGCCGTGTTCGCGGCGGTAGATCAGGTCGCACGCCCAGCAGGTGTGCGGCGCGCCGTGGGCGTCTCGCCTGCCCGACTGCTCGAACTCGGCGGCCGCGGAGGCGCCGCACAGCATGGTGATGACCTCGCCGGGCTCGGGCACTCGCGTCAGCCGCGCGTGATGCCACACGCCTTCCACGACCGGGTGAATCGCCGCGGGATCGACATGGATCACCGCGCCCATGACAGCTCCGGCCCGGCTTGCTCCTGGCTCTCGCGGAGCACGAAGACCTCGGCGCCTGCCGTGGACTCCAGCTGTTCCAGCATGAGGTTCTGCAGGAGCAGGCTCCGTGCGAGGTGCTGCCAGGTCGGAACCACGACGTAGTGCGTGTCGTCCCGGCGCAGGGTGGCGAGGAGCTCGTCGAACGCCTTGTGCGAACCGCGGGAGAACTCGAAGAACAGACCGGCCAGCCGAAGTCCGTGGTCGTAGGCGAAGTCGCGCAGGG
Source organism: Amycolatopsis sp. NPDC058986 (assembly GCF_042741125.1). Taxonomy (NCBI): domain Bacteria; kingdom Bacillati; phylum Actinomycetota; class Actinomycetes; order Pseudonocardiales; family Pseudonocardiaceae; genus Amycolatopsis; species Amycolatopsis sp. NPDC058986. Next base: position 1,690 of record NZ_JBHYJW010000124.1, on the reverse strand, counting down.
CCTGCTCCAGCAGGCACACCTTCTCGTCCGCGGCGGTGTTCGGCACCTGCATGTAGCCGTACGCGGTGCGACGGGATCGCGCCGGGGCCAGGACGCACGTCATGAGTGCCGTCCCCGCTTTCGCTTGCTGGTCAAGGAAATCGGCCCTGACTCCATGGTGTCCTCCCCGATGCGCTAGCTTCGCTACTCAGCTAGTGTGACCCGAACTTGACGAACCTAGCTTGAACGACTTAAGTCTGAATATCAAGCTTTGGTACCCCATCCGTTCGAGTGGCGTCGGACGATAGGCTCTCCCGGAAGGGAGGTCCGGCCGATCCAGACGGCGCCGCTCGTCGAATACCTGGAGAGGCCATGTCGATGGCAGCCACTGTTCGTACGGCCCGGAAACTGCTGCTCGGGCACGAGATCGCGCACATGATCGAGGTAGCGGGCATTTCCCAGGCCGATGCCGCCGAGCTCATCGAGACCAGTCAGGCGCGGATCTCCAGCCTGATCCAGGGCGGCGGCAGCATCTCGCCCGGAGACCTCGTGTTGCTGGCCGGGAAGCTGGGCTTCACCGACGAGGGCTACCAGCAGTCCCTCCGCGACCTGCGCCGCGACGCGCACAAGCGCGGCTTCTGGACCACCGGCCACAACCGCGCCTACGCCGAAGAGATCCGCCTCCGCATCGATCTGGAAAAGCACGCCGACCAGCTGCGGGTGCTTGAGGTCGAGGTCGTTCCCGGGCTTCTTCAGTGCGAGGCCTATGTCCGCGCTCAGCACGAGGACGCGCCCGCACTCAGTGACGTCACCCTGGAAGATCGCATTACGGCTCGGCTGGCGCGGCAGGACATCCTCGACAAGGACGAGCCGCCCATCTTGCAGTTCGTGCTCTCCGAGTCGTGTATTCGCCGCGTCTGGGGCGATGCCGACGTGATGCGTGAGCAGATCGACCACCTGATCAAGCTGTCCAACCGGCGGAACATTCACCTTCAGCTGATGCCGTTCGATCAGCCGCTTGGCCGCCGCTCACCGGTCGCTTCCCGATTCACGTTGATGCGAGTGCCTTCGCCGGGCGTCGCGGGTCCGCTGGAGCTTGCCTACATCGAGGGCGAAGCCGAGATCCGCTACCTCGACGACAAAAAGGCGCTGAAGGCATACGAAGCCGCTTGGGCTCGGCTCACCAACGCCGCGCTCAAGTTCGAGGAAACCAGGAAGTTCCTGCGCGAGGTCTCTCGCGGCCTCAAGGACCGATCCTCATCCCCGTCCCGCTAGGAGAAACATAGATGAACCCTGTCACCCCGAAGGCCTTCCGCGAGGACGATTTCCGCAAGGCCACCGCGAGCAACCCCGACAAGGACTGCGTGCGGGTCGCCCGGCGGAACGGCCGTGTCGAGATCCGTGACGACAAGAAGGTCTTCGGTGCGCCGGACGATCACCGTCTGGTGCTGACCGAGGACGAGTTCGACGCCTACCAGGATGACGTCCGGGCGGGTATCGACAGTCGCGGTGTCCTCGTGGTGACGCGCCGGGCGGACGGTTGCTGGGCGTTCCGCAAGGCGACCGCCGCCTCCGGTGGCGATGTCGAGCTGGTGTTCACCGAGTCGGAGCTGACGGCCTTCCACACCGGCGTCCGCTACCGCGAGTTCGACGCCCTGGCCTTCGCCTAACGGTTCAAACGCCCCAATGTGGCGTTCGGTGCGTCCAACGC
>NZ_JBHYJW010000123.1:0-7485 GCF_042741125.1 Amycolatopsis sp. NPDC058986 | reverse complement strand
CCTCCTTACCGGCGCTGAGCGCCGGTAAGGAGGCCTTCACGGCATCCACGCCGTACAGCGGGCGCCCGTACGCGTCCTGAACGACGCGTACGAGACGTTGATCGTCGCGAACGACGCGTTCGCGACATGCGGCCGGGCCGCGGGTAAGCCCGTCGGCGCTCCAGCGCGAGCGAAACACGCGAATACGACATCGCGGAGCACTTCACGGGGAACGCACGTGAGTCCTGGGGTGGCAACGCGGCGGGAGAATGCCGAAGGGGCCTGGTATCGCGTGGGAGACGCGGTACCAGGCCCCTTCGGGCGTTCAAGCGGCTCAGGCGGGCGAGCCGGCCTGGTCCGACAGCATGCGCAGGGCGTTGACGAGACCGCCGACCAGGTCGCCCTCCTTGAAGGAGGCGACCATGCTGGCGACCGCGAGCTTCGCGCCCCGGTCCGGCAGCCGCAGGTAGGCGTGCGTGCCGGTGACGATCTCGATGAGCCGCTCGGCGGGCGACACCGCGATCAGGACGGCGTTGGCCGGGTCGGACGTGCCCGAGTGGAGCTTCTCCGCGCCCGCGCGGCTGTCCTCGCCGAGCTCGCCGAGGTAGATGCTGAAGTCGAGGCCGGTCTCCCGGCTGGCGAAGGTCAGCGCCTCGTCGAGCCGGGCCAGCTGCTTGGTCGTGAATGGGCCTTTCGGAGCAGCCGGTTCGTACATCTTGGCTGCCGAAAGGCGCCCACTGGAGGTAATGGCCTCCCCGTAGGCGAGTTCTCGCTCGGCGACGCCGGCGCTGTGCGCGTGCGTCAGTTCACCAGCTGCCACGAGCGCCTCCCGCAGCGGTCGGGGCGCCGTCGGCGGGCGCCGCGTTGTCCGCACCGGCGTGCCGGTGCCCGGAGCCGACCCCGTCGGGGTTGGCGCTCCACCACATGGCCGGGTACTCCCACGGCTGCCCCGGCCGGTACCGGGGGGTACCGGCGAACTTGGTCCGCAGGGTGGCCAGGCCGACCACTCCGTAGATGGCCAAGGGGATCACCGCGAAGACCAGGATCGTCTCGACAAGGTTCACGCCGGTGAGCGTATCGGATGGCCATCCCGGCCACCCGCTCACCGCGCCCGTGATGAGACCGACCGCTCACCGCCTCGGGGACGCCGTCCGCCGCTTGCCGTGCCAGGACTGGAACGTTGGGGCGAAGGACGTCGGGCCGAAAGATGGCAACTCACCGTACAGGCGGCCGCACCGGGCGCGTTCGTCTTGTCGGCCCCTTGAAATCCTCGTAGCTTTTTCACCTGTACGGGCCTTGCGCCCCGCTTCCCAGCCCCCAGCAGGTAACGCACCGGTCCCAGGAGGCCACGTCATGCAGAGCGTCCAGCCCCCCGCACAGGCGATCACCGAGACCGTTTGGTCACCCAGCGACGTTGAATTCCAGCCCGGAACGCGTGTGACGTCCGGCACAAGGGTTACGCGGGGTACTCGGGTCACCCGCGGTACACGCGTCACGGCGGGCACCCGGGTGACCATGGGCACCCGCGTCACGCGAGGCACCAGGGTCACCCGCGGGACCAGGGTCACGGCGGGCACGCGCGTCACCCGTGACACCAGGGTCACCCGCGGCACCCGGGTCACGGCCGGCACCCGCGTCACCTGCGGCACCCGTGTCACGCGGGGCACGAGGGTCACCCGTGGCACGCGCGTCACGATGGGCACCCGCGTCACCTGCCAGAGCGCCTACGCGCTCGCCGCCTGAGCAGCACCGCGTCACAGGTCATCGGCTCGCCCCGGCCGCCAGCAGGCAGCCGGGGCGCCGACGCGCGTGAACGATCCGCGAAGAAGGCCTACGCGGCAGACCCGAGGTAGGGCCGCCACAGCGGGTCGGCCTCCTTGGAATGGGCGAGCAGCCGCCAGTGCGGACCGTGCGGTGCCCTCGGCACCACCCGCAGCCGCCAGCCGATCTCCGACAGGAGCCGGTCGGCCTTGCGGTGGTTGCACTTGGCGCAGCAGGCCACGCAGTTCTGCCAGGTGTGGGGCCCGCCCCGGCTGCGCGGGACGACGTGGTCGATCGTCTCGGCCCGGCCTCCGCAGTAGGCGCAGCGGTACCGGTCGCGGTGCATCAGCCCGGCCCGCGTGAGCGGTACCTGGGCTCGGTAGGGTACCCGGACGTAGTTGCTCAGCCGGATCACCGAGGGCACGGGCAGCGAAACGGTCGCGGCGTGCAGTTCGACGCCCGCCGGGTCGCCGTGCACCACTTCGGCCTTGCCACACATGACGAGCACCACAGCGCGCCGCAGCGGCAACGCGGTGAGTGGCTCGAAAGTGGCGTTGAGCAGCAGAACCCGGCGGCGGCCCCAGGCCGGGGCCGCGGGTTCGCGGCCCCTACGCTGGCCGGGTGGTCTGGAGACACCCCCAGGTCGTGTCCCCGGCCCGCTCGGGGTGGTTCCGCCGGCTGCGGAAATCCCGGGACAAGCACGCAGGGCCACCTCCGGCGCCTGCCCGGCCATGGCTTGGCCGTGCGCGCCGAGGGGGATGGGTTGTCGGTCTGGCACTCGACCACCTCCACGGGGTGCAGGCATAGTCGACCACACATCCGCCCCTCAGCGCACGTGTGTTAGAAGACGTGTCACATCCGCGCGGCTCAACATCAACCCGAGGTTGGCCGGGCCGTGCCCAACGAAAGGTCGAGTTCTCCCCGTGAACCCCCTGTTCAGGGAACCGCCGGCGTGCATCAAGGACCCGAGCACGTGGTGCGGTCAGGTCTACAACGTCACGCACAACGAATGGCTCGCGGGATCCGCGGGCTGGCTTGTCACCAAACCACTGCAGATCGTGCTGGCCGTGGTGATCGCCGTCGTGGCGAACTGGATCGTCCGGCGGCTGATCAACCGGATCACGACGCTGCCCCGCGGCGGGAAGCTGCCGACGCTGCTGCGCCCGCTGCGCGAACGCGCGCCGGAGATGCTCGGCCCGGTGGTCGTCGAACGACGGCGTCAACGGGCCACGACCATCGGCTCGGTGCTGAAGTCACTCGCCGGGTTCATCATCTACGGGCTGGCCGCCCTGCAGGTGCTCAGCGTGCTGGGGTTCGACCTCGGGCCGCTCATCACGTCCGCGGGCATCGTGGGTGTCGCGCTCGGTTTCGGCGCGCAGAACCTGGTCAAGGACTTCCTGTCCGGGATGTTCATGATGATCGAGGACCAGTACGGCGTGGGTGACGTCGTCGACGTCGGCGAGGCGAGCGGCACCGTGGAGGCGGTCGGCCTGCGCGTGACGACCTTGCGTGACCTCAAGGGCACGGTCTGGTACGTCCGCAACGGTGAGGTGCAGCGGGTCGGCAACTCCAGCCAGGGCTTCGCGGTCGCGGTGGTCGACGTGCCGCTCAGCTACTCCGCCGACGTCGAGCGTGCGACGACGGTGCTGTCCAAGGCCGCGGTGGCCGTCACCGAGAGCGAAGCGCTCGCGGACAAGGTGCTGGAGCCGCCGGAGATGCTCGGTGTGGAAAGCGTCACACCGGAGGGCATCCAGTTGCGGCTGACGGTCAAGGTGCGGCCCGGGAAGCAGTGGGCGGTGCAGCGGGCGCTGCGCGCGCAACTGCTCGCAGCCCTGGAGGACGCGGGATTCGAGCCCCCACTGGGTCGATTCCTGTCCACGTCGAACAACGACAAATGAGCGGGGAGCACAATGGAGGGGTGTCAGCTGTGAGCGGTCCGGAACCGGCGAACCTCTACGAGGCGGTGGGCGGGGAACCGACCTTCCGCCGGATCGTCGCGCGGTTCTACGCCGAGGTGGCCGAGGACGAGATCCTGCGCCCGCTCTACCCGGAGGAGGACCTCGGCCCCGCCGAGGAGCGGTTCCGGCTGTTCCTGATGCAGTACTGGGGCGGCCCGCACACCTACTCCGACCGGCGCGGGCACCCCCGGCTGCGGATGCGGCACGCGCCGTTCAAGATCGGGCCGATCGAGCGGGACGCGTGGCTGCGCTGCATCAAGATCGCCGTGGACGAGGAGAACCTCGAGGAGCCGTACCGGCAGCAGCTGTGGGCTTACCTGGAAATGGCGGCGCACAGCATGATGAACAGCTTCGTGTGATGAGACCGCCGCGCGGCCGCGGCCCGCGCCAGGCCGGAACCGGCGAAGGCGGCGGAGCCTGGTGGCGTGACGCCGTCTTCTACCAGGTGTACGTGCGGTCCTTCGCCGATTCCGACGGCGACGGCGTCGGCGATCTGGAAGGCATCCGGAGCAAGCTCGGCTACCTGGAGCTGCTGGGCGTCGACGCGCTGTGGCTGACGCCGTTCTACCGCTCCCCCATGGCCGACCACGGCTACGACATCGCCGATCCCCGTGACGTCGACCCGATGTTCGGCACGCTCGGCGATTTCGACGTACTGCTCACCGAGGCGCACAAACGCGGGATCAAGGTCACCGTCGACGTCGTGCCCAACCACACCAGCAACACGCACGCCTGGTTCAAGGCCGCCATGGCGGCGGGACCGGGCAGCCCGGAGCGGGACCGCTACGTCTTCCGCGACGGGCTCGGCCCGCGCGGGGACGAGCCGCCCAACAACTGGGTCAGCGCGTTCGGCGGACCGGCATGGACACGGGTACCGGACGGGCAGTGGTACCTGCACTTGTTCTCCCCGCAACAGCCGGACCTGAACTGGACGAACCCCGACGTGGCCGCGGACCTCGAACGGACGCTGCGGTTCTGGCTGGACCACGGCGTCGACGGCTTCCGCATCGACGTCGCGCACGGGATGGCGAAACCGCCGGGGCTGCCCGACATGGACCCGCGCGCGGGCTCGCTGATGGTGGGCGCGTCCGACGGCTACTACGATCCCCGGTTCGACAACGACCGCGTCCACGAAATCCACCAGATGATCCGGAAGGTGCTCGACCAGTACCCGGACGCGGTGTCCACCGGCGAGATCTGGGTGACCGACGAGACCCGCCTCGCCCGGTACCTGCGCCAGGACGAACTGCATCTTGCGTTCAACTTCCGTTTGGTACTCACGCATTTCGACGCCGACGCGATGCGTACCGCGATCGAACGCTCGCTGGCCGTCCCGGCCGCCGCGGGCGCGCCCGCCACGTGGACGCTGGGCAACCACGACGTCTGGCGACCGGTCAGCCGGTACGGCGGCGGTGCGCAAGGTGTCCGGCGGGCGCGGGCGATGGCGCTGGTGCAGCTCGCGCTGCCCGGCGTCGTCTACCTGTACAACGGCGACGAGCTCGGACTGGCCAATGTGGACATTCCGGAGGAGGCGCTGGCCGATCCGCGCGCGAAGACCAGCGGCCCGGAGTTCGGGCGCGACGCCTCCCGCGTCCCGCTGCCATGGGAGGGGGAGCTGCCGCCGTTCGGCTTCTCCCGCAACCCGCGCACCTGGCTGCCGATGCCCGCCGAATGGGCCGGGATCACGGTGGAGAAGCAGATCGAGGACGAGCACTCGACGCTGTCGCTGTACCGGCACGCACTGGAACTGCGCAAGCGGCATCCGGCGTTCCGCGGCGGGCCGCGCGACGGGCTCGACTGGTACGGCGCTCCCGCGGGCTGTTTCGCGTTCCGCCGCCGCGAAGGCGGTTTGGTCTGTGCCCTGAACACTTCGGCGAGCCCGATCACCCTCCCGCCCGGCGAAATCCTGCTCTCCAGCGTCCCGCTGGCGGACGGGAAACTGCCGCCCGACGCGGCCGCGTGGCTGGTCTGAACCACCGGTCCCCTAGGCTGGCGGCGGCGACACGGAGGTGAGCAGGTGGATCACCACCCACTCCGGGGCAACCCCGGGGAGCAGCACGGCACGCAGGCACGGCGCCCCGCGCGAGCGCGGCACGCTCCGCGTACGAGTCCGCGCGGATGACAGGAGAAAAGGTCACCTCCGTGTCGCCACTCCCGCCCATGCCGGTGTGGCGATGGCGGGTCGCGCGCTGGACGACTTTCGACGAATGCGCGCAGGCGCTCGACCTCACCCCCGGCGAGCTGAGCTGGTTCGCCGACGCCCGGAGCTGGAACCGCCGGGCGGGCACCGCGCTGCGGCACTACCGATACCGGTGGATGCCGACCGCGTCCGGCGGAATCCGGCTGCTGGAACAGCCGAAACCGCGGCTGGCCGAACTGCAGCGCCGGATCCGGCGGCACGTGCTCGACGCGCTGCCGGTGCACGAGGCGGCGCACGGGTTCCGGCGCGGCCGCTCGGCGATCACCTGCGCGGCACCGCACAGCGGCCGGGATCTGGTGGTACGCATGGATCTCGAGGGCTTCTTCCCCGCCGTGTCCGCACGCCGGATCCGGTCGCTGCTCGAACTCGCCGGGTATCCGCTCGCCGTCGCCGACGCGCTCGCCGGACTGCTCACCACCGCGACGCCGCCGGACGTGCTGGCCGCCGCGCCGGACGGACGCCGTGATCCGGCCAGGACCCGGCTGCTGAACAGCCTCGCCGCGACCCATCTGCCGCAGGGCGCGCCGTCCTCCCCCGCTGTCGCCAACGCGGTCACCCACCATCTCGACCGGAGGCTGGCCGGTCTCGCCCATGCGCTCGGAGCGAGCTATACGCGTTACGCGGACGACCTCGCGTTCTCCGGTGACGCCGCGCTGCCGCTGCATCGGCTGCTGCCCGGGGTCCGGCGCATCGTGCACGACGAGGGTTTCCGGCTCCGGGACGCCAAAACCTCGATCGCCGGGGCACACCAGCAACAGCGGATCGCGGGCCTGGTCGTCAACGCCGCGCCCGCCGTCGCGCGACCTGAGTACGACGCGCTCCGCGCGCTGCTGCACAACTGCGTCCGCACCGGCCCGGAAGCCCAGAACCACGGCGGTCACCCCGATTTCCGGGCGCACCTGCTGGGCCGCATCGGCTGGGTCGGTGCCGCCAGCCCGGCCCGCGGCACGAAACTGCGAAACCTCTTCGACCGCATCTCGTGGCCGCACGATAATGAGCGCCATGAAGACCGATGATCGGCCCGCGCCACCGCTGCGCGGGAACGAACGTGAGATGCTGCGCGGCTTTCTCGACTTCCACCGCGCCACGCTCGCCATGAAGTGCGACGGACTGTCCGATGAGGACCTGCGGCGTCAGTCGATGCCGCCGTCAACGCTGTCGCTGCTGGGCCTGGTGCGGCACATGGCCGAGGTGGAGCGGACGTGGTTCCGCCGCGTCATCAACGCCGAGGACGTCCCGTTCGTCTGGTCGGGCAAACAGGACTACCAGGAGGCGTACGACGCGACGAACGCGACGCGCTCGGAGGCGTTCGCGGCGTGGCAGGCGGAGGTCGAGCACTCCCGGCGCATCGAGCGCGAAGCCGAATCCCTCGACGTGCTCGGGCACCAGCCGCGCTGGGGCGAGGACGTCTCGTTGCGGCTGGTGATGCTGCACCTGATCCACGAGTACGCCCGGCACAACGGCCACGCCGATTTCCTGCGCGAGGGAATCGACGGGACCGTCGGCGCCTGAAGGGGACCTTGGTCTCACGGGACGAGCTGAAGGGGGCTTTTAACGGATAGGAGTCGAGGGAATTAACCGAGAAAG
>NZ_JBHYJW010000122.1:0-7720 GCF_042741125.1 Amycolatopsis sp. NPDC058986 | reverse complement strand
ACCTTACGGGCGTCTGACGCCCGTAAGGTGGCCTTAACGGCATTTGTGGCAGGGTCGCGCGCATGGACCAGGGCGAGTTTCTGGAATCGGCGGTACGCGACGTCCTCACAGCCGACGAAGCCGTGCTCGACGAGCGGATCGGCTACGCGGCGCTGCTGCTCGCGACGGCGGGTGCCGCCGCCGAGGCCGACCGGCTCGTGACGCAGTGGCAGGCACTCACCGAGCGCCCGATCACCGCGATCGTCCCGGACCAGGTCCGCGCCCGCGCCTGGGCGATGCTGTTCGAAGCCCGCGGCACGCGGCCGGATTGGGCGGAGGAACTGCCGCCGCTCGATCTCGACGCCGAAGAGCGCGCGCACACCGCGTCGCTGCTTCGCCCGGTGTCGGATCTCGATGGTGTCCTCGGTGACTCACCGGCGGCGGGTGTCGTGTCCGGCATCGCCGGGAAGCTCGCGCCTTCACGCCCGGACAAGCTCCGATCCGCGATCGCCACGCACGATCTTCCCGGCTGGGCGGTGCTGGCCGCCGAACAGGCCCGCCCGGACGTCGCGACGCTGGCCGCCTCGCGAGCGCTCGCACCGCGGCTCACCGCCGGCGCCGACCCGCTCGGACTCGGCACCGAATGGCCGGCCCGCTGCGCCGACGCCCTCGTCGCGGCACTGTACGAGCGCTATCCGCCGAAGATCGGCACCTGGTCGGAGCTGATCTCCCGGATCCTCCGGTTCCGCGGCACCGGCACCGCCCCCGCGCCCGCCACCCCGGCCGGCATCGAGGCCACCGAGCGGCGGCTCGGCCTGCGACTGCCGGACGATTACCGGGACTTCCTGCTCACCTGCGACGGGCTGCCCGGCGACGTCGTCTTTCCGCGTCTGCTCGGCACCGGTGAACTCCGGGTCGTGGACGACGTCGTGGTGCTTGCCGAACCGGCGATCGTCCTGCTGGCCCGAGCCGGTGACCGGTGGCACGCCGTCGAGGTCGACCCGGTGTTCGGCAGCACGGCGTACCCGGCGTTCCGCGCCCTGCTCGAACACCATCTGGCGCTGCTGGCCCAATCGGCGTGAAACCGGTCCGAAACTGTCGGTGGTGCTCGCTAGCTTGTGATCGTGACCACACTCACCCTGGCCGAGATCACCCCGGACAACGTCGACGACGCGTGCGGCATCGCCGTCGAGAAACACCAACGGCATTTCGTCGCGTCGGTGACGAAATCGCTCGCCGAAGCGTACGTACAGCCCGAGGTCGCCTGGCCCCGGCTGATCCTCGACGACGGCGAACCTGTGGGTTTCGTCATGGGCGGTTTCGACCCGGCCTCGCCGGTCGAGTTCCTCCGTTGCGGGATCTGGCGGCTGAACATCGCGGCCGGGAAGCAGCGCCGCGGGTACGGGCGGTTCGGCGTGCACGCGGTGCTCGACGAAGCGCGAAGACGCGGGCAGAAGGAGGCGTCGGTGCTCTGGGTACCCGGCGAGGGCGGGCCCGAAAAGTTCTACCTCCGCCTGGGCTTCCGCAAGACCGGGCGGATCCACGAAGGGGAGGTCGTCGCCATGATCGCCCTCTGATCACGCCAGGGACCGGGGCTCAGGCCTGGCCGCGCTTCTTGCGTTCGGTGTACTCGCGCATCCGCTGCGGGTAGCCGACCCTGGCGACCTCGTACACCGGGATCGAGAGCCGGTGCCCGAACTGCTGCGCCGCTTCGAGACTGCCGATCCGGCGCCGGGTCCATTCACCGTCGTGTGCGATCAACACCACGGTGGTCTCGGTTACGGTCGTGCGTGGCTCCACATAGGCCTCGACACCGTGGCGGGACGCCGCCCACTCCTCGAGGTGCCGGGTGTCGGCCGAGTTGGCTTTCCGCAGCGTGCCGGGCTTTTGACCGCCCTTGCCACGGCGGCGCAGCGAGTCGAAGATCCCCACCTCGACCACCTCACTTCTCCAGTCGCGTCCTGCTCCATTATCCCGGGCGCCGCGTGTGGTCGGTGTCGCCACACCCGGCTAGCTCGCAAGCCCGATCACCGTAGTGACAAGATGGCGGTGTCGCGCGCGCGTTTATACCGCGCCCGCGTGACGCCAGAGCACCACCCATCGCTTGCCGAGGAGTTATTGAAGTGACCGACACCTCCGCCGACCTTGTGATCCTGGGAGGCGGGTCGGGCGGCTACGCCGCGGCGTTCCGCGCTGCCGAGCTGGGCCTCTCCGTCACGCTGATCGAGAAGGACAAGCTGGGCGGGACCTGCCTCCACCGGGGCTGCATCCCGACCAAGGCCCTGCTGCACGCGGCGGAGGTCGCGGACGAGGCCCGCGACGCCGAGACGTTCGGCGTCAAGGCCTCCTTCGAGGGCATCGACATCGCCGGGGTCAACAAGTACAAGGACGGCATCGTCGCCCGCCTGTACAAGGGCCTTCAAGGCCTGGCCAAGGCCCACAAGGTGAACCTCGTCGAGGGCACCGGCACCTTCGTCGGCGGCACGACCGTCGAGGTCGACGGCACCCGGTACACCGGGAAGAACGTCATCCTGGCCACCGGTTCGTACTCGCGCACGCTGCCCGGCCTGGAGCTGGGCGGGCGCGTCATCGCCAGCGAGCAGGCGCTTTCGCTGGACTACGTGCCGAAGAAGGTCGTCGTCCTCGGCGGCGGCGTGATCGGTGTCGAGTTCGCCAGCGTCTGGGCCTCCTTCGGCGTCGACGTCACCATCGTCGAGGCGCTGCCGCGGCTGGTCCCGAACGAGGACGAGTTCGCCTCCAAGCAGCTCGAGCGTGCCTTCCGCCGCCGCAAGATCGCCTTCAAGACCGGCGTGCGGTTCACCGGCGCCAAGCAGGACGACAACGGCGTGAGCGTGTCGCTGGAATCCGGCGAGACGCTGGAGGCCGACCTGCTGCTGGTCGCCGTCGGCCGCGGCCCGAACTCGGCGGGGCACGGTTACGAGGAGGCGGGCGTCAAGATCGACCGCGGTTTCGTGCCGACCGACGACCGCCTGCGCACCAACCTGCCGAACGTCTACGCCGTCGGTGACATCGTCCCCGGCCTGCAGCTCGCGCACCGCGGCTTCCAGCAGGGCATCTTCGTCGCCGAGGAGATCGCCGGGCTGAACCCGCGCGTGATCGACGAGAGCGGCATCCCGCGGGTCACCTACTCGCACCCCGAGGTCGCCTCGGTCGGGCTCACCGAGTCCCAGGCCAAGGAGCGCTACGGCGCGGACGTCACGACGTTCACCTACGACCTCGGCGGCAACGGCAAGAGCCAGATCCTCAAGACCTCCGGCGGGGTCAAGCTCGTCAAGGCTCCGGACGGTCCGGTCGTCGGCGTGCACATGGTCGGTGACCGGGTCGGCGAGCTGATCGGCGAAGCGCAGCTGATCTACAGCTGGGAGGCGTTCCCCGAGGACGTCGCCCCGCTGATCCACGCGCACCCCACTCAGACCGAGGCCCTCGGTGAAGCGTTCCTTGCCCTCGCCGGCAAGCCGCTGCACGTGCACAGCTGACGTCTCACCAGCACAATCAGACCACGCAAGACATATCAAGGGAGTCAGCGAACGATGGCCTACACCGTCACGTTGCCGGAGCTCGGGGAGAGCGTCACCGAAGGCACCGTCACCCGGTGGCTGAAGCAGGAGGGCGACACCGTCGCGGTCGACGAGCCGTTGCTCGAGATCTCCACCGACAAGGTCGACACCGAGGTGCCCTCGCCGGTGGCGGGCACGGTCGTGAAGATCAGCGCCGCCGAGGACGAGACCGTCGAGGTCGGCGGTGAACTCGCCGTGATCGACGACGGGACCGGCGACGTCCCGGCCTCGTCCGCGCCCGCCGCCGAAGCCCCCGCCGCCCAGCCCGAACCGGAGCCCGCCCAGGAGGCGGCCCCCGCCGAAACCCCGGCCCCCGCCGCCGCGCCCGCTTCGAGCGGTCCGGCGCAGGGCACCGAGGTCAAGCTGCCCGAGCTCGGCGAGAGCGTCACCGAAGGCACCGTCACCCGGTGGCTGAAGCAGGTCGGTGACACCGTCGCGGTCGACGAGCCGCTGCTGGAGATCTCGACCGACAAGGTGGACACCGAGGTGCCGTCCCCGGTCGCCGGGACCGTGCTGGAGATCCGGGCGGGCGAGGACGAGACCGTCGAGGTCGGCGGTGTGCTCGCGGTGGTCGGCGACGCGAGTGCCGCGCCCGCCGCGGCGCCCGCGCAGCCCGCCGCCCCCGCTCCGGAGCCCAAGCCGGAACCGAAGCCCGAGCCGAAGCCGGAACCGGCGCAGCAGGCCCCGGCCCCCGCGGCCCAGCCCGCCGCCCCGGCTCCGCAGGCGGCTCCGGCCGCGGCCCAGGCGGCTCCGGCCGCCGCGGCGAAGGACGGCGCGGCCGACGGCCCGTACGTCACGCCGCTGGTGCGCAAGCTGGCGACCGAGCACGGCATCGACCTCGCGAGCCTGACCGGCAGCGGCGTCGGTGGCCGCATCCGCAAGCAGGACGTGCTCGCCGCGGCCGAGGCCAAGCAGAAGGCCGCCGCCCCGGCACCCGCCGCCGCGGCCCCGTCGGCTCCGGCCGCCGCGGCTGCTCCCGCCGCCCCGCGGGCGGCCGCCCCGGTCTCCCCGGAGATCGCGGCGCTGCGCGGCACGGTGCAGAAGGCGAACCGGATCCGCCAGATCACCGCGACGAAGACCCGCGAGTCCCTGCAGGTCTCGGCGCAGCTGACGCAGGTGCACGAGGTCGACGTGACCAAGATCGCCAAGCTGCGTCAGCGGGCGAAGGCGGCCTTCAAGGAGCGCGAGGGCGTCAACCTGACGTTCCTGCCGTTCTTCGCGAAGGCCACGGTCGAGGCGCTCAAGCAGCACCCGAACGTCAACGCGTCCTACAACGAGGACACCAAGGAGATCACCTACCACGGTGCGGTGCACCTGGGTATCGCGGTGGACACCGACAAGGGTCTGCTGTCGGTGGTCATCCACGACGCGGGTGAGCTGAGCCTGGCCGGTCTCGCGCACCGCATCGCCGACCTGGCGGCGCGGGCGCGGGCGAGCCAGATCAAGCCGGACGAGCTGACCGGTGGCACGTTCACCATCACGAACATCGGCAGCAACGGCGCGCTGTTCGACACGCCGATCATCGTGCAGCCGCAGTCCGGGATGCTCGGCACCGGCGCGGTCGTCAAGCGCCCGGTGGTCGTCAGCGACGCCGACGGCAACGACACCATCGCCGTGCGGTCGATGGCGTTCCTGCCGCTGACCTACGACCACCGCCTGGTGGACGGCGCGGACGCGGGCCGCTTCCTGACGACGATCAAGCAGCGTCTGGAAGAGGGCAACTTCGAGGACGAGCTCGGCCTCTGACCTCCGGGTCGCGATGGTCCGTGAAGGCCTCCTTCACAGCGCTCACCGCTGTGAAGGAGGCCTTCACGGCTTTCCGGGGCCGGATGTGCGCCCCCGGTCCCGATAGGACACGATCGGCATATGCGCGTACTGATCGCGGGCTCCAGCGGGCTGATCGGCTCGGCGTTGACCGCGCGGCTCTCCGAGCGCGGTCACGACATCCGCAGGCTGGTGCGGCGCGAGCCGCGCCGTCCGGACGAGCGGCGCTGGGATCCCCCGGCCGGGGAGATCTCGCCCGGCACGTTCGAAGGCGTCGACGCGGTCGTCAACCTCTGCGGCGCCCCGCTGCTGCCGGGCCGCTGGAGCGGGATGCGCAAGCAGCTGCTGCTCGACAGCAGGGTCGAACCCACCGAGGTCCTCGCTGAAGCCGTCGCCGAACATCGCGTCGGCGTACTCGTGAACGCCTCCGCCGTCGGCTTCTACGGCGACACCGGACAGTCCGTTGTGGACGAGAAAACCCCGGCGGGACAAGGCTTCCTCGCCGAACTCTGCACCGCGTGGGAGGCCGCGACGGCGTCGGCGCGGGACGGCGGCGCCCGCGTCGTGCTGGCGCGCACGGGGCTGGTGCTCGCCCCCAAGGGCGGACTGCTCACCGTGCTGCGGCCGCTGTTCCGGCTGGGGCTGGGCGGCAGGCTCGGCGACGGACGCCAGTACCAGCCGTGGATCGCCCTCGACGACGAGATCGGCGCGCTCGTGTACGCGCTGGAGCACGAAACCCTTGCGGGCCCGGTGAATCTGACCGGCCCGGCCCCGGTGACCAACACCGAGTTCACGCGTGCGCTCGGCCGCGCCGTGCATCGTCCGGCGCCGTGGCAGGTGCCCGCCTTCGCGATGCGGATCGCGCTCGGCCAGGCCGCGGAGGAAATGGCCCTGTTCGGTCAGCGCGCGCTGCCCCGGGCGCTGGAGGAATCCGGCTACGAGTTCCGCCACCGCGACGTCGGGAGCGCGCTGGCCGCCGCGACATGACCGTGCCCAGGGTGCGCTGGGTGGTGTCCGGCCTGGTGCTGTTCGCCGCGTTCCTCGTCCTCGGCGTCCTGGTCGCGCGTCAGCCGCCCGCCCTCGACGCCGCTGTCGCGAACTCCTTGCGGGGTGAGGATTCCCGGCCGCTCGGGCGTGTCGCGGGTGTGCTGACGAACGTCCTCAGCCCGGTGCTGCCCTACCTGCTCGGCGTCGCGCTGATCGCCGTCGCGTTGCGGTGGCGAGAACGCACGAAGCTCTGTCTGCGGCTCGGCGTGGTGCTGGTGGTGTGCCGCCTCACGAGCGTTCTGGGCAAGCCGCTGTTCGACCGGCAGCGGCCGCGCGTGTATCCCGAGACGAGCTATCCGAGCGGGCACGTCGTTTCCGTTGCGAGCACGGGATTCGTCGCCGTCCTGCTGTGTGCCTGGCTGGCGCCCCGGCTGGTGCGCTGGGCCGTGGGAGTGGCCGTCGCGGCCACCGTGCTGGGCGCGGCCTGCCGGATCGTGCTCGGCGTCCACTGGGTCACCGACACCGTCGGCGCCGTGCTCGCGGTGCTCGGTGTCGGCCTGGTCACAGCGGCCGCCGCCGGGCTGCTGCCCGCGCCGCCGGGCGGGCGTAATCTCGCTGGGTGAGTTCTTCGAGCGATTCCTGCCGCGCCAGCACCGAACCCGTGGACGTCCGCGAGCTCGGCACGATCGACTACACCGAGGCGTGGGAGTTGCAGCGCCGGTACCTCACCGCCCGCGCCGACGGCACCGGCCCGGACACGATGCTGCTGCTCGAACACCCCTCGGTGTACACCGCGGGCAAGCGCACGGAGCCCGATGACCGGCCGCGGGACGGCACCCCGGTGATCGACGTCGACCGCGGCGGCAAGATCACCTGGCACGGACCGGGCCAGCTGGTGGGGTACCCGATCGTGAAGCTCGCCGACCCGATCGACGTGGTGCACTACGTGCGGCGGCTGGAGGAAGCGCTCATTTCGGTGTGCGATCGGCTCGGTGTGCGCAGCGGCCGCGTCGAGGGCCGCAGCGGAGTCTGGATTCCGGCCGACGATCGCGGCATCGAGCGCAAGATCGCGGCGATCGGCATCCGCGTGCAGCGCGGCGTGACGATGCACGGGTTCGAGCTGAACTGCAACGCCGACCTGGGCGCGTTCGACACCATCGTCCCGTGCGGGATCCGCGACGCCGGGGTGACGTCGCTGTCGGCCGAACTGGGACGGGACGTCACGGTCGCCGAAATCCTCCCGATGACCCGTGACGCGGTCCTCGCCGCGCTCGAGGGCGACCTCCCGGTCACCGACCGCGCCCTGCCCCGCCCCGAGGCCCCGAGCGCTCCCGGCGTCACCTTCGCCCTCCAGAACTGACTCGCCCGAAGTGCCGTTAAGGCCACCTTACGGGCGCCGGACGCCCGTAAGG
>NZ_JBHYJW010000121.1:0-7737 GCF_042741125.1 Amycolatopsis sp. NPDC058986 | reverse complement strand
GTCTCGAACGGAGCGTTCGCGACATCGCCCGGCGCCTCACCACGAGAGCACACCACATCCGTGAATGCCACATCGAGGGACTCTGAGTCCCTCAATGTGGCATTCACGGACGTTTGGCGGCGCAGCGGTTTTTCTCGATTCGCTTCATGTTCTGGTAGCCCCAGTCGCCGAGCGGTCCCAGTGCCGTGTTGAGCGACTGACCCAACGGCGTCAGCGAATACTCGACCTTCGGCGGGATCTCGTGGAACACCTCGCGATGCACGATCTCGTCCGACTCCAATTCGCGCAGCGACTGGATGAGCATCTTCTCGCTGATGCCCTCGATCTCCCGCTTCACTTCGCCGAACCGCCGTGGCCCCGCGTCCAGTGCCCAGAGGATCAGCACCTTCCATTTGCCGCCGATGACGTCGACAGCCGCGTCGAGGCCGCAGAGGTACCGTTCCGCCGAGCGCATGCCGGATCTCCTTGCCGTGCTTGATGCTTACGTTTTGGTGGGTACCTGACTTTAAAGTGGGTACTTGAGCATTGTAAAGCGCGCAAGCAGCATTGCGGACATGCGAGAGAACACAGGGGAGACCAAGCAAGCAGTCACCGTCATCGGCCTCGGCCCCATGGGCAAGGCGATGGCCGGTGCCTTCCTCGGCCACGGCCATCCGGTGACCGTCTGGAACCGCACCGCGAGCAAAGCCGACGAGCTGGTGGCCAAGGGTGCCACCCGGGCGGCCACGATCGGCGAGGCGCTGGGCGCCGCCGAACTGGTCGTGCTGAGCCTGACCGACTACGACGTGGTGTACACACTTCTCGAACCGGCCTCGGAATCCTTGTCCGGCAAGGTGATCGCGAACCTCACGTCCGAGACCCCGGCGAAGGCCAGGGCCGCTGCCGCGTGGTTCGCCGAACGCGGCGCCCGGCAGCTGACGGGCGGGGTGATGGCCTCGGCGCTGGACATCGGCAGCGGTGAAGCGTCCACTTTCTACAGTGGACCCCGGGACGCCTTCGAGGCGCACCGGGGGACCCTCGCCGTGCTCACCGGAACCGACTACCGCGGCGAGGATCCTGGACTCGGGGCGCTGTATTACCAGCTCCAGATGAGCATCTTCTGGCCGGCGGCGCTCGCCTACGTGCACACGCTGTCGGTCGCGCGTGCCCACGGCATCACCGCCGCCGAGTTCGCGCCGTACGTCTCGCCCACTTTGGAGTCTGTCGCCGCGGGAATCGGTTTCTACACGGAGAAGATCGACGCGGGCGAGTACTCCGGCGAATTCGAGCGGCTCACCATGGGAGAGGCGAGCGTGGACCACGTCGTGCGCACGGCCGAGGAGGCGGGAGTCGACTCCTCGCTGCCCTCGGCCGTGCTGGACGTGTTCCGCCGCGGAGTGGCGGCGGGACATGGGGAAGACAGCTTCACCAGTCTCGTCGAGGTGTTCGCGAAGGCTTAGCGCGCCCGGAGATGCGCCCGGAGGCCGGTGACTCCGGGCGCGTGCTCCGGCTTCAGCACGAGGTCCTCGTCGTAGTCGCCGCCGTGCTGCGCGCGGAACGGCAGCGGCTCGGTGCAGTCCAGCGTCTTGAGCCGGTCGCGCAGTTCGGCGACGGATTGTGCGTAGTGGTCGTCGGAAACCCGGTTCGCGCCGTACACGGCCAGCGGCGGCAGCACGGACATTCCGGTGTACCACAGGGCTCCGTGCTGCAGGCCGAACAACAGCTCGTCGAGATCGCCGTTGACCCCGCGCGACCCGAAGGTCGCTTCGGGGCCTCCGGCGGTGACGAGCACCAACGCGCGCTTGCCTTCGAGCACGCCTTCGCCGTAGCGGCGGACATGACCGTCGGCGGCGCGGGTGCCGTAACCGAAGCCCTTGACGAAGACCCGGTCGAACCAGCCCTTGAGAATCGCGGGCATTCCGTACCACCACAGCGGGAATTGGAAGATCACCGTATCGGCCCAACGCAGTTTTTCTTGCTCCGCAACGATGTCCGCGCTCAGTGTCTGTTCCGTGAAAGCCTGTTCCGAGCGAGGGCCGACGAAGAGCCGGTCGTCGGGGTCGGCGGCGTAGTCCTCTCGGTCGACGACCGGGTTCCAGTGCATGGCGTACAGATCGGACTCGCGGACCTCGTGGCCGAGCGTGCGCAGCGTGTCGATGCCTTCGTCACGCAGCGCGCCGTTCAGTGATCGTGGTTCGGGATGAGCGGAGACCCACAAGACGTTCATGGGTTCATGGTCACCGCGGTGGCGGCGTCGGGACAGTGGCCCGATGGCCATCATATGTAAGAATCGAGCCATGGCCGTTTTCACTCACCCCGGACGGCATCGTGTCGCGGTGCTGGTCCGGCAGGGCATGCTCGTGATGGAGCTCGGCATCGTGCACCGGCTGTTCCGCCAGGCCCGGTCCGCCGACGGGGAACCGCTGTACGAGGTCGTCACCTGTACGCCCGAGCCGGGACAGGTCCGCACCGACTCGGACATCACGATCACCGTCGAGCAGGGCCCGGAGGCGCTGGCCGAGGCGGACACGGTGATCATCCCGGCCTCGCGGGTCGAGTACGAACCGGACGCGCACGCGCTCACCCCGCCCGTCGAGCGCGCGCTCGCGCTGATCCGGCCCGGCACCCGGATCGCGTCGATCTGCACCGGCGCGTTCGTCCTCGCCGCCGCCGGGCTGCTCGACGGCCGCCGCGCCACGACGCACTGGCGTTCGGCGTGCGAGTTCCAGGAACGCTTCCCTCAGGTCAAGGTCAACGCCGACGTGCTCTACACCGACGACGGGAACGTGCTGACCTCCGCGGGTGTGGCGTCGGGTATCGACCTGTGCCTGCACATGATCCGCTGCGACCACGGCGCCGCCGTCGCCAACGACGTCGCCCGCGGCACGGTCGTTTCGCCGCATCGTGATGGCGGGCAGGCACAGTTCATCGTGCGCCCGGTGCCCGAAACGCAGACTTCGTCGACCGCCGCCGCGCGGGCGTGGGCGTTGGAAAATCTGCACCGGCCGCTGACGCTGCGCGAGCTGGCGGCGCGGGAGTCGATGAGCA
Source organism: Amycolatopsis sp. NPDC058986 (assembly GCF_042741125.1). Classification (NCBI taxonomy): domain Bacteria; kingdom Bacillati; phylum Actinomycetota; class Actinomycetes; order Pseudonocardiales; family Pseudonocardiaceae; genus Amycolatopsis; species Amycolatopsis sp. NPDC058986. The sequence goes on along the minus strand of NZ_JBHYJW010000121.1, from coordinate 4,710 downwards.
CCCGGACGTTCACCCGGCGCTTCCGCGAGGAGGTCGGGATGTCGGCGGTGCAGTGGCTGACCCAGCAACGCGTCGAACGTGCGCGGCACCTGCTGGAGGAATCGGACCTGCCGATCGACCGGGTCGCAGAGGAGGCTGGTTTCGGGACGGCGGCGTCACTGCGGCAGCACCTGCAGTCCGCGCTCGGAGTGTCCCCGAGTGCGTACCGGACGACGTTCCGCAGCGCGGTCTGAGCTGCGCTCAGGAGGATGCCGCAAAGTGAATGAGAATTCGGCAGTGCGAGACTAAAGCTGCAGGTCAAGAAGTGTGCTCCCCGCCCACGCGGGGCTGGTCCCGTCCCTATGGCCGAGCGGACCACCGTCGTCGGGCGCTCCCTGCATTTGCGGGGCTGAGTGACCATCGCAGCGCTAACCCTTCGCTGAGCGCGAACAGGGCGGTGATCGGTACGGCTATCGGGCCGGTCTTTCGGGCAACAACGGGACAGCGGTCCCATGCGCCCGGGACACCTGACCCGGCAGGGTGATGGAGCGGCGGGTGGGACCACCGCAGTAGTTCGAGGGGAATGGGAAACGATGTTCGAACCGAACCGCACACCCGTGGTCGTACGCGCCACCGATCCGATCCTGCACAACGGCGTCTGCATGGCGCTGCGCTCCCGCGACGACGTCTGGGTGGTGGACGGGGAGTCCGCCGAACCGAGCATGGTCGCGCTGCTGGTCGCCGATCGTCTCGACGACGGGATGACCCAGCTGTTGTCCGCGTTGCACTGCCAGGGATTCACCCGCATCGTGCTGGTCGCGGGGGAAGTCGACGACAACGAGATCCTCAGCGCCGTCGAGCACGGGGTCTGCGCGGTCGCCCGCCGCGCCGAGGCCGGGCCCGACGTGCTGGTGCGGCTGATCAAGGCCGCCGCGGCGGGGGAGGGGGCGCTGCCGCCCGATCTGCTCGGCAGGCTGCTGCACCGGGTTTCCCGGCTGCAGCGCCAGGTTCTGCAGCCGCGCGGGTTGCACCTCGGCGGGATGAGCAACCGGGAGACCGAGGTGCTCAAGCTCGTCGCTTCCGGGTTTTCGACCCAGGAGATCGCCGATCAGCTGTGCTATTCGCAGCGGACGGTGAAGAGCATCCTGCACGACGTCACCAACCGGTTCCAGCTGCGGAATCGGTCGCACGCGGTGGCCTACGCGCTCCGGGAAGGGCTGATCTAGGCCATGATCACCCAGGTCGACGCGGCGTTGTGCCGGCTCATCCGGCCCCATCTGCCCGAGGGGACGGAAATCCGGCTGGACCCGCCGAAACCGGCCTGGCAGCACGAAAACCGCGTGCGGAGCGTGGAGTTGTTCCTCTTCGCCCTGCACGCCGCCGCGGAGGAAACGCCCGCGAGGGGAGAGGCGCGGGACGGGGGACGTAGCGCCGGTGCCGGGGGTACCGGCGCTACGCGTCCCGCGCGCCGCTGCACACTGTCCTATTTGGTCACCGCGCGGGCGGATCGGGTCCACGAGGAACACACCCTGCTCGACGCCGCGCTGCACGCCGTGGTCGCGGCGGGTCTCCTGCCCGCCGACGTCGAGGAGGGCTGTCTGCCGGTGCGCCTTTCCCTCGCCGGCACCGATCCGACGGGCCTGTGGCCCAGCCTCGGCATCCCCGCCCGCGCCGGTTTTGTCGTCAGCGTGACCGCCGGGGTCACCGCTCCGGCGCGGTGATCAGCGCGGCACGCGTTCGGCGGGCCAGCGCACTTCGCCGACGTCGCCCGGGCGCGGGATCTTCAGGAACAGGCTGAACACCACGGGCCGTTTGCTGGACAGTTCGAGTCTGCCGCCGTCGGCCTCGACGAGTGCTCTGGCGAGCGCCAGCCCGACGCCGGTCGAACCACCGCCGGAGAAGCCGCGTTCGAAGATGTGCGGGGCGAGTTCGTCGGGAACGCCGGAACCGGTGTCGGCGACTTCGATGACGACCGTGCCGTCGGCGTCGCCTCGCCGCGCGGTAAGGGAAACCGTGCCCGCGCCGTGTTGCAGCGCGTTGTCCAGCAGGACGCCGATGACCTCGCGCAGCCGCGCGGGAGTGACCCGCACGGTGAGCCCGTCGGCGATCTTCAGCCGGAGGTTGCGGCCTTCGGCGCGGAGCAGCTGACGCCACTCCTGGCACATCTCGGGCAGGGCGTCGGACAGCTCGACCGGTTCCGCGCCGACTTCGCGGGCGGCGCGGGCCGCGGCGAGCAGCTCGTCGAGTGCTTCGGCGAGCCGGTCGGCTTGTTCCTGCGCGGCCTTGGATTCGTCGGCGACCTCGGCATCGGGATGCAGGGTGAGGGGTTCCAGCCGCAGTTGCAGGGCGGTGAGCCTGCTGCGCAGCTGATGCGAGACGTCGCCGACGAGCTGGCGTTCCCGCTGCACGAGCTGGGCCAGCGCGGTGCCGGAGGCGTCGAGCGCCTCGGCGACCATGTCGAGTTCGCCGACGCCGTAGCGGCTGGGATCGGGCCGGAAGTCGCCGCCGCCGAGTTTGGACGCGCGTTCGGCGACGTGCCGCAGCGGACGCGCGAGCCGTCGCGCGGTCACGGTGGCGACCACTGCTCCGGTGCCCACCGAAAGCACGACGAGCAGCACGACGAGCAGGGTCACCTGGGTCTGGCGGGCACGCATCGGGCCGGACGGGATGGACAGCACGACCGTGCCTTCCCGGGCGATCGGGACGCTTTCGGTGAGCGGGTCCGGACCCGGCGAGGTGCCGTAGCGTTTCTCGATCAGCCCGTTCGCGCGCACGGTGAGCAGGCCGTTCGCCTGCACGGCCGCGCGGACCTGGTCGAGGTCGATCTCCTGTCCGTTGGCCAGCTCGTTGTCCAGGATGGCGGCGACCTGTCGTGCCTGCCCGGCGAGGGTCTCCCGGTAGAAGTTCTCCACCAGCCGCCACGCGGTGATCCCGAGCGGGATGCCCAGCACCGCCGCGGTGACCGTGACGGCAAGGAGGATCGCCAGCAGGATCCGGCGGCGCATGGTCATGCGATGGACTCGCTCCGCGAGGCTGCGTTCAATTCTTTTTGGCGCATGATGTCCATGATTCGCTCGCAAGCATCGCTCATGAGCGCAGGCTATTCGGTGTTGAACCGGAAGCCGACACCCCGGACGGTGGCGATCCGGCGTTCGCCGTCACCGGAGTGCACCGACGACGACTTCGCGGGCCGCCCGGCCGCCTCGTCGGCGGCGATCGCCAGCTTCCGGCGCAGCCAGGACATGTGCATGTCGAGCGTTTTCGACGTCTTCGATTCGAGGTCGTTCCAGACCTCGGCGAGGATCTCGTCGCGGCTGACGACCTGGCCCGCGCGGCTCATCAGCACCCGCAGCAGCTCGAACTCCTTGTTCGCCAGCTGGACCTCGCGCAGGTCGACGGTCACCAGGCGGGCACCGAGATCCATCCGCACGCCGCCCGCCTCCAGCACCTCCGGCGCGCGGCGGCGCAGCAGCGCGCGGATGCGGGCGAGCAGCTCGGCGAGCCGGAACGGCTTGGCGACGTAGTCGTCGGCACCGGCGTCGAGACCGACGACGAAGTCGACCTCGTCGGTGCGCGCGGTGAGCATCAGCACCGGCATCTCGGTGCCGCTCGCGCGGAGTCTGCGACACACCTCGAGGCCGTCCATCGCGGGGAGCCCGAGATCGAGGACGAGCAGGTCGACGCGGTCGGCGCTGGTGGCGTCGAGGACGGACGGCCCGTCGGTGACCACCTTGACCTCGTAGCCTTCGCGTTCGAGCGCCCGGGACAGCGGTTCGGCGATGGCGGGGTCGTCTTCGGCAAGTAGGACCATGCTCACCTGGTCAACTTTACGACCGTTAGCCGTGAAACCATCGTGACCGTGCCTGGATACCGTCATGATCTTGACCTCGCCACCCGGCTGGCCGACGCGGCCGACACCATCACGACCGCCCGGTTCCGGGCGCTGGACCTCGCCGTCGAGCGGAAACCGGACCGCACGCCGGTCACCGACGCGGACACCGCCGTCGAGGACGCGATCAGGGAGATCCTGAGCGCCGAACGGCCAGGGGACGACGTCGCGGGCGAGGAACGCGGCGGTACCGCGGGCGCCACCGGCCGGGCCTGGGTGCTCGACCCGATCGACGGAACCAAGAACTTCCTGCGCGGGGTACCCGTCTGGGCGACCCTCATCGCCCTGGTGGAGGACGGCTCACCCGTGGTGGGGATGATCAGCGCCCCGCTGCTCGGCCGCCGCTGGTGGGCCGCGCTCGGCGAAGGCGCCTGGCTGCGCGACGCCTCGGGGGAGCGGCGGCTGTCGGTGTCGGCGGTGTCGTCGCTCGAGGACGCGTACGTATCCACCACCGACCTCGGCTCGTGGACCGAGTACCACTCGCGCGAGCGCTACCTGGAGTTCGTCGACGCGTGCTGGGAGAGCCGGGCGTTCGGCGACTTCTGGCAGCACTGCCTCGTCGCGGAGGGCGCGCTGGACGTGGCCGCCGAGTGCATCGTGAACCCCTGGGACGTCGCCGCGGCGCAGATCATCGTGACCGAGGCGGGCGGGCGGTTCACCGACCTCTCGGGGGAGCCGCGCTACGACACCGGGAGCGCGCTGTCCACCAACGGCCTCGTCCACGACGCCGCCCTCGCCCACCTGCGCCGCTGACCCCCTCCGCGCTCCGCTCACTCCGCCCGCTCCGCAGCGCCGTGGACGTGCCGTTAAGGCCACCTTACGGGCGTCAGACGCCCGTAAGG
>NZ_JBHYJW010000120.1:0-8349 GCF_042741125.1 Amycolatopsis sp. NPDC058986 | reverse complement strand
TTCTGGTTAATTACACCACCCTCCCCCCCCCCACCCCCCACAGGGGGGAGTCGGCGCGACCAGTCTTGCCCCCCGCCCCGGTGCACGGCCATTGCCCCCCCCCCCCTGGCTTGCAACCCCCCCTTCAGCAGCTTCAGAGCAGCAGGACGTCGACCTCGTCGCCATCGGCCGCCGCGTCGACGTCCTCCGGCAGCACGATCAGGCAGTTGGCCTGGGTGAACGCGGCGAGCAGGTGCGAACCGGGGCCGCCGCGCGGCCCGACGATCCCGGTCACCTCGCCGAGAACCGGGGTGTAGACGCCGCGCCGGTACTGCCGCCGTCCGCGGGGCGAGGTCATCGACTCGGTCAGCCGCGCCCGCACCTGCCGCCGCCAGATGTCGGTGTGTCCCAGCGCGGTGAGCAGCGCCGGGCGCAGGAATGCCTCGAACGACACGAGCACGCTCACCGGGTTCCCCGGCAGGGTCACCACCGGCACGCCGTTCCAGCGCCCCGATCCCTGCGGCCCGCCCGGCTGCATGGCGATCTTGGCGAACTCGACGCCCTGGCCGGTCAGCGCGTCCTTGACCACCTCGTACGCGCCCGCGCTGACCCCGCCCGAGGTGACCAGCAGATCGGCGTCGGCGAGCTTCGGTTCGATCACCGCGCGGAACTCGCCGACGTCGTCGACGACACTGCGGACCACCTCGACCGCGCAGCCGAGCCCGCGGATCGCGGCCGCGAGCATGACGCTGTTCGACTCGTAGATCTGCCCGTGCCGCAACGGTTCCGGCGCGTCGACCAGTTCCGAGCCGGTGGACGCGACGAGCACTCGCAGCGGCCGGTGCACCCGGACCTGGGCCAGCCCGACCGCCGCTGCGAGGCCGAGCTGGGAGTGCCCGAGCACGGTTCCGGCACGCAACGCCACGGTGCCCTCGGCGACGTCCTCGCCGAGCCGCCGGATGTGCGCGTTCGCCATGGCCGCGGTGAAGATCCGCACGACGTCCGTGCCGCGGTCGGTGTCCTCGACCATCACGACGGCGTCCGCGCCGGGTGGCAGCGGCGCGCCGGTCATGATCCGGTGCGCGGTACCCGGCTTCAGCGGCGCGACGTCGATCCGGCCCGCCGGGATGTCGTCGGCGACCGGCAGCTCCACCGGTGTGTCCTTGCCCGCACCGGCGACGTCGGCGGCGCGGACCGCGTAGCCGTCCATCGCGGAGTTGTCGAAGGGTGGCAGCGACACCCCGGCGCGGACGTCCTCGGCGAGGACGAGCCCGGCGGCGTCGGCCAGCGGAACAGCGGTGGCGGGCGTGGTGCCGAGCAGTTCGGTCACCTGGTCCCGGTAGGCGTCGACGGAGATCACACGGACCATCCTCCCCGCAACCGCCACTCGTGCAACACTCTCCCGCGTCACACGAGGAGTTCGGGGAGAGAAAAATGCAGGTTCACCTCCGGCAGCAGCCGGCTTTCGCGGTCGCGCGGCTCATGCTGGCCCCTGGCGAGCCCGCCAGGGTGGAATCCGGCGCCATGATGGCGACCAGCTACGGCGTGCAGGTCGAATCGCGGGCGCAGGGCGGGATCATGAAGGGCCTTGGCCGGGCCGTTCTGGGCGGGGAGTCGTTCTTCATCTCCACCTACACCGCGCCGCAGAACGGCGGCTGGGTCGACGTCGCGGCCAACCTCCCCGGTGACATCCAGGTCGTCGAGCTCGACGGCCGGGTCGGCTGGTGCGTCACGCGCGGCTGCTGGCTCGCGTCCTCGCACGGGATCCAGACCGAGACGAAGTGGGGCGGGTTCAAGAACCTCTTCGGTGGTGAGGGCGGCTTCCTCACCCACGCCACCGGGCAGGGTCAGCTCGTCGTCGCCTGTTACGGCGCGCTCGAAACGATCACGCTGCAGCCGGGAGAGGTCGTCACCATCGACACCGGGCACGTCGTCGCCTACGCCGACACCGTGCAGTACCAGGTCCGCAAGGTCTCCACCGGCATCATCCAGTCGATGAAGAGCGGCGAGGGGCTCGTCTTCGACTTCGCAGGCCCCGGCCAGGTAATGACGCAGACGCGGAACCCGTCCTCGCTGATCAGCTGGATCCTGAGCCACGTCCCGAGTCGCTGAGCGATGCGCGTACACACCAGACACACGCCGAACTTCGGTGTCGCCCGCGTGTTCCTCAACCCCGGCGAAGCCGTGCAGGGCACCGGGGAGACGATGCTCGCGAGCAGCTTCGGTGTCACCGAAACCGTGCCGTCGCGCGGGGGTGTGCGGGCGGGCAAGACCGCCCCGTCGGTCTTCACCGCGCCCACCGACGGCGGCTGGATCGACTTCGCGCCGATCGTGCCCGGCGACGTCTACCCGCTCGAGTTCGACGGCTCGGCGGGCTGGTCGGTCCACCGCGACGCGCTGCTGGCGCGGCCGGCGTCGATCCGGCACGACCAGACGTGGCCGCCGCTGCAGCAGTTGTTCGGCGCGGACTCCGGTTTTCTGGAGCACTACAGCGGAACCGGCCCGCTCGTGCTGGCCGCGCCGGGCCCGGTCGAGCAGTTCGAGCTGGCGCGCGGGGAACTCGTCACGGTCAGCCCGGACTACCTGCTGGCCTATCCGGACAGCGTGCAGTGCAGGCTGCGGGCGGTGGATCCGAGCGGGCCGCAGTCGCTGCGGACCGGCGAGGGGCTCACGCTCGACTTCGCCGGTCCGGGCACCGTGCTGGTACAAGCCCGCAACCGTCGTCTTTCCCGAAGCTGACCTTGGGACGAATTGCCCATTGCCGCCACCCGTAATTCCGGTAGCGTGAACTCCACTCCATCCGTTGCCGGACAGCGGATCCTTTGTGCTGAGGGAGGGCGCCGTGGCAGTCGGCACCGTCAAATGGTTCAACTCGGAAAAGGGTTACGGGTTCATTGAATCCACGGAAGGGCCGGACGTCTTCGTCCACTATTCGGCCATCCAGGCGGAGGGATTCCGCACCCTTGACGAAGGCGACCGGGTCGAGTTCGAGGTGCAGGCGGGCAGGGACGGACGCAGCCAGGCGGCTGACGTACGGAAAGTTTCGTAACCGGCGAAGTGACCGGTTGGGCGAACCGGAAGCGGCCTCCGAAACCAGGGCGTTAGGCTGCGCTGCGTGACAGGCGATGTGTCGGGGGACCTCACCGGTCGCCGGCTGGGCAACTACCGGATCGACGCGGTGCTCGGCAAGGGCGGCATGAGCGTGACCTACAAGGCCACGGACGTGCGGCTCGGACGCAAGGTGGCGCTGAAGGTCATCGGTGACCACCTCGGGGCCGACGCCGAGTTCCGTGAGCGCTTCGTGGACGAGGCGCGCAACACCTCCGCGATCGACCATGCCAACGTCGTGCCGCTGTACGACTTCGGCGAGCTCGACGGCATGCTCTACATCGCCATGCGCATGGTCGACGGCGGGGACCTCGCCGGCCTGATCTCGTCCGGTCCGATCGCGCCTGTTCGAGCCCTGTCCCTGCTCGACCAGGTCGCGGACGCGCTGGACACGCTGCACAACCGCGGTCTCGTGCACCTCGACGTCAAACCGGCGAACGTGCTGGTCACCAGCAAGGAGACCACGCGGGAGCACGTCTACGTCGCCGACTTCGGGCTGACGCGCCGCGGCGCGACCGGGCACCGGACCCGCGGCGGGGACTTCCTCGGCTCGCCCACCTACGCCGCGCCCGAGCACCTGCGCGGCGAGCCGCTGGACGGGCGGACCGACCAGTACGCGCTGACCTGCGTGCTCTACGCCTGCCTGACCGGCAGCCCGCCGTTCAAGGGCGACGTCCCGACGGTGATCAAGGGGCATCTGAACGGCGAACCGCCGTCCATCTCCCGCGTTGTCGCCCTTCCGGGGGGCATCGACGAGGTGATTCGCCGGGGAATGGCGAAGAATCCCTCCGATCGCTTCCCCAGCTGTGTTGAGATGATCGCCGCGGCGCGGCAGGCCCTCGGCCCGCTCGCGACGTCGGACCAGCCACCTGGTCCGCCGGGCTCCGCGCCGGTGCGGCCCGGACCACCGCACAACGCAGCAGTGCAGGGAGAAGGGGGCCCCGTGCAACCGTACGGAGGACAACAGCCCGGCTACGGCCAGGGACAGGGTCCGCAGGGACAACCGCCGCAGGGCCCGCCTCAGCCGCCCCCGGGGCCGCCCCCCGGCCAGCCCCCGCAGGGGCCGCCCCCCGGTTACGGTTATCCGCCGCCGGGTATGCCACCGGGCCAGCCCGGTCCCGCCGGACCGCCCCCCGGCTACGGCTACCCCGGCCAGCAGCCCGGGTACCCCGGTCAGCCGGGGATGCCGCCGCAGGGCCCGCCGCCCGGCTACGGCCAGCAGGGCGATCCGATGCGGCTGCGCCCGCCCGCGCAGGTCGGTGGTGCCGACACCTTCCAACAGGCCAAGCGCGGCGGCGCGACCAAGTGGATCCTCATCGCCGTCGGCGTGCTCGTGGTCGCGGGTCTCGTCGTGGGCGCGATCTTCCTGTTCGGCAGCGACTCCGGCACCGGGGGCGGCGGACCGGCGACGACCGCGCCGAACATCCCGGTCGGCCCCGGCGGGTCGAGTTCGAACGCGCCGTCGTCGCTGAAGGCCCCGCCGACGTCCATCTCGATCAGGCCGAGCTCCTGACCTCGCGTTCTTGCACTCTCACCCCCGGAGTGCTAAACACGAACTTGGCACTCGACGCCGTCGAGTGCCAGGCGCACGGTCACCGACCGAGCGCCTGAAGGTCGGGACGGTGAGGCTGGCTCCTACCGGGGCGCAGTCGTCCGTCGCGGGCACCGAGCCTGGCCGTAAGGACGTGTCCTGCTGCTGCCGTCGCGTTGGGCGGCGGACCAGCAGCGCCCAATACCGGAGGACCACACCGCAATGGCCAAACTGATCGCGTTCGACGAGGACGCCCGCCGCGGTCTCGAGCGCGGCTTGAACACCCTCGCCGAAGCCGTCAAGGTGACCCTCGGCCCGCGGGGCCGCAACGTCGTGCTCGAAAAGAAGTGGGGCGCGCCGACGATCACCAACGACGGTGTCTCCATCGCCAAGGAGATCGAGCTCGAGGACCCCTGGGAGAAGATCGGGGCCGAGCTCGTCAAGGAAGTTGCCAAGAAGACCGACGACGTCGCGGGTGACGGCACCACCACCGCCACCGTGCTCGCCCAGGCGCTCGTGCGCGAGGGCCTGCGCAACGTCGCCGCCGGCGCCGACCCGATCAGCCTGAAGCGGGGCATCGAGGCGGCCGTCGAGGCCGTCACCGAGCAGCTGCACAAGGCCGCCGTGCAGATCGAGACCAAGGAGCAGATCGCTGCTACCGCCTCGATCTCGGCCGCTGACCGCACCATCGGCGAGCTGATCGCCGAGGCGCTGGACAAGGTCGGCAAGGAAGGCGTCGTCACCGTCGAGGAGAGCAACACCTTCGGCCTCGAGCTCGAGCTCACCGAGGGTATGCGCTTCGACAAGGGCTACATCTCCGGTTACTTCGTGACCGACCCGGAGCGTCAGGAAGCCGAGCTGGAGGACCCGTACATCCTCCTCTTCGGTTCCAAGATCTCCACCGTCAAGGACGTGCTGCCGCTGCTGGAGAAGGTCATCCAGTCCGGCAAGCCGCTGCTGATCATCGCCGAGGACGTCGAGGGCGAGGCGCTGGCCACCCTGATCGTCAACAAGATGCGTGGCACCTTCAAGTCCGTCGCCGTCAAGGCCCCGGGCTTCGGTGACCGCCGCAAGGCGATCCTGCAGGACATCGCGATCCTGACCGGTGGCCAGGTCATCTCCGAGGACGTCGGCCTCAAGCTGGAGAACGCGGACCTTTCCCTGCTGGGCAAGGCGCGCAAGGCCGTCATCACCAAGGACGAGACCACGATCGTCGAGGGTGCGGGCGACGCCGACCAGATCCAGGGTCGCGTCAACCAGATCCGCGCCGAGATCGAGAACTCGGACTCGGACTACGACCGCGAGAAGCTGCAGGAGCGGCTGGCGAAGCTGGCCGGTGGCGTGGCCGTCATCAAGGCCGGTGCCGCCACCGAGGTCGAGCTCAAGGAGCGCAAGCACCGCATCGAGGACGCGGTGCGCAACGCCAAGGCCGCCGTGGAAGAGGGCATCGTCGCCGGTGGTGGCGTGGCCCTGATCCAGGCCGCCGAGGCCGCCTTCGCGGGCCTGAAGCTCGAGGGCGACGAGGCCACTGGTGCCAACATCGTCAAGGTCGCCGTCGAGGCGCCGCTCAAGCAGATCGCGATCAACGCCGGCCTCGAGGGCGGCGTCGTGGTGGAGAAGGTCAAGGGCCTGCCGCAGGGCCACGGCCTCAACGCCGCCACGGGCGAGTACGAGGACCTGCTCGCGGCCGGTGTTCCGGACCCGACGAAGGTCACCCGCTCCGCGCTGCAGAACGCCGCTTCCATCGCGGCGCTGTTCCTGACCACCGAGGCTGTCGTCGCGGACAAGCCGGAGAAGGCTGCCGCCGCTCCGGCCGACCCGTCCGGTGGCATGGGTGGCATGGACTTCTGAGTCCGGCTGCTTGAACCCGGGAAAGCCCGGTCCGCTTCGGCGGGCCGGGCTTTCTTTATGTGCTACGGAGTCCTGTGCCGGGGCAGGTCCGGTGGGCGTTCAGAAGCCGGACACGAACCACAGCATCGCGAAGGGCAGGAGCGCGCCGATGCCGAGCAGGATCAGCCCGGCGGTCCAGGCCCGAGCCGCCCGGTCGGTGCGGAACGCCACCACGATCGCCGAGATCGCGCACGGCACCCCGACGGCGGCCGGGAGCAACGTCCACCAGAGCGACCACGACCACGCGGCCTGTCGTTGGCAGCCGTCGACGAAGAGATCCCCGAGACAGCGCGCGAGGTGCTGGAACAGCAGCGACAGCGACGCGGTGATCAGGCCGACCCCGGCGGCGAGCGTGGTGACGACTCCTCGAGCGATGAGTACCGCGACCGAGCTCCGCGGGTCGAATTCAGCGGTCATGCCGGACCTCCCCCGATGTCCAGCATGACCCGGCCTGGCGGACGGCAAAAGGCCCGGAGGCGGTTTCGCCTCCGGGCCGTTATGCCCCCTTGGTGCACCCCGAATCCTCCGGCGGGCACCGTTCCCCCTGCGACCGGTGCCCGCCAGGGTCAGGAGTCCGTGCCCTCCTCGGGCACCAGGATCGCGGCGGCCGCGTAGAGCAGGATTCCCGTGCCCGCCGAGAAGAAGGTGCCGACGACGAGCGCGATCCGCACGATCGAGGCGTCGACGCCGAAGTACTTGGCCACGCCACCGCAGACGCCGGTGATCATCTTGTCGGTCCGGCTGCGGCGGAGCTGCTTGATGGACTTTTCCGGGGTGTACACGCTGTTCGTCATGGCTCAATGTTCGCCCGGATCGGGGCGCCGCCACATCGGGGAACGGCCCGGAAGCCGACCCTGGACTCCGACCCTGAGGCGGCTCGGGGTCCGGGTAAATCGGGTGCCCGGCGAGCGGCGCGGGCGGTACAACCTTTCCCATGAAACACGACAGTCCCGAGTTCGCCGCCATCGCGGAGCAGGGCACGATTCTGCGCTGCCAGGTCGGTTCCGGCCTGCACGGCACCGCCGTCGCGGGTCAGGACGACCGCGACGAGATGGGCCTGTGCGTGGAACCCGCCGAGTACGTCGCGGGGCTGCGGCGGTTCGAGCAGTACATCTTCCGCACCCAGCCCGAAGGTGTCCGCTCCGGGCCCGGCGACCTCGACCTGATCGTCTACTCGTTGCGCAAGTGGATGCGGCTGGCGCTGACCGGGAACCCGACCGTGCTGCTGCCGTTGTTCGTGCCGGACGAGGAGATCGTGCGGATCGACGACCTCGGCCGGGCACTGCGGGCCAACGCCGGGCGGATCGTGTCCCGCAAGGCCGGTCTCCGGTTCCTCGGCTACTCCCGGGCGCAGCGGGCGCACCTGACCGGTGAGCGTTCGCCGCGCGTGAACCGGCCGGAGCTGGTCGGGAAGTACGGTTTCGACACCAAGTACGCGATGCACATGGTGCGGCTGGGCGTCCAGGGCGTCGAGTTGCTGGAGACCGGGAAGATCACGTTGCCGGTGCCCGAACCGTGGGGCTCGTGGCTGCGAGATCTGCGTCAGGGCAAGCACTCCCTCGAGGAGGCGCTCGAGGCCGCGCGTGGTCTGGAGGACCGGCTCGACCAGCTGATCCGGGGCGCTTCGCCGCTGGCGGAGGAGCCGGACACGGCCTGGGCGGACGCGTGGCTCGTCGAGGCCTACCAGGCGTCATGGCAGGCGGCGGCCTGATCGTTGCCGAAGGGGACTTTCCTCGCATGCGATGCGAGGAAAGTCCCCGTCAGTGCAACCACCGAGAAAAAAGTCACCGACAGATCATGTCGCGGACGCGGGCGAGGCCGAAGAGCCAGGAGGACGCGAC
>NZ_JBHYJW010000119.1:0-8673 GCF_042741125.1 Amycolatopsis sp. NPDC058986 | reverse complement strand
ACCCTGGCCTGATCCCGCGTGCCGTTAAGGCCACCTTACTGGCGTCTGACGCCCGTAAGGTGGCCTTAACGGCATCTCCGGGAGGCGCGTGTGTGTCCTGTTTGGACCTAGCCGGGCAGGCGCCGGATGATCAGCGCCGCGCCGATGTGCTGCAGCTGGGCGGGATCGGCAGGGTCGAGACCGGTCAGCGTGACCGCGCGGCGGACGCGGTAGTCGACGGTGTTCGGGTGGACGTGCAGCTGGGCCGCGGTCCGCCGCCGGTTGAGCCCGAGCCGGACGTAGGTTTCCAGCGTCGCCAGCAGATCCTGATGCGTTTCCAGCGGTTCGAGCAGCCCGCCGAGTTCGGCCCGTGCCGGGCTCGGGCGGGTCAGCTGGTACTCCAGCATGAGATCGGCCAGCCGGTAGAAGCCGCGACCGCGGCCGAACGCCTCGGCCAGCTCGACGAGGTCGCGCGCCTGGTCCGCCGCGCCGGGCACCTCGGTGGGCCCGGCGAGTACCCCACCCGCCGTGACGTCGACCTCGGCCGCCTGGCCGAGCCGGGTGACCAGCATTTCGTCGGCGGACCAGTTGTGCTCGGCGGTGTTGTCCGGGATCAGCACGGTTCCGCCGGACGCGTCGAGCAGCGACAGCACCGGATCCCCCGCGGTGCGGGCGAGTTCCGTGGTGGCCCGGTGGATCTTGTGCTGGGTGGCCATCGCCCCGTCGGTACCGGGCCGGTCCTCGGCCGGATGGCGGCCGAAACGCAGGTGGAGCACCAGGAATCGGCTCGGGAGCGGGATTTCGGCCCGGCGCGCCGCACCGTCCGGGGGATCACCGCGCAGCAGAGCCGAAAGCAGTGCGTGCCGGCGGCGCTGTCCGTCGATGTCCCGCTGGTGCCGTTCTTCGAGGTACGTGGCCGTGACGGCGGTGCTCGCGCAGGCGAGGCAGCCGAGCAGGAGTTCGGTGCAGGCCACGACGTCGGCCAGATCCTCGGCGGTCGCCTCGGCGACCAGCTCGCGCCAAGCCACCATGGTGCTGGTGTGACAGGTGGACAGCACGGTGTCCAGCGGAATTCCTTCGTTCGCCCGGCGGGCGGCGGAGGAGGCGAGCGGTCCGGCCAGCGCCGCCGGGCCGGGGGTGGTGCGATCACGGAGTGATTCGGCGATCAGGCGGAGGTTTTCTTCGACGGATTCGGCGATGGTCTCCCGTTCTCGCACCGGAAAGCCTGCCGGAGAGCCGGTTTCGTCGCCGATCCGGTCGGCCAGCCGGTGCGCCAGTCTTCGGCGTTCGGCGTGGAGCCACTGATGGAGCACCTTGCCGCCGATGGTGAGCGGCTCGTGGTGGTCGGTCACCAGACCCGTCTACCACCGTCGGCGCCGGGGTGTTTGCTCCGTACGGGTGCGATTTGCCGGTAAAGGGTTTGCCCGTTGCCGGGCAAACACGTTTCTTCGCCCGGTCCACAGTGCACACCGAGCAGGCCGGTCACGGCCCTGCCACAGGCCGCGGCGGCCGGTATGGTCGTGATCATGCTGGCCGGATTTGTCGAGCACCTTGGCGGGCCGGACGAGATCCGGTTCGGCGAACTCCCCGAACCGCGGCCGGGTCCGTCGGACGTCCTCGTCGAGGTGCTGGCGACCACGGTCAACCACGTCGACACGTTCATCCGGTCCGGGCTTGTTCCCGTTCCCGTCACGTTCCCGTTCGTGCTGGGCCGCGATCTCGTCGGCCGGGTGCTCGAGGCGGGCCCCGGCGCGCCGGGCTTCGCGGACGGCGATCTGGTGTGGTGCAACAGCCTTGGCCACGGCGGCCGCCAGGGTGCCGCGGCCGAGCGGGTGGTCGTCCCCGCCGACCGGCTGTATCCGCTGCCCCCGGACACCGATCCGGTCGACGCCGTCGCCGTCGTCCATCCGGCCGCCACCGCGTATCTGGCGCTGGTCACCCACGGCCGGGTGCGGGCGGGCGAGACCGTGGTGATCGCGGGCGCGGCGGGCAACGTCGGCAGCGCGCTGGTCGAACTCGCCGTCGAAGCGGGCGCGAAGGTGATCGCGACGGCGTCGGGCGCGGATCTCGAGTACTGCCTCGGCCTCGGCGCGTCGGCGGCCTACGACTACCACGATCCCCGGCTGCCCGGATGCCTGCGCGGGGTCGCGGATCTCCATATCGACACCTCCGGCACCAACGATTTCGACGCCGCTGTCGAGATGCTGGCCTTCCGCGGCCGGATCGTGCTGCTCGCCGGGGCGCAGAGCAGGCCGGTGCTGCCCGCGGGTGAGCTGTACACCCACGATCGTTCGGTCATCGGCTTCGCCATTTCCAACGCCACCTCCGCGGAGCTGGCCGAAGCCGCCGTCGCGCTCAACCGGCATTTCGCGCGCGGCGGGCTGCGGCCGCGGATCGTCGAGCTCGGCTCGCTCGGCGAACTGGCCGGGGCACATCGCCGGCTGGAACGCGGGGAGCTGCATGGCCGCCGGATAGTGCTGCTCACCGAGGCCGCCAGGAAAACCTGAGCGGCCGATGTCGATCGCCGGACCGCCCGTTCGACGCGTCTGGTGAAAGGCCCGCGAAGGGCGGGCCGCGGACGGGAGGTAACGCATGATGCTCGCGGGCAAGAACGCGGTGGTCTACGGCGCGGGCGGGGCGATCGGGGGCGCGGTGGCCCGAGCGTTCGCGCGCGAAGGGGCGACGGTGTTCCTCACCGGCCGGACGGCGGCGAAGCTCGACAAAGTCGCCGAGGACATCTGTGCCGCGGGCGGTGAGGCCGAGATCGCCGTGGTCGACGCGCTGGACGAGCAGGCCGTCGACGCGCACGCCGACGCCGTCGCGGCGAAGGCGGGCAGTCTCGACATCTCCTTCAACCTCATCACCCACGGCGACGTCCAGGGCACGCCGATGGCCGAGATGTCGGTCGCCGACTACCTCCAGCCGGTCGAAACCGGTGTGCGCACGACGTTTCTCACCGCGCGGGCGGCCGCACGGCACATGAAACGGCAGCGGTCCGGGGTGATCCTGGTGTTCGGCGGGGACGGCGACCCGGTGCGCGAGTTCCACGTCGGCGGCCTGCAGGCCGGGTTCGCCGCGCTCGAAGCGATGCGGCGGCAGATCTCCGCCGAGCTCGGGCCGTACGGGGTGCGCGCGGTGACCCTGCGGACCGGCGGCATCGCGGAGGTCGTCCCACCGGACATGCCGGGCGGAAAGGAAATCGTCGAGAGCTTGGAGAAGGCGACGATGCTCGGCCGCGCGGCGACGCTGGAGGACGTCGGGAACGTCGCGGCGTTCGTCGCCTCCGACAAGGCACGCAGCATGACCGCGGCCACCGCCAACATCAGCTGCGGGGCGCTGGTGGACTGACCCGCCGCGCCGTGACCACCCGCCGCCAGTGCTCGGCCGCCTCGGTCATCTCATGCCCGAGGTGCTCGAAGATCTCGCCCATCTCGTCGAGCCGAGCACCGGTGGGGGTGGTGGTGCCGAGCAGTCCGGCGCCGCGCCGGGCGGCGTGCCCCCACTGCTCGACCGAGCGGAAGCTCGCCGCCCACGCGCGGTACCAGGCATCCCCATCGACCACGTACCGCTCGCGCCGCCGGGAATCCCGCACCCGCGTCAGCAGTTCCATCTTTTCCAGGTACGCCACGGCTTTCGAGACCGACGCGGGGCTGACGCCGAGCCGGTGCGCGAGTTCGGCGGCGGTCCGGCTGCCGGTGTCGCTCAGGTACAGCGACACGAACACCCGCGACATCATCCGCGGGAAGCCCGACTGCGTCATCATCGCCGCGAACTCCCGCTCGAACTCGTCGATCGACGCGACGTCCCGGCCCTCGACGGCTTCGGTGGACGCTGCGGCCGAGGCGGACAGCCCACCGCGACGGGCACGCCGTCCCGTCGCCAGCTGGGCGTAGTCCGCCCGGTAACCGCGCGCGCCGCCGTTGCGGGACACCTCGCGGCTGACGGTCGACGTCGGCCTGCCGAGCCGCCGGGCGATTTCGGCGTACCCCAGCCCATCGGCGAGCCCCGCCGCGATCCTCTGCCGGTCCTCGGGACTCAGGCGGCCTCCCGGCATTCTCGCCTCCTGGTGCGTTCACCGGCAGTCATTGCAATTCCGCCGCTACTCGTTGCATTCGCTGTCAGGATCATTGCAATGATTCGCGCAAAAATCCAGAAATACTCCCAAAAACCGTAGTCGCCAAAGTGACGCTGCAGGAAACACAACCTAGCGTGGGAAGTACCGAATCCTGATGAGCACCGAGGAAACCACCATGACCCAGCCCGCCGCCGAACCACTGCCCATGACCCGCGTGCCCGGCCGTCCGTTCGACCCGCCCGCGGAACTGGCGAAGCTGCGCCAGAACCAGCCGCTGAGCCGGATGGCCTACCCCGACGGACATGTCGGCTGGCTGGCGACCAGCCACGAGCTGGTCCGCGCGGTACTGGCCGATTCCCGGTTCAGTGCCAGGGCCGACCTTGCGCACCCGCCGCTCCCCGGCACCGGCGACAGCGCGGGACGGCCCGCCCCGCCCGGCATCTTCACCCAGACCGACCCGCCCGAGCACACCCGCTACCGCCGCCTGCTCACCGGCCAGTTCACCGTGCGCCGCATGCGCCTGCTGACCGAACGCGTCGAGGAGATCACCGCCGCCTGCCTGGACGAGATGGAACGCGCCGGCGACACCGCCGATCTCCGGCGGGCGTTCGCGCTGCCGATCCCCGGCCAGGTGATCTGCGAGCTGCTCGGCGTGCCGGAGTCCGGCCGGGAGCGGTTCCAGGACGAGGCCCAGGTGCTCATGCAGGCCGACTCCTCCCCGGAGGAACGCTTCGCCGTCTACACCGCGATGCAGGACTACCTGCGGGAACTGGTGCTCGCCAAACGCGCCGAGCCGACCGACGACCTGCTCGGCGGTCTCGCCGGGAGCGACCTCACCGACGAGGAACTCACCAACATCGCCTTCACCCTGCTGGGCGCGGGCTTCGACACCACCGCCAACATGATCACGCTCGGTGCCTTCGCCCTGCTCGAAAACCCCGCGCTGATCCCGGAACTGGCCGGAAACGCCGACGCGATGGTCGAGGAACTGTTGCGCTACCTCAGTATCGTCCCGTGCACGGTCCGGGTCGCGCTGGAGGACGTCGAACTGGCCGGACAGCTCGTCAAGGCGGGCGAGGCCGTCACGGTGTCGGTGCCGGCGGCCAATCACGATCCGGCACGGTTCCCCGATCCGGAGGTGCTCGACCCGCACCGGGCCACAGCCGGGCACGTCGCGTTCGGGCACGGCATCCACCAGTGCCTCGGCCAGCAGCTGGCGCGGGTCGAGATGCGGGTCGCGCTACCCGCGTTGTTCGCTCGGTTCCCCGAACTGCGGCTGGCCGTCCCGGCCGGGGACGTGCCGCTGGGGACCACCATGCTGATCTACGGGGTCCACGAACTCCCGGTCACGTGGGCCGCAGGCTGACCCTGCCGCGGTCAGAGCTCCCGCAGACTGTCCAATTCGGACTCGAAAAGGGCGGCCGGGTCGAGGTCCAACCCGGCGAACTGGCCGGCGAGCTCCAGGGACAGCACGCCGTGCACACGGGTCCAGAAGGCCATCGCGCGTCGCGTCGCCATCTCCGGGGCCGTCTCGGCGTCCGGCGAGGCGGCGAGCAGCACCGCCATGATCTCGTCGGCGATCGTGGTGGTGTCGGCCGGGGCGTGGTAGCCGGGCACGGGCGTGCCGTAGATGAGGAAGTACCGCTGGGGATCCTCGAGCGCCCAGGCACGAACGGTGCGGCCGAGGCGGGGGAGGTCGGCGTCGCCGGCCGCGGCCACCTCGGCCAGGGTGTCGGCCAAGCTGCGGTAGGCGTCCCTGATGAGTTCGGTGATCAGGTCGTGGCGGCTGGCGTAGTAGCGGTAGAGCGCGGGCCCGCTCATCCCCAGTTGCTTGGCGATCGCGTTGAGCGACAGCGCGGACGCCCCCGACGTGGCGATCTGCTCCCACGCCTGTTCCTTGATCTCCGTGCGCATCTGCGCCCGGTACCGCTCGCGTGGCGACGTCGCGGCGTTCGCCATGGCCACCTCCGTCCCTCGTGGTTACAGGCCTTAACCAAGGATATTAGCTGTAAAGAACGTGAAGGATCCGCTTGAAGGGCCGACTATGGACGGACGGCGCGAGATCGGTGTCCTTCCATGCTCGCCGCGAGGCCGGTGAGGACACGGTCGAGGCCGAGCGCGAAACCACGCTCCAGCCGGTCCGCCGCATGTGGGCTCTCGGCTTCGACGATGACACGGGTGAAGCGGGGATAGCGGCCGCTGCCGATGATCGCCGGGCCGTACTCGCCCTGCTGTTCCATCCACTCGTCGTGGCTCAGACCGGTGCGGCGGACGGCCTCCTCCTCGGCCAGTTCGGCGAGGACATGGCCGCGGACGAACGCGGAAACCGTGTCGAGACAGAGCAACATCTCGTCGGCGGACAGGGCGAGTCCGTCGAACACCGACAAGGCCTGTTCCAGCCCGGCGAGACTGTGCGGACCGTGCGTCGGCCTGCCCGCGGACAGCCCGGCGAACCAGCGGTGCCGCAGCGCCGTCTCCCGCTGCAGATGGGCCAGCGCGGTCAGATCGGCACGCCAGTCGCCGCTGGGCGAGAAGCCGGTCCGCTCACCCAGCACGGCGTCGATCATCAGCTCGAAGATCTCGTCCTTCTTGCGGACATACCGGTAGAGCGACGCGGCGCCCGCGCCGAGTTCGGTGGCGATCCGGCGCATCGACAACGCGTCGAGGCCCTCGGCGTCGGCGATCCGCACGGCGGCCTTCGCGACGTCGTCGCGGCTGAACGCCGGTTTGGGGCCCCGGGTCCCGTGCTCGGGCCGCATCCAGATCACCTCGTCCACGACCATGATTATTGCGAACGATGTTTGGGGTTTGCTAGCCTGGGGTAACTGCGAACATCGTTTCTAGTTTTTGGGGGAGACATGGACTACGACGTCGTCGTCGCGGGCGCGGGGCCGGTCGGCCTGCTGCTCGCGGCCGAACTGCGGCCCGGTGGCGCGCGGGTGCTGGTGCTCGAACGCGAAAGCGACCCGGCGCAGCCGCGGAAGGCGGGTTCGATGGGCGCGCGCGCCCTCAACGGGCCAACGGTCGCCGCGTTGCATCTCCGTGGTCTTGTGCCCGCGATTCGCGAAAACGCTTTCTTCTGGTACGACCCGGCGGAAACGCCGGAACCCGGGCCCGAGGGCGTGGAAGCCGGGGAGGTGTTCGCCGGGCACTTCGCCGGGATCGGCATCCGCGCGGATCGGCTGGACTTCGCCGATCCCGAGTTCACCGGCGAACCGCTCAGTGCCGGGGTCGTCGCCCAGCAGGACCTCGAAACCGTCCTCGGCAGGCACGCGCGGGAACTCGGTGCCGAAATCCGCAGGGGTGTGGCTGTGAGCGGCTTCGTCGCCGGCGAGGACAGGGTCCGGGTGCGGGCGGGGGATGACGAGATCGAGGCGGGCTGGCTGGTCGGCTGCGACGGCGGTCGCAGTACGGTCCGCAAGCTCGCGGGGTTTGATTTCCCCGGCGTGGACCCGACTTTCACCGGACGTCAGGCCATTGTGGACATGGAAGGTGGTGAAGAGCTGACGGCGCCGGACTGGCGGCCGGGTGTGAACGGGTCCTATGTGGTCGGTGGCTGGGCCGAGGACGGCAAGTCACGCGTGCACACCGTCGAATTCACCCCGCCACCGGCCGATCGGGATTCCGAGGTCACCGCCGCCGAAATCCAGGAGAGCCTGCGCCGGGTGAGCGGAACCGGCGTCACGGTCACCGCCGTCCACGCCGCGACCCGCTACGCCGACACCACCCGTCAGGCGGAAACCTACCGCCGTGGCCGCGTCCTGCTGGCGGGCGACGCCGCCCACGTGCATTCGCCCGCGGGCGGTCAGGGGCTCAATCTCGGCCTCGGCGACGCGATGAACCTCGGCTGGAAGCTCGCCGCCGTCGCGCGGGGTTTCGCCCCGATGTCCCTTGTGGACACTTACACCGCCGAACGGTGGCCGATCGGCGCCTGGGTCCAGCGGTGGAGCATGGCGCAGACCGCGGCCGGCGTGCCCGGCGATCCCCGCGTCGCCGCGTTGCGCGACGTGCTGGCCGATCTTCTCGACACCCCGCACGGCGCGACGTACGTGGTCAAGAAGATCGGCGGCGGCTGGCAGCGGTACGACCTCCCCGGCGACCATCCCCTGATCGGCCGCCGGGCGCCCGACTTCGTCTTGGCCGACGGGACAACCTTCGCCCAACACGCCGCGACAGGTGCGGGAATCGTGCTCGATCCTCGCGGTGAAACGGGCGAAGTCGCCGAAGCGTGGGGCGACCGGGTCACCGTCGTCACCGCGGCGCCCACGCAGTTCCCCGGCACGCCGCCCGCGTTCGTCCGCCCGGATGGCTACATCGCCTGGGTGAGCGGCGGACGGGAGACGCTCGCGGAATCCCTGCGGTGCTGGCTCGGTGCGCCGGCTTCGTCCCGATGACCGGGAATCTGCCATTCCTGCCACTGATAAGTCCTGTGGCGTCGGACTCTTCTGCGCGCGTCTTCGGGTGGCTACGGTGAGATTCGCACCATTCGCGTGTGTCACCTCTGATGGGGAGATGATTTATGTCGCGTATCCGTCTGCTGTTCGCCCTCGTCGCCGCGACGCTGCTCGCGGTGGCGGTGCCCGCGACGGCGGCCCCGTCCCCGAATCCCGCCAAACCCT
>NZ_JBHYJW010000118.1:0-8735 GCF_042741125.1 Amycolatopsis sp. NPDC058986 | reverse complement strand
ACGCCTACCGCTTTTTTTCCTTGTGTCGTGGGCTCGTTTTTTTGAATAACCGCCGGGGCCTCCGTCCCCGGGGGCCGCCGGGGCACCCAAGGCCGGACACCCCAGGCGCGACGGCACGGTATGCCCGCAGTCGCTTTCTCATAACAGCTCACCGAAATAGGCAACCAAACGGACACTACTCCGAACAGCCTAATCATCACGTCCAGTGATCCGTGTCACAAACCGAGTATCGGCCGTAACGGATGTAACGACAGCCGTCGCACAACCGATGCGCTCGTCGGGTGAAGCACTTTCACCACGTTTCAGGGGGATCCGAGCACGCGTATCGGAAACGCACGCGAAATGACATTTCCGGATACCGGGTCTTCCGTGTTACGAGTCGTATACGGCAGCGCGGGTCGCGGCCGGGAATTTCCCCGGCGCGGACCCGTGAAGTAGGAGAGTCTCCCGGATGACCACGGTCCTCACCAATGAACCCGGCGCGTCGGCTGCCGAGCCCGGCAGGGTGTCTCGCCGGCCCCGGGCCCGAGTCTGGAACTGGTTCGCGTTCGGGCTCACCACCGCGGTTTTCGTCGTGCTGGCTTGGAACCGGCGCTGGATGAGCGACGACGGGCTGATCGTCCTGCGGACGGTGCGGCAGATCCTGGCCGGGAACGGACCCGTGTTCAACCTCGGCGAACGGGTCGAATCCAATACCAGCACGTTGTGGACCTTTCTGCTCACGGCATTGGCCTGGATCCCCGGGCTCCGGCTCGAATGGCTGGCAGTGCTCACGGGCCTGGTCTGCGCGACCGGCGGGCTGGTGCTCGCTCTCGACGGCGCCCGGCGTCTCGCCGGCTCCGGCGGGTCGGTGTTCGTGGTGCCGGCCGGTGCGCTCGTGGTGATCGCGCTGCCCCCGTTTCGCGACTTCGCCACGTCGGGGTTGGAGACCGGGCTGATCACGCTGTGGCTCGGTGCCACGTGGTGGCTGCTGGTGCGGCACGCCCGGCACCAAGCGAACGAACCGGTGGTCCTGACAGCCATCGTGATCGGTCTCGGAGTCCTCGTCCGCCCGGACCTCGGCCTGTTCAGTGCCTTCGCCGGGGCCGGTCTGCTGGTGCTCACGTGGCGGGGCTGGCGCGCCGCGCTGGTGTGGATCGCCGCGGCCGCCGCGCTGCCGGTCGCGTATCAGATCTTCCGCATGGGCTACTACGGGCTGCTCACCCCGAACACCGCGCTGGTCAAGGAAGCGTCCAACGCGTTGTGGGGCAAGGGACTCACGTACCTGGGCGACTTCGCCGGCCCCTACTACCTATGGGTCCCGCTGGGATTGTGTGCGCTCGTCTCCTTGTTCCTGTTGTGGCGCAAGACCGTGAACAAGCGTGTCGCGGTGGTGGTGGCCGTGCCGCTGCTCAGCGCGCTTGCCCTGGCGCTCTACGTCATCCGCGTCGGCGGCGACTTCATGCACGGACGCATGCTGCTGCCCGCACTGTTCAGCCTCCTGCTGCCGGTGATGGCGATTCGGCTGACGCGCGCAACCGTCGTGCCCACGGTCGCGCTCGCCGCGTGGGCGCTGGTCGCCGCCGGATGGCTGCGGACCGAGTACACGAACCTGACCCGGCCGCTGAACGACGCGACGGGCATCGCCGACGAACGCGCCGCCTACGTGTCCGAAAGCCACCACGAGCACCCGATCCTCGCGGAGGACTTCGACCAGTTCACCGCGATCGCCGATCCGATCCGCGCGCTGCTGCCCAGCGGGCAGGGCGCGGTGCTCGTGCCCGGCGAACAGGACGGCTGGCAGCTCTACCCGACCGGCACCGGACACAGCGTCGCGACCTTCTTCAACATCGGTGGCCCCGGCATGCTCCTCCCGCTGGACATGTGGATCCACGACCCCATCGGGCTGTCCAATCCGGTCGCCGCGCACACCACGCCCTATCCCGGCCGCCGGGTCGGGCACAACAAGTACGCCGGCATCAACTGGGAAGTCGCCGATCTGGCTCAGGGCACGACGGCGCAGCTCGCGGCCCGTGGCGACTTCACGGTCGCCGAACTGGACACGATCCGCCACACGCTCGCCTGCCCGCGCACCCAAGAGATGCTCGCCTCCGTACGGGCACCGCTGACCTTCGACCGGTTCCGGGACAACCTCCTGCACGCCACGGGCCGCAGCGGCCTGCGATACGACCACAGCACAGTCACGACGCAGACCTGCTCCTGATCTCGCACGTGCCGAGACGGCGGCAGTCCAAGCCCGCGATGACCGGTGTCCGTTTCACGCCGCCTGTGCGGGACGCTCACTCATCGCGACAAAGGCTCGTGCCGCGATGAAGTACGGCCGCGCCTGCTCGCGGAACTCCTCGACCGAGCGGAAACCGCGGTCGAGCACGTGGGTCGCCAGCGCATCGGTACGCCACAACGCGGCGAACGTCGTATCGAGCACGTCGGTGGGAATATCGCCGGGGTGGAACTTCGGGTTGAGCTGAACGGCCTGACTGCTCAGGCGGAGCAGCCGTGCGCTCTGTCCGGCCAATTCGGCCAGGTCGGGCACCAGCTCGGGAGGTATCCCGTCGTAGACGAGCCGCCCCGAGCGTCGCCGGAACGTGCGCACGAGCACGCGGATCGCGCGGTCGTGCCTGGTGAGCGTGGCCGCTTCACCATCGGCGAGGATTCCCCGGCGGACGAGTTCCTCCGTGGTCAGGGCGTCCAACCAGGCCGGAACGAACGTGTCTCCCCCGACCTCCGGATATTCGGGCCGCAGATGGGCCAGCACATGCGCGGTGTGGCGGTCCGGGAAGTCCGGGAGGAACAGCTGCGCGCAGGCGAGCACCTGGCGCCGGGTCGGGCCTTCGGGATCGGAAGTGGCCGGGGTGTGCTGGAGACTCCACTCCTTCCGCCAGGTGGTGACCGGCACCTCGATCCCCTGCCCCGGCGGCGTCAGCATATTTTCGGCAAGGAGGCTCCGGACCGCGTCCTCGGCATCGGTGCGCTTGACATCGCTCAGCCGGTCGCCGCGCAGTTCGTCGACGACGAGCCGCATCGGGCCTGCCAACCCTCGCTCGCCTGCCGACGCCAGCAGGTTCGTGTTGGTGCGGGCGGTGAAATGCAGCGACCGGGCGAGGTCGACGACCTTCGCGGCCTCGGCCGGATCGAGCCGGCCGGCGGCGGCCAAACGGTCGGCGACGCCGAGAATGCTCACGATCGCCTGGGTGAAGGCACGGAAGTCCACATCGGCGTCGCCGTGGGTCAACGCCACGTCGGCGTCGGAGATCAGCCGGCCGTCCCGGTACCAGGCGAAGACCGTGCCCAGGCCGGTCATCCCGTGGCCCTGGTGTTCGGCCGCGCGCAGGGCACCGAGGCTCGCCGTCCCGTAGAGGGGGACGCCGGCCGCGTACAGATCGAGGATTTCCTTGTGCCGCACCGGCGCGGTGTGCTGATAGACACCGTCGACGATGAGGACGGCGTCGCCGGCGTCCGGCCGGAGACGGTAGAGATCGCCGTGCGCGATCGGGGGATGCGGGCACACCCCGGCCAGTTCGAGCACGGGCGAGCCGGACAACGAGGGGCCGGCGAAGACGTGGATCGTCATGGGGTTCCTTGGCTACTCCTGCGCGGAGGCCTGCGCCAGCCGCGGCTGCCTGTCTTCCGGATCGGGGTAGCGGGGCAGATCCTCGCTCGCCTCGTGCTGTCCCTCGGGCAGCCCCGGCGCGACCACCTTGCAGACGGCGAAGGGCTCCCCCGGCGGGCTCAGGTCGACACGCAGCACCGGACGGCCCGACATGACACTCACCTGAGCGGCCAGCCAGGCAAGCACCTCCGCGCTCGGAACGCGGGCCCCCACCGAGGGTTTCGCGATCTCGTCCCACGACCGGTTCGGTTCGACGGTCACCGGCGGGACGGGATAACGCACTCCCCGGTAGGCCCCGCTGCCGATGTCCTCGCGGGTTCCGCTGATCACCGACATGCGGCTCTGGACCGCCTCGGTCAAGGCTCGCTGCACGGCGATCTCGGGCAGGAAATGGCTACCGGAACCGGCGTAGAGACCGGGCATGTCAGGGCCCCAGACGAAGGCGGCGAACGTCGACACGCCCGATACGGTCGAGCAGTCCACGACCTCCACCCAGAAGTCGAGGTCGTGCAACCGCTCGATGAGATCGCGGCTCCAGCACTCGGGCAGGGTCCGGAGATCCACGACTTTTCGCTGCCGGATGGGTGTTTCCGCCATACCGGCTGTCGAGAACCGTTCGATGACTTCGAGCAGCGCGTGGATCGTGGCTTCCGCGAGATTGTTCCCGCTGGCCAGGCCATTGGCCGAACAGAACTGGGTGGGCGGTCGCCAGGTGCCGTCGGCGATGCCGTCCATGGCGACCGCGCGGAGCGGGACGAAGGTCGGCGCCCCGTCCCCCAGTGCGACGGCGGGGACCCAGCGCAGCGGGAAGCGATCGGAGATGACCGAGCGCTCGGTCGGGGTTATTTCCGTTGTGGTGTAAGGGAGATCGAGTTCCGCGGCCGCCGCGACGAAGGCGTCGGGAGTGGTGAAGTACCGCTCGCAGACGGACATCTCGATGGCCTCCATGACCGCCGACAGCCGGGCGAGCAAGGGCGTGGCGCCCTTGCCCTGGCTGACACCCACGGTGGTGGCGAGCGGCCGCACGGCCATGTAGACCGGCATGCCGATGATGTCGAGCCCGGTGAGCTCGGCGACCCTGGTGATCCCGTAGTCACGCATCCGGGGCCGCACGAGCTCCCACGTCTCCTCGGGAGACCGGTCCCGCAACGTGCCGGGGAGAACGACGGGGCCACCGCTCGACGCGCCGTGCGTACGTACCATCATTGTCCATTTCTGTGAGCGGTTCCCTCATGCGACGCCCTAACGTCCGGCGACCGCGCTCTCGTTCTCCACCGGAGCACTCGCCGGAGCAGCGGATTCGGTGCTGGCCCGCCGCGACTTCCGCAGGAGCACCGCGGAGAGCAGGCCGGTGGCCACGGCGAGCCCGGCACCGACGAGGAGGGCGGCGCCGACCCCGTCGGTCAGCGACGTCAGCGAGTCACTGCCCCGCCCGGTCGACCGCGCGGTGGCCGCCGCCGCGACCGAACTGAGCGCCGCCAGCCCGATCGCGCCGCCCAGCTGCTGGGTGACGTTGACCAGGCCCGAAGCCAGGCCGGCGCTGTCCGCCGGTGCCTCCGCGGTGGCGGCGATCATCAGGGCGACGACGCTGAGCGTGGCACCGATCGAGGTGATGGTCAGCGCACCGAGCACGTCGGCGAAGTAGTTGCCGCCCACGCCGACCTGGGCCAGCCAGAACAGGCCCGCCGCGGCGATCAGGCTGCCCGCCGTCGCCGGGATCCGGTAGCCGATCCGGCTGACCAGGTTGCCGGCGTGGGTTCCCAGCAGCGTGAAGCACAACGCCGCGGGCATCTGCGCCAGTCCGGCCTGCAGCGGCGTGAATCCCAGTACCAGCTGCACATACAAAGTGAGGAGGAAGAACATCGGCATGATCGCGCCCTGGGTGAGCAAGGTGAGACCGTTGCCGTTGCGCAGCGACGCGATCCGGAAGATGCGCAGTGAGATGAGCGGGTGGCTGCTGCGTGCCTCGATCACGACGAACGCGGCGAGCAGTACCGCGGCCGCGGCGAAAAGGCCGAGGGTCTGCACGGTGCCCCAGCCCGCGGTTTGGGCGTTGAACAACGCGTACACCGTCAAGGAAACGCCTCCGGTGACCGTGACGGCTCCGGCGAGGTCGAACGTGCGCTGGCTCGCGTCCTTCGCCTCGGGAAGCAGGCGCGGCGCCAGCAGCACGACCACGGCCACGATCGGGAGATTGACCCAGAACACCGCCTGCCAGCCGAACCATTCGGTGAGCAGACCGCCGAGGACGTATCCGGTGGCGGCGCCCGCGGCGGCCACCGCGCCCCAGATACCGAGGGCCTTGTTCCGTTCCTTCTGTCCCGTGAACAGGGTCATGACCAACGCGAGCGCGGCGGGCGAAACCGTTGCCGCGCCGACGCCCTGCACCACGCGGGCCACGATCAGCCACAGCGGCGAGCCGGCGAGCGCACCGGCCAGCGAGCCGACCGCGAACAGTGCCAAGCCGACGATGAACATCCGGCGGCGTCCCAGAATGTCGCCCGCCCGGCCACCGAGCAGCAGCAGACCACCGAAGGCGAGTGCGTAAGCGTTCGTGACCCACGGCAGGCTTTCGGGCGTGAAGCCGACGCCTGACTCCATCGAGGGGGCGGCAATGATCACGATCGCGGTGTCGACGACGAGTACGAACTGGGTCATGGCCAACAGTGCGAGCGCGAGCCAGTGCCGAGTAGGTGGTGACGACATGGCATCTCCTGAGGTTGCCGATTTACCGGGATGTGCGAGCCCCTATTTCCGTTTATTATGCGCCGCTGGTCCCCGGATTCTTTCTTCGTGGTTGCTCAGCCTGGCAAAGCAATCCAAGAGACGCCTCGGCGACGCGCGGTGCCGAATGCTCACAAAGCCGCTGACCTGAGGAGACAAGGGAAATGTCGCGAGCCAGAACCTTCCCCGAGGCGTTCCAGCAGACCGTGGCAGCACATCCGGACGACGTCGCGCTGCGCACCCCGGGCGATGTCGTCCAGCTGACCTGGAAACAGTACGACGACGAGGTGCGCAGGCTCTCGGGCGGTCTGGCGGCGCTGGGCCTGAAACGGGGCGACACGTTCACGGCGATGCTGACCAATCGCCCCGAGTTCAACCTGACCGAGGTCGCGGCCTCCCATCTCGGCGCCACCACGTTGTCCATCTACAACACCAGCTCGCCGGAGCAGATCGGCTACCTGCTCACCCACTCCGACACGAGAATCATGGTCTGCGAACGACAGTTCGCCGACCGGATCAGGGAATCCGGCGCCCCACTGGAACACCTCCTGATCGTCGAGGACGGCGACCTCGACCGGCTGCGGCCGGAACCGGGTTTCGATTTCGAGGCCGCCTGGCGGGCGGTGGCGCCGGACGACCTCCTGTGCCTGATCTACACCTCGGGGACGACCGGGCCGCCCAAGGGCGTCGAGCACACCCACCGGGGCTGGCTGCGGATGATCGACGCGATCGCCACCATCTGGCCGATGGAGGCGGGCGACACGACGATCTCCTATCTCCCGTCCAGCCACTCGGGTGACCGGTTCTTCCGCCACTACTACCCCATCGTGCGCGGCGGCCAGGTCACCTGCCTCGCCGACGCCGCCAGGCTGGCGGAGACGATCGCCGAGCTGCACCCGACGACGTTCGCCGCCGTGCCAAGGACTTGGGAGAAGCTCAAGGCCGGCGTCGAACGGGAAGTGCTGGCCGACCCCGAAACCGCGGCCGCGTTCGAGGCGGGTGAGCAACGGCTTCTGGACTCGATCCGCGTCAAGGCCGGATTCGACCGCATGAAATGGGCGCTGACCGGCACCGCGGCGATCGCGGAGCACGTCTACGCCTTCTGGGAAAGGCTCGGCGTGGCGGTCAGCGTCGGCTGGGGCATGACGGAATGCGGTTTCGGCGCGGGATCGTCGCCGTCGGATTCGAAGATCGGCACCATCGGGAGACTTGCCCCGGGTGCCGAAGCGCGCATCGCGGAGGACCACGAGCTGCTGGTGCGCATGCCGTGGATGATGCGGGGCTACCGCAAGGATCCGGTGAAGACCGCGGAAGCGCTCGGCCAGGACGGCTGGCTGCGCACCGGCGATCTGGCCACTGTGGACGATCAGGGGAACTACCGGATCATCGGCCGCAAGAAGGAGCTGATCGTCAATTCCGGCGGCAAGAACATGTCGCCGAGCAATATCGAACACGCCATCACGGCGGGTTCGTCGCTGATCGGGCCGATGATGGCCTACGGCGACGACAAACCGTACAACGTCGCCTTGATCACCCTCGATCCCGAGGCCGTCGCGGCCTTCGCCGCCGAAACCGCCGTTCCGGCGGATCCGGCCGTCTTCGCCCAGGACGAGCAGGTACTGGAGAAGATCCGAGCGAGTGTCCATTCCGGAAACCAGAAACTGTCCCGGATCGAACAGATCAAGAGGTTCACGGTGCTACCGGAGTTCTGGGTGGCCGGCGGCGACGAGCTGACCACGACGTCGAAGCTCAAGCGCGACGTCATCGCGAAGAAGTACGCGGCCGAAATCGAGGCCCTGTACGGGCAGGCAGGCTGACGCACCACTCGCACCCACCCTGTTACGCCAAGGGGCCCTTCCTCGCACCGAGCGCGAGGAAGGGCCCCTTTCGCATGCGCGGAGCCACTCCGAGGCCGCGCACGCCCGTACTCCACCGGCCTGGCGAAACACGCGCACCGCACGCAATCCATGAGTAGTTTTCCACGGTCGGCGGGTGCATTATTTATATAGCAACCAGGCATTCTTCACACCGGACACCAGGAGGAAACCATGTTCGACATCACCAAGATCTCCGACGCCGAACTGCTCGCCACCGCCGGCGCCGAGTCCGTCGACTTCGCCCACGCCACCGTCGCACCCTCGGTCATGACCGGCGAGCCCTGCGACTGATCCACATTCCGGGATCGCCCAGCAGATACGCAATTCAGGAGTGGTTCTCCACACTCGGCAGGCGCATAATTTAAATAGCCACTACCAGGCATTCTGAACACCGATACCAGGAGGAACCCATGTTCGACATCACCAAGATCTCCGACGCCGAGCTGCTCGCCACCGCCGGCGCCGAGTCGGTCGACTTCGCCCACGTCACCGTCGCCCCGTCGGTCATGACCGGTGAGCCCTGC
>NZ_JBHYJW010000117.1:0-9688 GCF_042741125.1 Amycolatopsis sp. NPDC058986 | reverse complement strand
CTCCACCGTCACCCCACCACGATCCCGCACCGCCGAGCCCCACTCCAGCTCCGCATACAAATCCTTGCTCACAATCGGAGCCGGACCCGCATACAGACCACGCTGCGCGGTCAACCTGCCCTGGGGAGTGTGCTCGGTGAACGTGGTCTCCCCAGCCACCTTCACGTCGACGCTCGGGGCCTGTCCGGTGGCTACTGCTTTACCGGGCATAAGAATCCTCAGTTCTCCTTTACCGGGTGTTCACGGAAAACGACCCACTTGAGCATGACGAAATTGATCACCGTGGCGGTTGCCTGCGAGATCACCCAACCGAGTGTGGCTTTCCACGTCGACTCGGGCAGCAGGTGCAACATCCACCGGTTCATCCCGACCGCGACGAAGAACGTCACAGCGTAGAGCAGCACGAACCCGCCGATCTGCGCGCCACCGCCCCGCCTGCCCCCGGCGAAGGTGAACCGCCGGTTCAGGAAGAACGCCGTGGTCGTGCCGACGATGAAGCTGATCGCGCGGGCGATGTCCACCCACGGTGTCGCATCCATCCCGACCGCACGCAGCAGCGAGTAGGTGCCCAGGTCGACGAGGGCGCAGAACCCCCCGATCAGGGCGAAGCGGATGAGCTGCCCGAGCAGCCCGGGACTCGACGGCGTCACTGCCGTCGCATCGGCTTGCGGATCAGTCGCCACCACTGCTGTTACCTCATCGGCTTCGATTCGCGGTCGCTTTCAACCACCTGGGCGCTTGTGCCTTGATGCGCAAAGTGTAGAAGCGGGCACTTCAGGGTCACGTTCCGGGCGGTGTTCGGCGTGGCTACCCTGGTCGGGTGACCCAAGCACCCGAGACACAGCGCAAGACGCTCACCGGCTGGGCGAGGACGTCACCGACCATCGCCGACGTGCTGAGCACCCCCGACGTGGAGGTCATCGCGCGCGCCGTGACGAGAGCGGGCGAGCGCGGGGTCATCGCGCGCGGGCTCGGCCGCTCCTACGGCGACCCGGCGCAGAACGCGGGCGGCCTCGTCGTCGACATGACCGCGCTGAACCGGATCCACTCGATCGACCCGGACTCGGCGATCGTGGACCTCGACGCGGGCGTCAGCCTGGACACGCTGATGCGCGAGGCGCTGCCGTTCGGCCTGTGGGTCCCGGTGCTGCCCGGCACGCGCCAGGTCACCATCGGCGGCGCGATCGCCAACGACATCCACGGCAAGAACCACCACAGCGCGGGCAGCTTCGGCAACCACGTCGTGTCGATGGACCTGGTCACCGCGGACGGCAAGATCCGGACGCTGACGCCGGAGGGCCCCGAGTCGGAGCTGTTCTGGGCGACCGTGGCCGGGATCGGGCTGACCGGCATCATCGTGCGCGCCAAGATCCGGATGACCAAGACCGAGTCCGCGTACTTCATCGTCGACAACGACCGCACCGACGACCTCGACGGCACCCTCGCCCTCATCAGCGACGGCTCCGACGACAACTACACCTACTCGTCGGTCTGGTTCGACACGATCAACAAGGGCCGCAAGCTCGGCCGGGGCGCCTTCGCTCGCGGCTCGCTCGCCAAGCTCGACGACCTGCCGCCGAAGCTGCGGGCCGAGCCGCTGAAGTTCTCCGCGCCGCAGTTGCTCACAGTGCCGGACGTGTTCCCGAACGGCCTGATGAACAAGTTCTCGCTGAGCGCGATCGGCGAGTTCTACTACCGGTCGACCCCGAAGCACGGCCGGGGCGCGATCCAGAACATCACCGCCTTCTACCACATGCTCGACCTGGTCGGGGAGTGGAACCGCGGCTACGGCAGCAAGGGGTTCCTCCAGTACCAGTTCAGCACCCCGATCGGCGCGAACGAGAGCCTCCGCCGGATCGTGGAGAAGGTCGCGCACTCCGGGCACTACTCGGCGCTCAACGTCTTCAAGCAGATGGGCAAGGGCAACCGGGCGCCGCTGTCGTTCCCCGACACCGGCTGGATGGTCTGCCTCGACTTCCCGATCAAGTCCGGGCTGGGCACGCTGTGCAACGAGCTGGACGAGATGGTGCTGGCCGCCGGTGGCCGGTTGTACACGGCGAAGGACTCGCGGACTTCGCCGGAGACGTTCGCGAAGATGTACCCGCGGCTCGAAGAGTGGCGCAAGGTCCGTGCATCCATCGACCCCGAGGGCGTTTTCGCCTCTGACATGAGCCGGAGGCTCGAACTGTGATCGACGCGGTTGGCAATCCCCAGTCCCTGCTGCTGCTCGGCGGCACCTCCGACATCGCGCTGGCGATCGCCGAGAAGTACCTCGCCGAGAAGCCGCTGCGCGTCGTGCTGGCGGCACGGCCCTCGCCCCGGCTGGAAGCGGCGGCGCAGCACCTGAAGGACAAGGGCGCCGAAGTGTCCACTGTGGACTTCGACGCGACGGACACCGCCTCGCACCCCGCCGTGCTGGACAAGGCGTTCGAGGGCGGCGACATCGACGTCGCGGTCGTGGCGTTCGGTCTGCTCGGCGACCCCGAACAGCTGTGGCAGGACCACGCGAAGGCCGTCGAGGCGGCAACGGTGAACTACACCGCCGCGGTGTCGGTCGGCGTCGCGCTGTCGGAGAAGCTCAAGGTCCAGGGGCACGGCACGGTGATCGCGCTGTCCTCGGTGGCCGGTGAGCGCGTCCGGCGGTCGAACTTCGTCTACGGCTCGACCAAGGCCGGGTTCGACGGCTTCTACCTAGGTCTCGGCGAGGCGCTCGCGCCGCACGGCGTCAAGGTGACCGTCGTCCGGCCGGGCCACGTGAAGACCAAGATGACCGCGGGCCTGAAGGACGCCCCGCTGGCGCAGACCGCCGAGCAGGTCGCCGAAATCGCCGTCGACGCCGCCCGCAAGGGCAAGGACCTGGTGTGGGCACCGGCGCAGTTCCGCCTGGTGATGTCGGCGCTGCGGCACGTGCCCCGCCCGATCTTCCGCAAGCTGCCCATCTGAGCCGTCGCGGGACTCACCCCGTCTCGAGGTGCAGGAAGGTCGACGAGCCGTCGGCGTTGAGCCGCAGCAGGGGCACCACCTTGCCCTGCACGGTGCCCTTGTTGTCGTAGGACAGCTTGCCGCTGGAGCCCGCGACCGCGGTCTCCCCGTTGAGCACCTTGAAGGTCTGCAGCAGCCGTTGCGTCGTGACGTGGTCGCCGTCCTGGCTCGCGGTCAGCTGGATCGCCGTCGTCGCGGTGAGCACCGCGTCGTGGGACATGATCGCGGCGCCGTCCTCGAGTGATTCGCTGCCGAACAGGCACTGGAAGCAGCCCTGGGAGTCGGGCGCCTGCTTGAGGAAACGGTTGATCGTGGTGTCGGAGAACTGCCGCTGGGCCGCGGGCCGTTCCCGGTCCACCGCCCAGGCCCCGGGATGTGCCAGCTCGGTGTAGATGACCCGCACGTTCGCGTCCAGCCCCGCGCGAACACTGTTCGGGGTGACCGAACCCGACGCCAGGTCGTCACCGGCCAGTACCGTGATGGTCCGCTCCTGGCACAGCCGCCCGGCGAGCCGGTTGATCAGCTGGAGGAGATCCCGGCCCCGGCCGGCGAAGTAGACGAACTCCGCCTTCGCCGCGCACAGATTCGGCTGCATCAGCGCGAAGGTGTTGTCGACGCCCTCGAGGCTGGAGTCGTACTGTTGCTCCACCTCCAGCACCCGGTGGGTGGCGTCGGTGAACCGCGCCCGGAAGGCGGCGGCAAGCGTCCGGGAGTACGCATCGTTCTTGTTGGTGTCGACCACCAGCATCGCGGTCGTGGCGCGCAGCTCGTCCTTGGCGTAGGTGGCCGCGGCCTGTGCCTGCCGCACGTTGGTGGGTGCCGGGCGGAGCAAACCGGGAATGCTGTCGAGGTCGTCGGCGGAGATGGTGGAACCGACCATCGGGATGCCGAGCCCGGACAGCTTCCGCATCGCGTTGTCCGCGTAGCCGAGGCTGAGCCCGATCCCGGTCACCGCGACCAGATTGTCCGGCTCCGCCCGCCGGTCGGCCAGTTCGTCCGTCACCCGCTCCCACGCGTCCATCCGGTCGCCGGGATTGGCGAGCAGCAGCCTGACCTTGGGGAGGGCGCTGCGGTCGTTGAACGCGGCCTGGGCGAGATAGGCGCCCTGCAGCTGATGGATCACCCAGCTGAGCGGTGCCAGACTGTTCCGCTGCGGCGTCATCGGCAGGAACACCGCCACGCTGACGTACTTCGTGGCCTGCTGTGCCTTTTCGTTGGCCTGCCTGATCTTGCCGATGATCTCGCCGAGGGCGGGCTGATCGAAGTCGCTGCCGCCCGCGGTGACGCCGACGCATTCGCCTCCCACCGAACGGACGCTGTCCTCATCGTCGCATCGTTGCAGGTGGTCCCACCCCACGATACCCGCGGTCGTCGCCACGGCCACGAGCACGACGGCCAGCACGACCTTCACGATCCGCCTGAAGGGATTGGGAATCCGTACCTCGCTCATCAGGCCTGGTACCTCTCCGCCCTGTCGTGCAGCAGTATCGAACCCTGGCCGCGGTGTCCCGCGAGCTGGCTGTAACTGCCGGCGATGCGGCCCTGGAGCGCGTTCGCCGGATCCCCGAGCGCGTCGCCCGCCAGCCACAGCGAGCCGATCAGCCGCGGCAGCGCCAGGCCGAACGGGCCCACCGTGCCCGCCTCGCCGATCAGCTCCTCGACCTGCGCCAGCGGATCGACGTCGGTGGCGAGCCGGTTGGGCGCCGCGGTGATGAGGTCGAGATCGGCCAGCCACCGCTCGGCGACGTCCTGGTCGAACGGGACGTCCAGTGATTTGAACGGCCCGGCGAGGTGGGTGACGGCCGCGTTCACGTTGCCGAGGGCGAGTTCGTGGTAGACGGCGTCGGTCGCGCGGCCGCGGTGCGCGTAGTAGTCCCGGCAGCGCGTGTGCACCGCGTTCCACCCGATCGGGCTGTCCTCGGGCCGGGCCGCGAGCCGGTGCAGCAGCACCCGGCGCAGCCACCGGTCCAGCACGAGACTCGCCCGGTTCCCGTGCGTCTGGCTCGTCACCAGCAGGTGGTTGACGAGCACCCGGTAGAGGGCGCTGCCGCCGTCCGGCTGCCGGGACCGCAGGATCTCGGCGTCGGCCACGAACTCCAGGTCCCGGCCCGCGCTCAACGTGGTCAGGTCCTCGAGCTGGTTCGTGCTGTCGAGGTCCTGCAGCAGGTAATCCACCGCTTCCTCGGCGAGCGTGACGTCCTGTTCCGGATCCGGCCGCAGGGACAACAGCAGGCGCAGCCGGTGCGGCCGGGTCGGCTCGTCCTGCCGGGAGAGCACGTCCAGCACCCGGCGCACAGCCCACGGATGGCCGCCGGTCAGCCGGTACACGAACGAGGACACGTCGAACGAGCCGATCGGCCTCGCGGCGCCGACGACCTCCCTGCTGCCGCCGGGGTCCAGATTCGCGACCGAGATCAGATACCAGGGGCCCGGCCCGAGCGCAGGCCCGGCCCGGCAGTCCCGGCCGACCTCGGCGGCTGTCCGCGGCAGCGGCAACGCCCGCGTGCCTTCCGCGGCGGTACCGGGCCGCCGCCACTCGGCGCTCCACTCGGGGTTCCACGACCTGCTCGTCGCGAGCAGCACCACCGGGTCGCCGCTGCCACCCCGGCGCCGCGCCTCGACCATCGCCGTGAGAAAGCCCCTCGCCGCCCGGGTGTGCGCGTTGTCCAGCAGTACCACGCAGTTCGCCGTGCGGCGGAGCCGGTGGATCGTGCCGGTGTAGGCCTGCCGCAGGTCGGCGAGGAAGGCGTCGAAGAACATCTCGTCGACCGCCTTGTTCTTGGCGGCGTCCTTGCGCAGGTCCACCAGCATGTCGCGGGGGTCGCCCTGCGGGCCGGACATCCGCCGGATCAGGCCGAGGGTCCGCTTGTGGCTCAGCCAGTTGAGACCGGTGAGCAGCAGATCGGTGGCGGCGGGCGCCCATCCCGGCAGGCCGCCAGCCTGTCCGGCGAGCTGCGCGACGTCGAGCAGCTCGCCACGGTGCTTTTCCACCAGCCTGTCCCGCTTCAGCAGCTTCGCCAGGTCGTCCAGCGCCCTCCGGCGATCCGGCGTGCTCAGGTCGCTGGCCGTGACCAGCGCGCACAACCACAGCCGGGGAAAAGGGACCCTGCCGAACTGCGGACACTTCCGGCTCAGCCCGAAGGCGAGCTCGGCGAGGATTTCCCTCGGCCGCGCGGACGGCATTTCCTCGAGATCGACCAATGCGTGCGGGAGGTGGTTCGCGCAGCGCGTTTCGATCACTTCGAGCAATGCGGTTTTTCCCGTTCCGCGAGCCCCCAGAACCAGCACGACCGGGAGCCGGCGATGCGTGCCACCCGGCCGCCGGATCAGTTCATCGACCAGGGTTTCGGTGATTTCACGAACGCCGGAAAGCCGGAACCCGTCATGGGTCATGATTCCCCCGCAGCCTCGAAAGTCAACGCCGCACCCGCACTGAGCAGCGTACACAGCTCGAAATGCGCCCTCAATCCGGCGAAGCGGATCATCACCCATACGCATGCGCGAAAAGATCAACAGCGGTCGATCTTCGAAAGCCCGGCTCGCGCGGATTGTTGCCGAATTATCGATGATCGTCCGCGAATAGCGGCACCGATTCACGGCCCGGCGCCACGAATCGCGCTCCACGGACACACACCAACCGCGGCCGGAGGAATTTCGTACAGCTGAGCAAGTTATGCAACTGCCCGTCGGCTCGTGATCCGCGCCGCTTGCCCCGGACGGTCTCAACCCACGGGTTGACGCCGGGATCCATCCGGGCGGCGCGGCGACCAACCCGCGTATCGATGTGCCGGCCACCCTGCCCACGACACCCTGTGAGCATGACTAACCCGGTGAACAACTCCCGATTCCTGGTACTGGCGCGCGATCTCGTCATCCCGATGGCGGTGTTCTACGTGCTCCGCGCGTTCGACGTCGACGCGCTCTGGGCGCTGCTGCTCGGCGGGCTGCCGCCGGCACTGCGCGTCGGCTGGGTGGCGCTGCGGGAGCGCCGGATCGACCCGCTGGGCTCGTTCGTGCTCGCGATGCTGGTGGTCAACGTGGCGGTGTCGCTGATCTCCGGCGATCCCCGGCTGCTGCTGATCCGCAACGCCTGGTTCGGACTGCTGGTCGGCGGCTGGATGCTCGTCAGCCTCGCGGTGGGGAGCAGGCCGTTCATCTACCACGCGGCGCGGACGATGGCGCCCGGCCGCACGGCGCCGATGGAGCGTCGCTGGGCCGACGACGCCGCAGTCCGGCAGCTGTGGCGCGTCACCACGCTGTGGTGGGGCGTCGGGAACCTCGCGCTGGGCGGCGTCGTAGTGGCGATGGCCTACACCCTGCCGGTGGACTCCGTGCCGTTCCTGGACGCGCTCGTCACCGTCGCCGCGATCGTCGGGGGCCTCAAGCTCACCCGGCGTCAGCTTGCCTCGGCCGACCTCGGGCTCAGGCAGCCTGTCGCGGCGTGAAGCCGTCGAAGGCGCTTACGGCGATATCGGGCTCCTCGGCGTAGCAACGGATCACGCGTACCGACTCGGTGCCACCCAAGGGGCGGGTCACGGTGATCGGCTCGCGGAGTTCGAGGACGAGATTGGTGTCGTAGTCCTCGTGCATGATCAGCTCGTCGCCGGTGAACGTCCGTACGGTGGGCGGATGGGTCTGCTTGTGCCGCCGCAGGCTCAGCACGTCCGTGAGCGGCACGCGGACGTCGTAGAAGACACCCGCGCGGATCCACACCTCACGTGGCGAGACGACATGGGGACGGGTGACCGACGCGGCGAAGATGCCGAACACGAACAACGCCGAGTAGAGGCCGAGCACCAGCAGGACGAGGTCGATCACGAGCCCGAGGTCGATCAGCCAGATCAAGCCGGTCTCGGCGAACGAAACCGCGGCGAACACGATGAGCATCGGCGTGCGTGGCCCCGAATACGCCAGCGCGACACCGTCGGACGGAACGTCCTTGCGGCGCCGGAGCAGCAGCCAGATGCTGGCGAACGCGCGCCGCTCGTTGCTCAGATACCTCCGGACGGCTCCCATTGGCCCACCCCCTGGGTCAATTACGGGAGTGTCCGACACACCCCCTTCAAGGATACCGGCAGCACCGCTCAGCGCGCCGGGGCCAGATAAAGCCGCTGGGTCCCCGCCCACGGCGAATCGATGGTCCAGCTCGCCAGTGCGGTGGATGGCGGCGCGCGGCGGGTCGTGGCGAGCACGAGATCGGGTGTCGTGGGGGCGACGCTGTGGTCGAAG
This sequence comes from Amycolatopsis sp. NPDC058986, assembly GCF_042741125.1. Lineage (NCBI taxonomy): Bacteria > Bacillati > Actinomycetota > Actinomycetes > Pseudonocardiales > Pseudonocardiaceae > Amycolatopsis > Amycolatopsis sp. NPDC058986. Next base: position 1,477 of record NZ_JBHYJW010000117.1, on the reverse strand, counting down.
TTGTGGAAGTTGGCTTCCAGCAACGCCCGCGCCAGATCACCGCTGCGATTCTTCGTCGCCGCGATCGCCGGGTCGACGGCGCCGCGGTCGGAATACTGGTCCAGCAACTCGCAGTCACAGGCGTACGTCAACGCGCCCGCCTCCCCCGCACTTTCCACTTTTCTTCCCTTGGCCAGCGCGCCGAGCTGTTCCCCGATCTTCCGGTATTCCGCCGACGCCGCGTGGTTGCTGGTGATCGGCGCGAACCGGCGTGGCAGGCCTGGCAACGCGTACGCGGCCACGCCGGCGAGCACGATCGCGCCGGCGGCGACGGCCGTCCAGGCTCGAGCGTATTGGGGCACTTCGCAAACGCAGGCGGCGAGGAAGACCGTCGCGCCGACGATGCTCGACGCGTAGTACCAGTGATAGGGCGGCACGCCGAGCCAGGAATAGACGAGGTAGTGCACCGCGCCGGCGACGGCGAGCGCGGCGAAGGGCGCCAGCTTGCGCGCCCGCGCCGAACCCGCACGCAGCTGGACCGTCCACAGTAGACCAGCGACGCCGCCGAACAGCAACGGCAGGAAGGAAAGTGTTGCGGCTGCGGGAAAACTGCGCAGGTAGAGCAGCGGGCCGTTGGCGAAGCTGAACGCGCCCCACGGCGGCTGGGCGATCTTGATGACCAGCGTGTCCGGCACCGCGGAGCCGAGGACGAGCCAGCTGAACGTGAACCACGGCACGGTGACCGCGAGCAGGGTGAGCACGGTGCGCCAGACCCCGGCCCAGAACCGGCGCCGGGCAAGGAAGACGACGAGCGCGACGAGCAGCAGATCGATCCGGACGAGCACCAGCAGTCCCGCGGTGAGCCCGAGCGCGACGGGACGGCGTTCGACGGCGAACGTCGTCAGCCAGACCACCCCGGCGGCGCCGAGCGTGACCTCGAGCCCGATCGAGGACAGCAGCAGCGGGTTCACCAGCAGCATCGCGAACGTGAGCGGCGCGAACGCGGAGGTGATGCCGGTGCGGGCCGCGACCCGCCGCAGCCCGAGCACCAGCAGGACCTGGCTCACCACGAAGACGATCCCGGCGGCCAGGACCGCGTCACGCACCAGGAACGTCACCGCCGCGAGGACGAGCACGTTCAGCGGCGACGTCGCGGTGTTGGCGGTGCCCTGCTCGACCAGGCCCCAGTGGCCGTGGAAGGCGAGGTTCTTCGCATACGACAGCGTGATGTAGCTGTCGTCGATGAGATGGCCGCTGACCAGTGAGAACACCACCGCGGACACCGCCGCCGCCCCGGCGGGCAGCAGCCAGGACCGCGCTCTCGCCGCGACGGACGTCGGCAGGAGGAACCTCGGCGGCGCGGCGGCAGCGGTGGTGTCCATCACGGGACACCGTACACAATGATCGTAATCTTCTCGTGACCTGCCGCCCGTGCCGACCTCACCACATGCCGTTAAGGCCACCTTACGGGCGTCTGACGCCCGTAAGGTGGCCTTAA
>NZ_JBHYJW010000116.1:0-9796 GCF_042741125.1 Amycolatopsis sp. NPDC058986 | reverse complement strand
TGGTTTCGCCCCGTGTGTAAAAGCCCTTCCCGGTGGTTTTGGGGGCGCCGCCGGCCGGTACCGGGGCCCCGCCTCCGCCCCCCGCAACTCCGACTGTGCCGTTAGTTACCAATCCGACGGCAGCCACGGCGGAAACGGCTAGCTACGAGCAGGTCGGCTGCGGCCCGTATCCGCCTGCTTTCGGCCGGATTGGTAACCCTGGATCAGCGATAGCCGGTGGTGTCGGCGGGTTTGCCCGCGTGCTCGACCTCGACGATGTACCGCCACGCGTCGGGACGGCTGCCGTCGAGATCGTCGATCTCGTATACCTTCGCGAGCTGACCGCTGCTCAGCGTCTGCCCCGACCAGCGGTTCCGCTCCGGATCCGCGGCCAGCGCGGCCACCGTACGCCCGGCGAACGCCGGCGTCTCCGAGATCGCGAAGTGCGGCACCTTTTCGAGGGCGTCGCGCCAGTTCTCCTCGGTGACGCCGTAGATGTCCAGCATCGCCTCCGACCGCAGCCAGCCCGGTGTGAACGCGACGGCGGTGCAGCCGTGCTCGGCCAGCTCGGCGGCCTGCCCGATCGCGAGCAGATGCGCCGAGGCCTTGGTGACGTAGAACGGCAGCGACGTCCCCTCGCGGTAGTTCGCGTTGAACTCGGCGGTGCCGTCGGTCATCTCGACCACCAGCCCGCCGGGCCGCCGGATCATCAGCGGCAGCAGGAAGTGGCTGGTGATCACGTGCGCGTCGATGCCGAGCCGGAACATCCGGAGCCCGCCCTCGAGCGAATGCTCCCACACCGGCTTGGCCCATTCGAGGTGGTGATCGCCGCCCCAGAGGCCGTTGACGAGGATGTCGAGCCGCCCCTGCTCGGCGTCGATCCGCTTCGCCAGCGCCCCGACCTGATCTTGTTCGAGATGGTCGACGCGGATCGCGACCGCCTTCCCGCCCGCCGCCTCCACCAGATCCGCCGTGTCCTCGATGGACTCCGGACGGTCCACTTCGGACCGCTGGGTCCTGGTGCTGCGGCCGGTGACGTACACCGTCGCGCCCGCGCGGCCGAGTTCGACCGCGATCGCCCGGCTCGCCCCGCGTGTCCCGCCCGCGACCAGCGCGACCTTGCCCGACAGATCCCTCATCCGTGCTCCCGTGTTCGTCGTGGAACTCCTGCTCCGGCCACGGTCGCGCCGAACCATGACAACTCCTGTCATGGTTCGCGGCACACTTTCAGTTCGCGAGCGCGGCCAGGATCTGCTCGGGCGTGGTGCGCGTCGTGTAGTCCGGGTGGACGTCGACGAAGCGGATGACCCGGTCCTGCCCGACGACGAGCACCGCCGGATGCGGCAGTTCCCAGTCTCCCGTTCCATTGCGCTCGCCGACGTCGCCGACCAGCGTCGCCATCGCACCCTGGACGTCCTCGCCGGGCCGGAAGGTGATGCCCAGCGAGCGCGCGACCACGTTCCCGACGTCGGAAAGGACGTCGAAGGTCAGCTCGTTGGACTCCACTGTGGACAGTGAGCCGTCCGGGAGTTCGGGACTGATCGCGGCCAGCCGGGCACCCGACGCGGCGAGCGCGGGCACGACCTCCTGCTGATACGTGCGCAGCGTCAGGTTGCAGTACGGGCACCAGCTGCCGCGATAGAAGACCAGTACGGCCGGGCCGTCGGCGGTCAGGTCCGCGAGGCTTACCTGAGCACCCGTCGCGCCGGGCAGCGTGAAATCCGGCATCGTCGCGCCGACCTGTGCGAACTTCGCCGTGTCGACGTCCTTCTTGCGCTCGACGTCGGCCGTGAGCGGGCCCGCGACCTCGGCCGGAACCGCCTCCTGGACGTGCGCGCGGATCCCGGCCAGTTCGCTGTTGAGTTCGTTCCCCACCATGCGTCCTCTCGATTGTACCGCTCAGTACATCGAGACCGAATGTACTATCCGGTACATGGAGACGCAAGGAGCAGGGGCGACCCCGCGGGGCAGGCGGACCAGGGACGCGATCGTCGACGCCGCCGCGGAGCTGATGTACGTCCACGGCGTCGCGGCGACGAGCGTCGACAAGGTCCTCGCCGCGAGCGGGGCCGGGAAATCGCAGATGTACCACTACTTCAAGGACAAGAACCAGCTGGTCGAGGCGGTCATCGACCGGTTCCTGCGCATTATCCTCGCCAACCAGCCGACCATCACCGCGCTGGATGGCTGGGCCGCGTTCGACCGGTGGACCGAGGAGATCCTGGACGTCCACCGCCGCGCCGGTCATCCGGTCGCCTGTCCGCTGGGCAACCTCGCCGGGGAACTCGGCGACGACCCACGCGTGTCCGCGCTGCTCGACAACGCGTACAAGGAATGGGAGTCACATCTCGAACGCGGGCTGACTTCCTTGCGGGACAAGGGAGAACTCCGCGCCGACGCGGACCCTGCCCGGCTCGCGCAGGCCACGATGGCGTGTGTCCAAGGTGGACTGCTGCTGGCCCACATCCGGCAGGACATCACGCCGCTGGAGGACGCGCTGAAGATCGCCGTGACACATCTGCGGAGCCAGGCGGCGTGAACCTGTCCGGCACCTGTCGGCTTGCTGTGAGTCCTCCATGATTCCGGGCCATCCGCCTACCGGAAGTCGCTTAATGGAAGGGTGAACGGATCGACGGCTGCGCTGGTGGTGCTGTTCGTCGTCTCGCTGGTGCCGCTGCTGCCCACCGAGGTGACCATCATCGGCATGGCCGTCGCGGCCGCACAGGGCGGGCCACCGCTCGCGCTGGTCATCGGCGTCGCGGCCGCGGGCTGCCTCGTCTCGGATCAGGTGCTCTACCTGCTCGGCCGCTCGGGCGGGCAAGCTCTGCTCGCCAGGCTGAGCCGACGTCACCGGTTCGCCGCCGGTATCGGCTGGCTCGACGGGCGGTTGCAGCGGCATCCGCGGCCGGTGCTCGTCGTCGCCCGCTGGCTGCCCTCGGGTGGGACGGTCGGCGCGCTGCTGGCCGGTTCGCTTCGCTGGCCACTGCGCGAATTCCTCACCGCGTCGGCCATCGGCATCACGCTCTGGACGTCCTATGTGGCCCTGCTCGGCTACGCGGGCGGCCAGCTGATCGCCGAACCCGGGATCAGCATGGCACTCTCCCTGGCCATCGCGCTGATCCTGGGTTCGGTGCTCACTCTCGGAATCCGGCGCCGCGGTACGGCTTAGGTGGTGAGCGCGGCGACTTCGGCACGCAGCTCGCCAACCACCGTAGCCACCGCGGGCCGGTCGAGCGCACCCGCGCGGCACACCACTTCGACGAGCCGGGCCGCTCGGATTCCGGCCAGCGGACGGCAAACGAGGCCGCTGCCCCTGCGATCGTCCACTGTGTACCGAGGCAGCAGCGCGACACCATGACCGGCCGCGACGAGGCGTTCGATGATGCGGAAATCGTTGATGCGCTGGACGATCTGCGGGCGCACGCCGGTGCGGACGGTCAGCGAGCGGAGCACGTCGTCGACCGGGAAGCCGAAGTCGACGCTGATCCAGCGTTCGTCGGCCAGCTCGGCGAGTTCGACCCGGCGTTTGCGGGCCAGCCGGTGACCGGCGGGCAGGGCGACGTCGAGGGGTTCGCGCAGCAGCGGCAGGACCTCGATGCGGCCGGATTCGAACTCCGGCGCGTGCTCGTCGCGGTGCGCGACCACGACGTCGTAGTCCGCGAGCAGGCCGGGCACCTCCGGCGGCGTCATGTCGACATCGCGGACGTCGACGTCCAGCCCCTCGTAGGCGCCGACCCGGTGCAGCAACCCCGGCAACAGCATGAGCCCTGCCGACTGGAAGATCGCGACCCGGACGCGGCCGCGTGGTGCGCTGCGGTAAGTGTCCAATTCGGACTCGGCGCGGTCGAGCGCGGCCAGCACCTCGTCGGCACGGGCGACCAGCGCGCGACCGGCGTCGGTGAGCCGAAGCCCGCGCCCGGCCGGTTCGGTGAGGGGCAGCCCGACTTCGGCTTGGAGCGCGCGAAGCTGTTGGGAGACCGCGGACGGCGTACAGTGCAGGGCCCGCGCCGCGGCGGTGACGCTGCCGCGGTCCGCGAACTCCCTCAGCGTGCGCAGCCTGCCGATGTCCACGGCCGCAGCATATGTGAAGGCGACACTGCACAGTGGACTCAGCGACGCAGCGCGGTCTCCTTGTCCATATGCGACAGCTTCTCGGGGTTGCGCACGGCGTAGAGCCCGGTGATGAGGCCGTCGTCGATGCGCACCGCCAGGACGGTGTCGACCTCGCCGTCGAACCGGAGGACCAGCGCCGGGTAGCCGTTGACCTGCGCCGGCCGCAGCGATCCCTCGGCCATCTTGCCCAACCCGGCGGCCAGCACCCGGCCCACCCGGTCGGCACCGGTGACGGGCCGCAGCACAGCCTGCACGACGCCGCCACCGTCGCCGAGGAGGACGACGTCCGGCGCGAGGATGTCGAGCAGTCCCTGTAGCTCCCCGGTTTCCACCGCGCGCTGGAACGCCTCCAACGCGCCACGGGCCTCGGTGGGTGAGACGACCCCACGCGGCCGCCGGGCCGCGACGTGCGCTCGTGCCCGATGAGCGATCTGCCGGACCGCCGCCGGGGTCTTGTCGACGGCGTTCGCGATCTCGTCGTAGTCCAGATCGAACACCTCGCGCAGCACGAACACAGCGCGCTCGGTCGGCGCGAGTGTCTCCAGCACCAGCAGCATCGCCATCGAGACGCTGTCGGCCAGCTCGACGTCCTCGGCCACGTCCGGCGCGGTCAGCAGCGGCTCGGGCAACCACGGACCGACGTAGGACTCCTTGCGGCGGCCGAGCGTCCGCAGCCTGCTCAGCGCCTGGCGGGTGGTGATCCGGACCAGGTAGGCACGCTGGTTCTCGATCTCGTCGAGATCGACGCCCGTCCACCGCAGCCAGGTCTCCTGCAGGACGTCCTCCGCGTCGGCGGCCGAGCCGAGCATTTCGTAGGCGACGGTGAACAGCAGGTTGCGGTGGGCGACGAACGCCTCGGTGGCGGTGTCCGTCCGCTCGCTCATGCGATCGACTCGCTTCGCGAGACAGCGTCTAACTCCTTTTGGCGCATGACATCCATGATTCGCTCGCAAGCATCGCTCATGGATGGCTCCTGTCCGTGCACGCACAACAGTGTCGCCATCAGACGCCGGGCCTCGCCGGTTTGTGACATCGCCTGTCTGTGTCGCTCGTCACGCGCCCGCGGTGTCACAAACCCCGGGTCATCCGGCATCTGGTGGTCGTTCAGCTACGACACCACGAGTGAGGACGAGGTCATGGAAGCCCGATTCAACATGTTCGAGAACGAGATCGCCGCGAAGTTCGGCAAGCGGTTCGCCAACACCGCGATGGTGATCGCCCAGTCACCGCTGCCGAAGTCCACGCAGGAGCTCGTGTCGCTGCGCGCGAGCCAGATCAACGGCTGCGGCTTCTGCACGGACATGCACACCAAGGACGCCGCGGCCGCCGGCGAAACCGCGGTCCGGCTCAACCTGGTCGCCGCCTGGCGCGAGGCCACCGTGTTCACCGAGGCGGAGCGGGCCGCACTGGCGTTCACCGAGGAGGGCACCCGGCTCGCCGACCTCCACCATGGCGTGTCCGACGAGACCTGGGCGCAGGTGCGCAAGCACTACGACGACGACCAGCTCGCCGCGCTGATCTGCCAGGTCGCCCTGATCAACGCGGCCAACCGGATGAACGTGATCGTGCGCAATCCGGCGGGTTCCTACGAGCCCGGCATGTTCGACAGCTTCGTGAACTGAGTGGCGGGCGCGTCCCTGCCCGGCCCGGTACCGCTTACCGGGCCGGGCAGGCGACTGTGAAGGAGCACTGCACAGTTCGTGCAGATTTTCTCGCTGGTCCTTCACGATCGGGTTAACGAGAGTGGGTGACATGCCCATCCGTGATCGTCTGCTCGCCGCGCTCGTCGCCGTCCTGTGGGGCTGCAACTTCCTCGCCATCCACGTCGCGCTCGGGCAGTTCCCGCCGGTGTTCGCCGGGGCGCTGCGGTTCGCGGTGATCGCGATCCCGACGATCCTGTTCGTACCGTGGCCGAAGGTCAAGATCCGCTACCTCCTCGGCTATGGGCTCGGGTTCGGCACCGGGCAGTTCGCGTTCCTGTTCATCGCGATGAACACCGGGATGCCGACCGGGCTCGCCTCACTGGTCCTGCAGGCCTCGGCGCCGTTCACCGTGCTGCTCGGCACGTTCTTCCTGCGGGAACGGGTCAGCGGCAGGCAGCTGGCCGGGATCCTGCTCGCCGTGGCGGGCATGGCGACCATCGCCTGGCAGCAGTCGACGCACGCCGCGCTACTGCCGGTGATCCTCACCCTTCTGGGCGCGCTGAGCTGGGCGTTCGGCAATCTCGCGACGAGGCGGGCCGCGCCGGAGAATCCACTGCACTTCGCGCTGTGGATGTCCGTGGTGCCGCCGCTGCCGATGTTCGCGCTGTCGCTGCTCATGGAGGGCCCTTCGGCGCAGTGGCACTCGCTGGCCACGCTGGGCACGAAGACCGGGCTGATCGCGCTCGGCGGGCTGGCCTACATCGTGCTGCTCGGCACGATCGCGGGCTCCGGGATCTGGACGACGCTGATGCGGCGCAACCCTGCCGGGGTCGTCGCGCCGTTCTCGCTGCTGGTGCCGGTGGTCGGGCTTTCGATGTCGTTCCTGGTGCTCGACGAGCGGCCGAGCCTGCTCGAAATCGTCGCGGCCGCGGTGGTCATCGGCGGTGTGCTGCTCGGGTCGCTCCAGCGACGGCGCCGCGCCGCCGACCTCGACGGGGAGCTACCCCCCGTCGAGGCTCCGGCGAAGGTGTGACCGCCCGGCTCAGGCCTTCGACTGCTCGGTGACCGATGAGTCCTTTTCGGACGGAGAATCCGCGTCGTCGTGATGTTTCCTGGCCATCCGCTTCTTGATCACCAGCATGAACACGAGCCCGAAGAGCACCGCGACACCGAGACCGACGTACGAGAAGTTCTTGAGCCACTTCTCGGCGACCACGCCAAGGTAGTAGATCAACGTGGTGGTGCCCGCGGCCCAGACGATGCCGCCCGCCGCGTTGGCCATCAGGAACCGCGGGTAGTGCATGCCCAGTGAACCGGCGAGCGGACCGGCGAGAATACGGAGAAAAGCGACAAAGCGACCGAAAAAGACCGCCCACGCACCGCGTTTCTGGAACATCCGCTCGGCATTGGCGATGTGGTCCGGGCCGAAATGCTTCGGGAATTTGCGTCCCGCCCAGGCAAGTAGTCGTGTACCGCCCTTGCGGCCGATGGTGTACCCGATGCTGTCGCCGATGATCGCGCCGGCGCTCGCGAGGATCGCGATCCACACCGGGCTCAGCTGGGAATGCTGCGACGACAGCAAAGCCGCGCTGATCAGGACGACCTCACCGGGCAGCGGAATCCCCAGGCTTTCGATCATGATCACGAGACCGACGATCAGGTAGACCGAAAGCGGTGGAATCGCCTCCAGCCACTGGTCGATGTGCACGTCCGTACCCCCTGCTGCTTTTGTCCGATTTGTTCCTGGAAACGCGGCTTCGCACCCGCAGGGTACCGAGGCCAGGGTAGGCCGCGAAGCCAACTCAGGTATTACCCGGCGTCCGACTTGCGGCTTAGGCGAGCTGCGAAGCGCGGGATTCCAGGTAAGTGCGTTCCGGGATGCTCAGCGTCCGGCGAGCCGCCTCGAGGTAGTGCTCACGGGCTTCGCCGACCTCGCCCAGCTGTTCCAGCAGGTGGGCTCGGACGGCCTCGACGCGGTGGTGCTGCGCGAGCGCGGTGTCGCGTTCGGCGTCGGCGAGTTCGTCCAGCGCCGTGCGCGGTCCGTGCACCATCGCGACGGCGACGACGCGGTTCAGCGTCACCATCGGACCGGGCGCGACGTTCCGCAGGAGGTCGTAGAGCGTGAGGATCTGCGGCCAGTCGGTGTCCTCGGCCTTCGCGGCCTCCGCGTGCACGGCGGCGATCGCGGCCTGCAGCTGGTACGGCCCGATCGGCGCCGTCGCGAGCGACGTCGTGATCAGCTCGACGCCCTCGGCGATCGCGTCGGCGTCCCACAACCGCCGATCCTGGTCCGCGAGCGGGACGAGGGCGCCTGAGCGGGTCCGCGCCGGGCGGCGGGCCTCGGTGAGCAGCATGAGCGCGAGGAGCCCGGCGACCTCACCGTCGTCCGGCAGCTCGGTCCGCAGTTGCCGGACGAGCCGGATCGCTTCGGCGGTCAGCTCGACGCGGTTCAGCGCGGCGCCGGAACTGGCTGTGTGTCCCTCGGTGAAGATCAGGTACAGCACCTGCAGCACGGCGGCGAACCGCTCGGCGCGGTCGGCTTCGGGCAGCCGGAACTCCGCGCCCGCCGCCTTGATCCGCTGTTTCGCCCGGCTGATCCGCTGCGCGATCGTGGCCTCCGGGACGAGGAACGCGCGGGCGATCTCCGCGGTCGTGAGCCCGCCGACCGCGCGCAAGGTCAGCGCCACCTGCGACGACGCGGTGAGCGACGGATGACAGCAGAGCAGCAGCAACGTCAGCGAGTCGTCGACGGCGGGCGCCGGGTCCGGGTCCGGCGGGGCCAGCGCGGCGACGGTCTCCTCACGTCGCTGCCGTGCCGTGTCGGAACGCCAGAGTTCGATGCGGCGACGGGACGCGGTGGTGATCAGCCAGCCCTTCGGGTTGGCCGGGATGCCTTCCGACGGCCACTGCGTCGCGGCGGCGAGCAGCGCTTCCTGCACCGCGTCCTCGCAGCTGTCGAAGCCGCCGTACCGCCGGACGAGCGCGCCGAGGGCCTGCGGCGCGAGTTCCCGCAGCAGGCCCGTGATGGACGGCGTCGTCACATCTCATCCCCGTACAACCCCATCACCGGCCGGACCTCGACGGTCGCGAACTGGGCCTCCGGGATACGCGCGGCGATCTCGATCGCGCGGTCGAGGCTTTCGCATTCGAGCAGGTAGAACCCGGCGAGGAACTCCTTGACCTCGGCGAACGGGCCGTCGGTGGCGATCGTCCTGCCACTTTGGACACTCACCTGTTTCGTCAGCGAGACATCGGCGAGCCGCTCGGACACGATGCGCTCACCCGAGGCATCGAGGTCGTCGTTGAGCTGCTGGTAGTAGGCGAGCCCGGCGGCGCGCTGCTCCTCGGACATCCCCTCCCACGCCGTGCGGGATTCCGGGTTGCCGTAGATCAGGACGACGTACTTCATCTCCCACCTCCGGGAAAAAATCTTCGCCGGGATGTCGAGAACGCGCTCCCGGCTTCTACGTCCCGGGTGAGCGCGGCCGGAAAGCGGCCGCCGGACCCCGGGAGAACACGATGAGCATCCAGGACGAGAAGCAGATCCGCGAACTGCTGGCCGCCCGCGAGGTCGCGATGTCCGCACGGGACGCGGAGGTGCTCGAAGCCGACGTCGCGACCGACGTCGTCGCCTTCACTCTCGCGCCGCCGCTGGTGCAGCAGCCCGCGGACTTCACCGACGTCGAGCAGCGACGGGCCTGGTTCGCCGGCTTCGACGGGCCGATCGAGTACGAGATCCGCGATCTGGAGATCACGGTCGGCGGGGACGTCGCCTACACGCACAGCCTGAACCGGCTTTCCACGACGCCGAAGGGCATGCCCGCGAAGTTCGACCTGTGGTTCCGGTCGACGGTCTGCCTGCGCCGCGCCGACGGCCGCTGGCAGATCACCCACGTGCACGAGTCGACCCCGTTCTACATGGACGGCACCTTCCGCGCCGCCCTCGACCTGACGCCGTAGCGAGACATGCCGTTAAGGCCACCTTACGGGCGTCGGACGCCCCCCACGGGGCCAGAAACGCAATTTGCGGGGGGCGGGGGGGGTGGGGATTTGTTTTAAGC
>NZ_JBHYJW010000115.1:0-10009 GCF_042741125.1 Amycolatopsis sp. NPDC058986 | reverse complement strand
ACACGATCATGGGACCTAGACACTCACATGATCAACAAGAGCCGTGCCCGCCCTGCAACCAACCCCAAAAGACTTTGCCGGAACCCTGCCAAGGGCGGGTGGGGGGTGCCTAGGGGATGGGTACGCGGGCGGGGAGTGCGGAGTCCGGTTCAGTTCACCAGTCGCGGGACGGGAGTTCCTTCGCCACCACCGGCATCACCTCCGCCGCGAACAGTTCCAGCACGTCACGCGCTTCACCGTCGGTGAGGCCGTCCACCGAGACCGCCTGCACCTCGTGCCCGAACGAAGCGTGGTAGTCGCCGATCTTGTCGATCACCTGCTGCGGGCTGCCGACCAGCGCCGATCCGTTCGCGATCTTGTCCTCCAGTGTGGTGAACTCCGACTTGTTGTGCTGGTAGGCCGGGGTCTTCATCAACGCCTCGAAGTACGGCCGGTAGCCGTCCAGTGCCTCCTGGGACGTCCGCGCCACGTACAGGCCGCCCGCGCCGGAACCGACCAGCGCATCCGCCGGATCGTGACCGTAGTCCGCCCAGCGCTGCCGGTAGTGATCGATCAGGTCGGCATACTTCTTCTTCGGGTGGAAGCCGTTCGCGCTGAACAGCGGGTCGCCGAACCGTGCGGCCAGTTCGGTCGACTCCGTGCTGGAGGCACTGCCGTGCCAGATCCGCGGCCGCTCGTGGAACGGCCGTGGTTGTGTGGTGACGTCTTCCAACGGCGTCCGGAACTCGCCGGACCAGGTCACGTTCTCCTCGTAGAACAGCCGGCGCAACAGTTCGAACTTTTCGGCCTGGTACTCCCATTGCCGGTCCTCGGAAAGCCCGAACAGCGGGAAGTGCCGCGGATCGTTGCCCTTGCCGATCATCAGTTCCAGCCGTCCACCGGAGAGCTGGTCGAGCGTCGCGTAGTCCTCGGCGACGCGGACCGGGTCGAGCACGCTGATCACGGTCAACGTCGTCAGCAGCCTGACGTGCGAAGTGCGTTCGGCGATCGCGGCGAGGATCACCGGTGGCGCGGACGAAAGGAACGGCTCGCCGTGCCGTTCGCCGACGCCGTATGCGTCGAAACCGAGATCTTCGGCGAATTTCGCGTAATCGACGACCTGTCGCAGCCGTTCGTGCTGACTCGGGGCCTTGCCGGTCGCCGGGTCGGGGTGGTTGGCCACGAGGGAGAACAAACCGAACTTCATCGGACCTCCTGCACAGATCGGCCGGGAATCGCCGCGAGGAGTTCGCGGGTGTATTCGGCCTTCGGCTGATGCAACACTTCGGCGGCCGGTCCCATTTCCACGAGTTCACCCGAACGCAGCACGCCGACCCGGTCCGCGAGTTGCCGTACGACGGCGAGATCGTGCGAGATGAACAGGTAACTCAAGCCGAGTTCTCCTTGAAGATCGGACAGCAACCGCAGAATCTGCGCCTGCACCGAAACGTCCAAAGCGGACACTGGCTCGTCGCACACGAGCAGTTCCGGGCGCAGGGCCAGCGCACGGGCGATCGCGACCCGCTGTCGCTGCCCGCCGGAAAGCTCGGCGGGTTTGCGGCGCAGCGCCGTCGACGGCAACGCCACCTGGTCCAGCAGCTCGGCTGCCCGCGCGCGCCGTTCGGCCCTGGTGCCGACACCGAACGCACGCAACGGTTCCCCGACGATCTCCTCGATGGTGAACTTCGGATTCAGTGAAGCGTAAGGGTTTTGGTACACGAGCTGGGCCCTGCGCCGCAGTTGTCGCAGGTCTTCGCCTCGCAACTCGGTGACGTCCTGGCCGTCGAAGGTGATCGACCCGGCCGACGGCGTTTCCAGCCGCAGCACCATCCGCGCGGTCGTCGTCTTTCCCGAGCCCGACTCGCCGACCAGTGCGAGTGTCTGACCACGCGGAATGTCGAACGACACGTCGTCGACGGCGCGCAACACCCGGCCGCCGGGAAGAGCGAACGACTTCGACAGTCCTCGCACCGACACGATCGGTTCGCTTGGCGGGCGAGGCGGCCGCAGCGGTTCGCCGGACATGCTCGGTGCCGCGTCGAGCAGCTGCCGCGTGTATGCCTGCGAAGGCGCGCCGATGACCTCACCCGCGGTGCCTTCCTCGACGACCTCACCGCCGGACAGCACCGCGATCCGGGACGCGCGATCCGCGGCGACACCGAGGTCGTGGGTGATCAGCAGGATGGCTGTCCCCGACTCGCCGGCAAGCTCCGCGAGGTGATCGAGAATCCGCTTCTGCACCGTGACGTCGAGTGCGCTGGTCGGCTCGTCCGCGATGATCAGCTTCGGACGTCCCGCCAGCGCGGCGGCGATCAGCGCCCGTTGCCGCATCCCGCCGGAAAGCTCGTGCGGATACTGCCGCGCACGGGCCTCGGGTTCGGGAATTCCGGCCTTGCGCAACAGTTCCACCGCTTCGATCCCCGCGGTCCGCCGATCGGCGAAACCGTGGATCCGCAGTACTTCGGCAACCTGATCGCCGATCCGGTGCACGGGATTGAGCGACACGGCGGGATCTTGTGGCACCAGAGCGATTTCCCTGCCCCGTATCCCACGCCACTGCCGATCCGGCAGCCGCGTGAGATCACGCCCGGCGAAGGTGATCTCGCCGCCGTCGATCCGCCCGCCACGGGGAAGCAGCCCGATCGCGGCGTGCGCCGTGGTGCTCTTGCCGGAGCCGGACTCGCCGACCACCGCGACGATCTGTCCGGTGTGGACGGTCAGGTCCACGCCCCGCACCGCCGGGACCACGCCGGACCTCGTCCGGTAGGACACCGCGAGATCGCGGATGCGCAGCAGTTCTTCGGTCATCGTCCGTCGCCTCCGTCCAGCGCACGGGAAAGCCGGTTCGCGGAAAGGACCACCGCGGCGACCGTCAGGCCCGGGAACGTCGTCATCCACCAAGCGGTGGCCAGGAAGTTGCGGCCGCCCGCGACGAGCGCGCCCCATTCCGGCGTCGGCGGCGTCGCGCCGAAACCGAGGAAGCTCAGCGCCGACACCTCCAGCACCGCCGTGCCCAGGGTGAGCGTCGCCAGCGCGAGCACCGGGCCGAGCGCGTTCGGCAGCACATGCCTGCCGAGGACGCCGGACCAGCGAACCCCGCTCGCCCGCGCGGCCTCGACGTACACGGTGCCGCGCACGCGGAGCACCTCCGCACGCATCAGCCGGGCGAACGCGGCGAGGTTGGCGATACCGACCGCGATCGCGACGTTCGTCGTGCCGAAGCCGAGCGCGGTGACCAGCGCGAGCGAGAGCAGGATGGGCGGGATCGCCAGCAGCACGTCCACCACTCGCATCACCACCGTGTCCAGCACGCCGCCGCGGAACCCGGCGACCAGGCCGAGCGCGGACCCGGCGACGAGCGCTACGAGCACGGCGATGACGGTGGCGCGTAAGGACAGCGACGCGCCGTGCACGACGCGGGCGAAGATGTCGCGCCCGGTCTCGTCGGTGCCGAACAGGTGTGCCAGGGACGGCCCGCGCAGTTTCTCGGCCGGGATGCCGGTGATCGGGTCGTAGCCGGTGAACAACGACGGCGCGACCGCGGCGAGCAGCGCGAGCACGAGGATCACGACGGCCAGTACGAGCCCCGGCCTGCGAGCTACAACGCCGGTTCGTTGCGCCAGGTCAACCACGGGCCACCTCCGGTGCCTTCGCCGCCGCGATCCGCGGGTCGAGAAGCGGGTAAAGCAGGTCGACGACGAGGTTCAACACCACGAACACCAGCGCCGCCAGCACGATCACGGCCTGCACCACCGGGATGTCCTGGTTCGTCACCGCGGCCGCGGTGACCCGGCCGACGCCGTCACGCGAGAACACCGTCTCGGTGATCACGGACCCGGCGAGCAGGTTGCCCGCCACCACCCCGGCCACGGTGAGCGCGGGGACAGCGGCATTGCGCAGGATATGTCCGAAGTGGACTCTCAGGCGGCTCGCGCCTTTAGCGGCCGCGGTTTCCACGTACGGCTCGGCCAATTGGGCGTTCAGGCTCCTGGCGAGCACCTGGCCGATGATCGCTCCCGTCGGCAGCGCGAGTGTGATCGCGGGCAGGATCAGTGAGGCGACGCCCTGGATGCCCAGGGCGGGAAACAGCCGCAGGCGGAACGAGAAGAACTGGATGAGCAGCAGACCGACCCAGAACGTCGGCAGGGAAATCCCCAACGGTGGCAGGGAAAGTAGCAGCTGACGCAGCCACGGCAGCCGGGTGTACGTCCCGGCGATCGCGATCCCGCCACCGCCGAGCACCGCCAGCAGCACGGCGATCCCGGTCACCGCGAGCGTCGGTGGCATTGCCGAGACGACCGTGTGCGCCGCGTCGTCACCGGTGGTTATGCTGCGCCCGAAATCCCCGTGCAGCGCGGACAGCAAGCGCTTTCCGTACTGGACGGGAAGCGGGTCGTCCAGCCCGTACTCCGCACGGGCCTGCGCGAGCTGTTCGGGGGTCACGGTGATTCCGCCTTCACCACCCCCGAGCTTCGCCGAGACGGCGTCGCCGGGCAGCAGATAGAGGATCACGAACGACAGCGTGAACGCCGCCCACAGCACGAAGACCGCCTGCCCGACGCGGCGCAGCAGATAGGCTCTCATGAGCCGGAAACCCGGGTGTCGAACAGCTGGAGCCGGGAGGACGCCTCGAAGTCGACCGAGTGCGCGTTGGCGCCGATGGCGAGCACCTGGGTCAGCTCGAACACCGGGGCAGCGTACCCGTGCTCCACGATGAGTTTCTGGGTCAGCTCCGCCGCGGGCTTGCGTTTCGCAGTGTCTACTGTGGATGCTTGATCGTCGAGGGCGACGTCGAGCGGACTGCCGGCGGGGAGCTTGCTGCGGTTGCTCGCCTTGGTGGAGAAGATACCGCGCAGGATATCCGGATCCGCCCTTGTCACGTTGTACCAGAGGTATTCGTAGTCCCCGCTTTGCTGCGCCTGCACGGACTCCGCGGTGGTGCGCTGCTCGATCCGCAGATCGAAGCCGATCTTGCGCAGCTGCTGCTGGACGAGTTCGAGTACGCTGCGGTTCTGGTTGAACACTGGGGAAAACTGCACGGTCGCGGTGAGACGCTGCCCGTTCTTCGTGCGGATCCCATCCGACCCTGGCTGCCAGCCGTCGCCGTCGAGCAGCGCGGACGCGCCGTTCGGATCGTAGGCGAGCTGCGCGGAGAGGTCGGCGTGCAGCGGCGTCGCCGAACCGAGAATGCTCGTGGCAGGCTTGTAGTTCCCGGTCAGGACGGTGTTGGTGACCTCCTGCCGGTTGATTCCCTTGACGACGGCCTGGCGCACCTTCTCGTCGGTGAGAACCCCGCGTGTGGTGTTCGCGTGCAGGTTGAACACGACGCCCGGATTCGGCCGGACCGGTTCGGTGAAGCCGTTGCCCGCGAACTGTGGTTCGTCGACCGGCTGGACGTCGGTGATCGCGTCGAGCTGTCCCGAAGCGAGACTGCCGGTGCGGACGCCCGGCTCGGGCACGATCTTGTAGCTCACCTTGTCGAGGTACGCCTCGCCCTGATGGCGGAACAGCGAGGAACCCCACGCGTAGCCCTTGCGCTTCGTGAGCACGATTTCCTGGTTCTGCCGGAAACTCTGGAACACGAACGGCCCCGAGCCGATGAGTCCGTCGCCCTGGCAGCGCTGGTCCGGGGTCCTCTTGTACGCGGCAGGGGCGAGAAGACCGAGTGACATCGTCGAGCTGGCCTGGAGGAACTGCGCGCTCGGCGCGCTGAACTCGACGCGCACGGTATGCGGGTCGACCACCGTACTTGCCTTGTATGCGGCCAAATATCCGGAGGCCAGCTGGGCCTTCGCGCCGAGCGCCTTGATCCCGTCGAAGTTCGCCTTCACCGCGGCCGCGTCGACCGGGGTGCCGTCGGCGAACGTCGCGCCGTCGCGCAGGTGGAAGGTGAACGCCGTCGAATCGGCGCTGACCTCCCACTTCTGCGCCAGCCACGGCTTGATCTCACCGGTTTTCGGATCCTGATCGGTGAGCGAGTCGACGAGCTGACGACCGACGTTGAGCGCGGCGTTCGTCCCGAACTGCTGGGGATCGATGCAGTCGGGATTGGACGAAATGCCCAGCCGCAGCGTGCCGCCGGGGCGGGGCGGGCCCGCGTCGGCGGCGGGATCACCGCCCGCGGCCGAGCAGGCGGCCACCGGGGTCAGCAGCAGGGGCAGGGCGAGCGCGGCGGTGACGACGCGCCCGCGGGACAGGGGTGATCCAAACACCGGGCGGCTCCAGCGGGGAACGGGGCGCTTTCGCTTGCGCCGACCCGTTTCACGCTAATCACGCCCCCGGCCCCGTCCCACTTTCCGAACCCGGGTCCCACTCCCTGAAAACTTCCCCGGCCCCGCTTGACGATCCGTGAATGCGCCCCAATGTGGTGGATCGCCCCGGGTTTCATGGAGGCTGTTGCCTTCATGAAACCCGGGGCGGTCCAGAGCGTTCGCGACATCGGGCGAACGGAGTCAGCTCGTGCGCAGGCAAGTCCGAGGGACGCCCTGGGTGCGTCCACCGCACCCAGGGACGCCCTTGTCGCACCCCAGGCGTCCTACAGCACCTCCGGCAACGCACACGGCCCGGCACCCTTAGCGAGAAAACCTCATTGGGGCGCTCGGGCCACCTCGGGTCAGCAGCGGTTGAGCATGTCGGTGAGGGCGGACTTCTCGGCCGAGTTCACGGTGAGCTTGAACTTGTACTTCACCGCGACCCACATGCTCGCGTAGGTGCACCAGTATCCGGTGAGCGGCGGCTTCCAGGCGTCCGGCGACTTGTCGCCCTTTTCCTGGTTGACGTAGTCGGTGACGGCGATCAGCTGCGGGTCGGTCAGGTCGTTCGCGTACGCCTGCCGCTGCGCCGTCGTCCACGTGGCAGCTCCGGTGCGCCACGCGTTGGCGAGCGGTACCACGTGATCGATGTCCACATTGGACGGACTGGTCCAGGTCTTGCCGTCGTACGGCGAGGCCCAGCTGCCCGACGTCGGGTAGCAGTCGCTGCCGGTCTTGACGTTCGTGCCGTCCCGCTTGAGCACGACCTCGCGCGTGTTGCAGTTGTTGCCCTGGTCGATCCAGTGCGGGAACTTGTCCCGGCTGTAGCCGGTCATGGACCCGTCGGGCGCCACCTTCAGCGTCGCCAGCTCGGACTTCGCGGTCGCGCCGGACGGAATCCCGGGCGGGGTCGCGTCGGCGACGCTGGTGAGTGTCCCGGTGAGGACCACGGCGGTGGCCAGGACGGTCAGAGATCGACGAAGAGTACGCGCGGTTGGCACTTTTCCCCCTCAGTGTCGGGTGCGGCAACCTGGTAACTTTGACTCACGAAAGTGGCGTACGCAACACCATCGGGTGACATGTTGTCGGCTGGTTGTGAAACCACTACGCGGCGACGCGCTCCAGCCGACGGCTGCGCAGCAGTACGCCGACCTCGCGGGAAATGACCATGGCCAACGCCATGAGCAGGAAGAACGCCGCGACGCCGTCCGGGCTCGTATGTGTCGAAACCAGCAGACGGCCGAACTGCGCGGCGAACGACGGCGAGTTCTCCAGTGCGTAGATGAACACGATCCGGCCGACCAGTACGACGAGCCAGATCGCCAGGTAGGCGAGGCCCGCGCGGGTGTAGAGCTTGGCACTGTCCGGATCGCGCCAGACGACCATGGTCCCGTTCAAGGCGAGCCCGACGAGCAAGCCCAGTAGGACTCCGATCGCGGCGAAGGCAGCGTCCGCGGGTTCGTAGTGGTGCTGCCCAGTGCCCAGTGCCAGCACGCCGATCACCGCCGAGGAGATGAAGGGCGCCACCGCGAGGAACACGGTGTGCCTGCGGCGGCCGATCTGGGTCGAGAACACCACGACCAGCAGGATCGCGGCGAAAATCAGTGCGTCGGTCATGAATCCCCCTGCGTTGAAGTCGTTTATAGCACATTCATGCTACATAAAATAGCACGCATGAGCTACAAACGAGCCGGGGTGATTTTCAGATCGTGCCGCGCACCAGGCGCAGATCCTGGGTGTGCCGGTACCAGGTCCACCGGTTCATGGCGCGCGGGTACGCGACGCCGTCGGATGTCGGCCGCGTCGGGATGCAGCCGATCTGGAACGCCCGCGAGTACAACGTCGTCGGGCGCTTGAAGAACGTGCCCTTGGTGACCCGGACCCGCAGGCCGGGGCCTTCGGCGTCCGGTTCGACGACAACCGAGCGCGCCGCCCCGCGCAGCGCGACCTGCTCGTCGCAGTAGGCCACCCCGCGCACCATCCCGAGCACGCCCCGGCCGACAAGCACGCCGCCGGCGTCGTCACGGATCAGCGGAACCGGGTCGACCTCGCCGCGCAACGCCAGCGCGAGCGCCCGTACCGGTTGCGCGGGCAGGCCCCACAGGGAGGCGACGGCGGAATCCGGCGAGGCGGGCACGAAACCGACCGACACGCCCGCGAGCTGTTCCTTTCGCAACAGCCGCAGCACCACCGCGGCGAGGTCGGCGTCCGTCCCCGAGACCACGAGATGATCGTGTTCGCCCAGCAAGGGGTCGATTTCCGCCTTGCCGGGACGGCTGGGCACGCGGATCGACGTGACGTCGTCGATGTCCTCGAAACCGGGCGAGTCCTCGCCACAGGCCACCACGATTCCGCGCACCCGCAGGTCCTCCGTTACGCTCATGCACCGGCATTCACCAGCGCCCTTTTTCAGCTTTGTCGTCGAACACCTGGAGTGTCACATGCCGGCCATCGTGCTCATCGGTGCCCAATGGGGAGATGAAGGCAAGGGCAAGGCCACCGACCTGCTCGGCGACCGCGTTCAGTGGGTCGTCCGCTATCAGGGCGGGAACAACGCCGGCCACACCGTCGTCCTGCCGAACGGCGAGAACTTCGCCCTGCACCTCATCCCGTCCGGCATCCTCACGCCCGGCGTCACCAACGTCATCGGCAACGGTGTCGTCGTCGACCCCGGCGTGCTGCTGGACGAACTCGCCGGCCTCGAGGCCCGCGACGTCGACACCAGCAGGCTGCTGATCTCCGCCGACGCGCATTTGATCATGCCGTACCACGTGGCGATCGATAAGGTCACCGAGCGTTACCTGGGTAGCCGCAAGATCGGCACCACCGGCCGTGGGATCGGGCCGTGCTACCAGGACAAGATCGCCCGCGTCGGCGTCCGCGCGCAGGACCTGCTGGACGAGAAGATCTTCCGGCAGAAGGTCGAGGCCGCACTGGAGTTCAAGAACCAGGTGCTGGTCAAGGTCTACAACCGGAAAGCGCTCGACGCGAACCAGGTCGCCGACGAGGTGCTGTCCGCGGGCGAGCGGTTCGCGCACCGCATCGCGGACACGCGCCTGCAGCTCAACCAGGCCCTCGAACGCGGCGAAACCGTGCTGCTGGAGGGTTCGCAGGGCACGCTGCTCGACGTCGACCACGGCACTTACCCGTTCGTGACGTCGTCGAACCCGACCTCGGGCGGCGCCAGCGCCGGGTCGGGCATCGGGCCGGGCCGGATCACCACGGTGCTCGGCATCCTCAAGGCGTACACCACTCGTGTGGGCTCTGGGCCGTTCCCGACCGAGCTGAACGACGAGTCCGGCGAGTTCCTGCGCAAGCAGGGCGGCGAATTCGGTGTCACCACGGGACGTTCGCGGCGCACCGGCTGGTTCGACGCGGTCATCGCGCGGTACGCGGTGCGCGTCAACGGCATCACCGACTACTTCCTCACCAAGCTCGACGTGCTGTCCGGGCTGGAGAAGGTCCCGGTGTGCGTCGGCTACGAGGTCGACGGCTTCCGCACGCAGGATATGCCGATGACGCAGACCGACGTGCACCACGCGATCCCGATCTACGAAGAGCTGCCGGGCTGGTTCGAGGACATCTCGGGCTGCCGGACGTTCGAGGAGCTGCCCGCGAACGCGCGCGCGTACGTCGAGCGGATCGAGGAGCTGTCCGGCGCGCGGGTCTCGGCGATCGGCGTCGGCCCTGGCCGTGAGCAGACCATCGTTCGGCACGAGTTCGCCTGACGTGAGCTGAAGGGGACTTTCCTCGCATGCGATGCGAGGAAAGTCCCCGTC
>NZ_JBHYJW010000114.1:0-10844 GCF_042741125.1 Amycolatopsis sp. NPDC058986 | reverse complement strand
AACCACCTGGCTAGACCGGCCCCTTCACCCTAAAATTGATCCCGGGGTTTCGCCGTGGTCCGTGAAGGCCTCTTTACCGGCGTTGAACGCCGGTAAAGAGGCCTTCACGGCATGTCCGGCGGTCCTTCTGGGCCGCGAAGCGCGCTGAGGGACGCCTTCGGTGCGGCGCGGCCCGTCATGTCCCGAACGACGCGGCGCGGACGGTGAACGTCCCGAACGGAACGTTCGCGACATCGCCGCAGCGCTCATTCCCACCGCTGGCGCCCAAGCCTGGCCCCCGTGATCCGGAGCGTCAGTGTCGTTGGGGTTGCAGGGTTTTCGACCAGAGGGACGTGCCAGTGGCGTCGCGCAGGTCGACGGTCAAAGCGCCCGAAGCGCCGTCGATGTTCAGCTCGCCGAAGTGCTGGTAGCCGTCGGCGGGTGAGGTGTTCGCCGCGAGCGGGGCGTGCACGAACACCGCCTCCGGGCCGAACGTCGGGTCGAGCTTGTTCGGCCCGAACGCGCCCGCGTTGAGCGGCCCGGAGACGAACTCCCAGAACGGCTCGAAGTCCCCGACCGCCGCGCGGTCCGGCGAGTAGTGGTGGGCCGCGGTGTAGTGCACGTCCGCGGTCAGCCACACGACGTTGCGGACGCGGCGGCGCGCGATTTCGCGCAGCACCCAGTGCAGTTCCGTCTCGCGTCCGCCGGGCGCGCCGGGCAGGCCGTTCGCCACCGCCTCGATCCCGCCGGGGCTGTCGGGCACGACCAGCCCGATCGGCATGTCCGCTTGGACGAGCTTCCACGTCGCGGTACTGCGGCCGAGCGCGTCGACGAGCCAGCGTGCCTGCTTGTCACCGAGGATGTGACCGGGTTTCGTCTGGTCCGAGGTGTTCGCGTCGCGGTAGGTCCGCATGTCGAGCACGAAGATCTCGGCGCGGCTGCCGTACCGGAAGTTGCGGTACACCCGCCCGTCGACGGCCTGGCGCGCGTCGATCGGATGCCATTCGTGGAACGCCTGGAACGCGCGGGGCGCCAGGACGTCGACGCGCTTTTCGGTGTATTCGGGGCGGTCGTTGAGAATCTCGCCCGGGTACCAGTTGTTGACGACCTCGTGATCGTCCCACTGGGCATAGACGGGCACCTCGGCGGCGAACCGGCGAAAGTGCTCGTCGAGCCGGTTGTAGGCGTGCTGGCCGCGATACTCGTCGAGCGTCTCGGCCACCTTCGCCTTCTCGGGCGTCATGACGTTGCGCCAGGTGCGACCGCCGGGCAGCGTCACGGTCTCGGTCAGCGGCCCGTCGGCGTACACCGTGTCGCCGCTGTGCAGGAAGAGATCCGGCCGCCGGTCGGCCATCGCGGCGAAGATCCTCATACCGCCCCGCGAGGTGTCGATCCCCCAGTTCTGGCCGACAACGTCGCCGCTCCAGACGATCCGGGTGTCCCGGCGCCCGACCGGCGCGGTGGCGAACCGGCCGGTCAGCGGCTCGCTGCACGTCCGGCCGTCGAGCGCCTCCGCGGTGACGCGGTAGTGGATCTCGGTACCCGGCGGCAGCCCCGCGACGCGCACCTTGCCGGTGCCGCCGGTATCGGGCGAGACCACCGGGCCGACGACGCGGCGCGTGTGCCGGAACGACTCGTCCCGCGCGATCTCGACGATCAGCCGAGACGGGCGGTCCGCCCGCGACCAGACGATGCCGGAGCCGGTGGTGACGTCGCCGGACTGGACGCCGTGGGTGAGGATCGGGCGGTCGCGGCGGACGAGCGCGGGCGCGGCGCCCGCGACGCCGGGCAGGAGCAGGCCGGCGGCGAGCGCGCCCGCGCCGGTGAGCCCGGCCTTGAACAGGACACGGCGGGAGGGTGGGGACAGTTCGGTCATGCGCGGTTTCTATCCCGCGTTCCGGGCGGGCGGGCCAACTGCGCATGTCCCGGTGATGAACGGACACCGGTGTGGTCCGTTCGCCCATTGTCCCGTCGCGCGGCGCCTGGCTAGCTTGATCACGAAATTCCACGACACGGGAGTGACCATGCGCCGCTTACTGGCGTTCCTGACCGTCTTACTGTCGGCGTCCGCGCTGCTCACCCCGGCCGCCACGGCGGCGGAGACCGGGCACGCGGTGATCCGCTACACCGAGCACGGCATACCGCACATCCTCGCGAAGGACTTCGACGGGCTCGGCTACGGCTATGGTTTCGCCGCCGCGCGGGACAACATCTGCGAACTGGCGAACACCTATCTGACCGTCGAGGCGCGGCGCTCGGCGTTCCTCGGGCCGGGCGGCTCGGGCGACGCCGCGCTGAGCAGTGCGCGGACGAACCTGGAAAGCGATCTCCATTTCCAGGCGATCAACGACTCCGGGGTGGTGGAACGGCTCGCCGGGGCGCCCGCGCCGCAGGGCCCGCGCCCCGAGGTGCGCGAGATCATCGCCGGCTACGCCCACGGTTTCAACGCCTACCTGGCGAAAACCGGCCGGGCCGGGATCACCGACCCGGCCTGCCACGACGCCCCGTGGCTGCGCCCGATCACCGAACTCGACGTCTACCGCCACCTCTACGCCATCACGACGATCGCGGGTGGCGGCGCGCTGGTAAGCGGGACGGTGAACGCCGAACAGCCGTCGGCCGCGGCGGCTCCCGCCGCGCCGGCGCCGGACGCCGCGCCGCGGATCGCCGCCGCGGTCCGGACGGCGCTGGGCAGTGGCGAGCTCGGCAGCAACGGGATCGCCGTCGGCAAGGACGGCACCGCGTCCGGATCGAGCGTGCTGCTGGGGAATCCGCACTATCCGTGGCAGGGCGGGCGCCGGTTCTGGCAGGCACAGCTGACGATCCCGGGCCGTTTCGACGTCTCTGGCGGGAGCATGCTCGGGATCCCGCTGATCCAGATCGGGCACACCGCCGACGCCGCGTGGACGCACACGGTCGCGACACCGATCACGTTCGGCCTCTTCGAGCTCCCGCTGACGCCCGGCGATCCGACGAGTTACGTCGTGGACGGCAAGGCGGAGAAGATGTCGGCGCGGACGGTGCGCGTCGAGGTCCGGGAGGCGGACGGCACCCGCCACCAGGTGGAGCGCACGATCCACGGCACACGCTACGGCCCGGTCATCACCTCGGTCGGCGGCACTTCGCTGCCGTGGACGGCCAAGTCGGTGTACGCGCTGCGCGACGCCAACGCCACCAACCTGCGCGCGCTGAACACGTGGTTCGAGCTCGACCAGGCCCGCAGCACCGGCGCCATCGTCGACGCGCTTTCGCGCACCCAGGGCGTCCCGTGGGTCAACACCGTCGCGACCGACCGCGCGGGCAACGCGCTGTACGCGGACATCCAGGTCGTGCCGCATGTCACCGACCAGCAGGCCGCCGACTGCGGGACCCCGCTGGGACGCCTGTTGTTCCCCGCCTCCGGAGTGTCCATTCTGGACGGTTCACGATCCTCGTGCGGCTGGGGATCCGACCCCGGCGCCATCGAGCCCGGCCTGTTCGCCCCGTCCCGGCTGCCGCAGTTGCAGCGCCGCGACTACGCGCTCAACACCAACGACAGCGCCTGGCTCGCCAACGCGCACGCCCCGATCACCGGCTACCCGCGCATTGTCGGTGACCTCGGCACCCAGCGGTCCGATCGGACGCGAGAGGCGCTGATCACCACCGAGGAAACCTTGGCACACGGCGGTTTCACCACCGAGTCGATGCGGGCGACGCTGTTCGCCGACCGCAGCCGCACCGCCGAGCTAGCCGCCGCGGACACCGCGAAGATGTGCGCGGCCTTCCCCGGCGGGCAGGCGCCGTCCTCGCAGGGCCCGGTGCCGGTCGGCCCGGCCTGCGCGGCGCTCGCGAACTGGGACCACCATTACACGCTGGACTCCCGTGGTTCCCTGCTGTTCCAGCGATTCGCGCAGCGGCTGGGCGGCCCGGCCGGGTCGCCGTGGCGGGTCCCGTTCGACCCGGCGCACCCGCTCACCACCCCGAACACCCTGGACACCGCCAGTGCCGCGGTCCAGCAGGCGTTCGGCGACGCGGTGGCCGAGCTGCGTGCCGCGGGCATCCCGGCGGACGCGCCGCTGGGCGAGCACCAGGGCGTCACGCGCGACGGCGAGCGCATCCCGCTCCACGGCGCGCCGGGGACGGTGGGCGTGCTCAATGTGCTCACGCCGGTGTGGCAGGGGGCGGCGGGCAACGCCGAGGTCGTGCACGGGTCGAGCTTCATCCAGGTCGTCGGGTTCGGGCCGGAGCCGTGCCCGGACGCCTCGACGCTGCTGACCTACTCACAGTCCCAGGATCCGACCTCGCCGTATTTCTCGGACCAGACCAAGCTGTTCTCGAAGGGACAGTGGGTGCGGGACCGCTTCTGCGCGGCCGACATCCTGGGTTCCCCCGCGCTGCGGACCGTCATCCTGCGTTAGGTGCGGCGGACGTCAGTACGCCGTGAGCCCGCCGTCGACCACGAACTCCGCGCCGGTGACGAACGAGGATTCGTCACTCGCCAGGAACAGCATCACCGGCGCGACCTCGGCCGCCCTGCCCGCACGGCGCATCGGGGTGCGCGCGATGTCCGGCTGCCGGTCCCCCTGCTCGTCGAGCAGGTCCTGGATCATCGGGGTCGCGATGACCCCGGGGTGCACCGAATTGACCCGGACACCCCGGGTGGCGTACTCCACCGCGGCGGTCTTGGTCAGCAGGCGCACCGCGCCCTTGGACGCCTGGTACGCGGCCGCCGCCCCGCTGCCGACGAGCCCCAGGACCGACGACGTGTTGATCACCGAGGCGCCGCCGGACGCGCGCAGCATCGGCATCGCGGCCTTCATGCCCAGCCAGGTGCCGGTCTGGTTGACCGCGATGACCCGGTCCCACGCCTCCTGGCCGGTCTCCTCGATGCCGGGCCAGTCCACGATCCCGGCGACGTTGACCAGGATGTCCAGCCTGCCGAAACGCCGTCGCACCAGGTCGATGACCGCATTCCAGCGCTGGGACGACGAGACATCGAGCGGTGCGGCGAGGACTTCGGCGCCGCCGCCTGCCAGCCGTGCCGCGAGGGCTTCCACGTCGTCACCGGCGATGTCGGTGACAACGAGCTGGGCCCCTTCACGAGCGAACAGCTCCGCGGTGGCCTGACCGATGCCACCGGTCGCCCCGGTGATCAGTGCGACCTTGCCGGTCAGTCTTCCTGTCATGGTTCTTTCCTCTTCTCCGTGAACTTGAGCGTGCTCAGGCGGCCGTGTAGCCGCCGTCGGCCGCGACGACGGCACCGGTGACGAAGCCGGCGCGCGGGGAGGCGAGGAAGCCGATCACTTCGGCGATCTCCTCGGGGCTCGCGACCCGTTTCAGCGGGTGTGCTTCGCCGAACGAGCGCAGGTATTCCCTGCTGTCGGGGCGAAAGCTGTCGAGCAGGTCGGTCTCGATGACGCCGGGCGCCACGACGTTGGCGCGGATCCCGTGCGGACCGCCTTCCAGCGCGAGCACCTTGGTCAGCTGGGCCAGCGCTCCCTTGGACGCGCTGTAGGCCGAGCCCCCGGTGAAGCCGACGCTGCAGGCGAACGAGCCCACGGTGACGATCGCCCCGCCGCCGCGCTCCCGCATGACCCGGAAGGCTTCCCGGGAGTGCAGGAACGCCGCACGGGCGTTGACGGCCAGCAAGGTGTCCCAGTCGTCCGCCGTGGTTTCGGTGACCGGCTTGTTCACCGACCGGCCCGCATTGCTGACCAGGATGTCGAGACCGCCGAACCGCTCCACCGCGGTGGCCACGGACCGTACCGCCGTCTCCTCGTCCGCCACGTCACCGGCCAGTGCCGTCACGCCGTCGAGCCCGGCCGTCCACTCGTGGACGCTCGGCCGGATGTCGGTGGCGACCACCTGCGCGCCCCTGGCGTGCAGCCAGGCGACGGTCGCCGCACCGACGCCGCGCGCCGCACCGGTGACGAGCGCGACCTTGCCGTCCAGTTCGCCTGCCATTGTCATGTCTCCTTCGCGGTTGTCCCGCCACCGAGTCTGGGACGCGGCGACGGCCGGTGGGAGGGCACGCTTTGCCTGGGTCCGGCAGACCCAGGCAAAGCCCGTTGGTCCGGCCTAGCCTGGAGTCATGAGCGAGTCGAGCGCATGAGCGGCGGAGCACTGGGTGAGTTCCTGCGCGCGCACCGCGCGCGGCGATCCCCGGAGGAGGCAGGCCTGCCCTACTCCGGGCGGCGGAAGGTGCCGGGGCTGCGGCGGGAGGAGGTCGCCGTGCTCGCCGGGGTCAACGCCGACTACTACACGCGCCTCGAACAGGGCCGCGAAACCCATCCCTCGCCGCAGGTGCTCGACGCGCTGTGCCGGGCACTCGATCTCGGCCCGGACGCCCGCGAGCACCTGCACCGGCTGGCGGGGACGGTGCCGGGCACCGGTCCGGAACCCGTGCGGCGGACCGTGAGCCCGCAGTTACGCGGGCTGATGGACGGCTACCGCGAAACCCCGGCGTTCGTCCTCGACCGCACGCTGGACGTGCTGGCCACCAACGCGCTGGCCGACGCGTTGTTCTCGCCGTTCCGCGTGACGGACAACCTCGCCCGCATGACGTTCCTCGATCCCGCCGGACGGCATTTCTACGCGCAGTGGAACCGGACGGCGCAGGCCACCGTGGCGAACCTGCGGCTGGCCACGGGATTCGACCCAGCGGACCCCGCCCTGCTGCGCCTGGTGGCCGAACTCGGCGACGGCAGCGAGGAGTTCCGCGCCCTGTGGGACTCCCATCAGGTGCGCGGCAAGACCCTCGAACCCAAGCAGCTGGTCCATCCCGACGTCGGCCCGCTGACCCTGACCTACCAGGCCTTCGACGTGCGCGACGCACCCGGCCAGCAGCTGGTCGTCTACCACGCGGAACCGGCGACGCCCAGTGCCCGTGCGCTGGCGCTGCTGGGCAGCCTGCACGCCACCATGCGCAGCGCGACCTGACAGTCCATTGTGGACCAGACGGTCCGTCAGGACTGCGGCTGCTGCTGGCTGGGCAGGGTGCCCGCGGCCATCCGGCGCGCGACGTCGCGGCGCAGCCACAGCACCCACAGCCAGAAGGCGAGGAAGATCACGCCGAGGATCGCGACCGCGGGGAGCAGGAACGCCATCGCGATCAGCACCACCTGCAGCACCAGCACCACTGGGACGGCCCACGGGCGCTTGAGCACACCACAGCACAGCAGCAGCGCGACCGCGATGACGATCACCGCCCAGCCGGTGCCGGTGCCGACGCCGCCACCGAGCTTCGCGACGACCGGGATCGCGAGCGCGACCGTGATGGCCTCCATGATCAGCGAACCCGCCATGACCCCGCGGAAGCTCTTCATCGGGTCCTTCGCGGGTTTCGGGACGCTCCCCGCGGCGTTCTCCTCGCTCATGCGGGCTCCTTCCCGAACAGCGTGCGTGCCTCGCCCGCGGTGACGACCGACCCGGTGACCAGCACTCCGCCACCGGCGAGGGGTTCCTCCGGGTCGTCACTCTGCTCCACGAGGCCGATCGCGGTCTCGATCGCCGTCTCCAGGCTCGGTTCGGCCACGACCCGCTCCTCGCCGAAGATCGAGATCGCCAGCTCGTTCAGCTCCTCCAGCGGCATCGACCGCGGCGACGAGTTCCGGGTGACCACGACGTCGGACACCACGGGTTCGAGCGCGTCGAGGATGCCCCGCGCGTCCTTCTCCGCCATCACCGCGACCACGGCGGCGAGCCTGCGGAACGCGAACTCCCCCGACACGGCGGTGGCGAGCGCACGGGCGCCCATCGGATTGTGCGCGGCGTCGAGCAGCACGGTCGGGGCCGCGCGGACACGCTCCAGCCGTCCGGGGTTCTCGACCTCGGCGAACGCTTCGCGCACGGCTTCGAGCACGAGCTGCTTGTCCTTGCCCGCGCCGAAGAACGCCTCGACGGCGGCCAGCGCGAGCGCGGCGTTCGCGGCCTGGTGTTCCCCGTGCAGCGGAAGGAAGATCTCGTCGTAGACGCCGCCGAGGCCCTGCAGCTTCAGCAGCTGGCCGCCGACCGCGACCTCGCGTTCGAGCACCCCGAACTCGCTGCCCGCGCGCGCCACCGCGGCGTCCACCTCAATGGCGCGCTCCAGCAGGACCTTGAGCACGTCCTCGGACTGCTCGCCGATGACCGCGACCGAGCCGGGCTTGATGATCCCGGCCTTCTCCTTCGCCGCCGAAACCGGCTCGGGGCCGAGGTATTCGACGTGGTCGAGGCCGATCGGGGTGAGCACCGCGACGTCGGCGTCGGCGACGTTGGTGGCGTCCCACGCGCCGCCCATGCCTGCCTCGATCACCGCGGCCTCGACCGGCGCGTCGGCGAAGGCGGCGAACGCCATCCCGGTGAGGATCTCGAACTTGCTCATCGCGACGCCGTCCGGATCGGCACCGTCCACCATGGACACATAGGGCGCGACGTCGCGGAAGAGGTCGACGTACTTCGCGGCCGGGATCGGGCGCCCGTCGAGCGCGATCCGCTCGGTGACCAGCTGCAGGTGCGGGCTGGTGTAGCGGCCGACGCGCAGGCCCATCCTGGTCAGCAGCGCGTCGATCATGCGGCTCACCGAGCCCTTGCCGTTGGTCCCGGCCACGTGCAGCACCGGGTAGCCCTTGTTCGGCTCGCCGAGCAGCGTCATCAGCGCGGAGATGCGGGCGAGCGAGGGCTCGAGCTTAGTCTCCGGCCAGCGCTGGTTCAGCTCGGCCTCGACGGCCAACAGCTCGCGACGTGCCTGCGGACCATCCGGATCGCCGTGTTCGGCCTGCTCGCCCTCGTCGTCGAGCTCGTGCGGCGGCTCGTCGCCGGTGTGCGTGAGGTCGGGCACCGGGCCGAGCGCGAGGTTGTCGCCGAGCTGCCCGACGCCGCCGATGCCCGCGCGCGAACCACCGCCCGCGGCGAACGCCTCGTCGGGGCCGTCCAGCTCGGGATCGTGATCGTCGGTGCCCTCGTGTGCCCGCGCGCCCAGCTCGTCGACCCCGGCGAAGCTGTCCGGATCGGCCAGCTCCGGCCTGCGAGGCTCACGCTGCGCGGACTCTGAAGACTCCTCGAACGGTTCGTCCGCCTCTCGCGGCACTGACAACTCCCTAGACCCTGTGTCACCTGTCCAGACGAGTCTACGTGCGGCCGTCCTGGCACTCTCGACGCATGCCGTTCAACCACAACGACCACTACCACCCGTTGCTGCTCGGCCTGCTGCCGCCCGGTCCGGGTACCGCACTCGACGTCGGCTGCGGGACCGGCCGGTTCGCGCGGCGGCTAGCCGCGGCGGGGATGACCGTGGACGCGCTGGACACCTCGGGGCCGATGATCGAGAAGGCCGAGGCGCTGGGCTCGCCGGGTCCCGGCAAGATCGCCTACCGGCACGCGGACGTCACCACCGAATCGCTGCCGGAGGGGCACTACGACTTCATCTCGTGCCTTGCGTCGCTGCATCACGTCCCGTTCGAGACGGTGACCGCGCTGCGCCGCGCGCTGGCGCCCGGCGGCGTCCTGGCCGTACTGGGGCTGGGCAGTCCGAGTGCGGCGGTGGACTGGGGGATGTGGGTGACGGCCGCGCCGGTCAACGTGCTCGCCCGGCTCGTCGTGGCCGCCGGTGAGCGGCTCAACGGCGGCACCGATTTCGTGCCGAAGCCGCCGATCAGGGACGAGACGCCGTCGATGACGAAAATCCGGCGCGAGTCGGCCCGGCTGTTGCCCGGGAGCACGGTCCGGACGCTGCTGTTCTGGCGTTATCTGCTCACCTACCGTGAACCGGGTGGGGTTCACCCGATCTGACACCACGGCCGGGTGAACCCTGGCCTCGACCACCCGATTGGCGGCAGGCAGCGGGATCGGCGCTGATTAGACGTGAATCATGATGCGCATCGCTCGGATTCTGCTCACCGCCGCCGCTTCAGCCGTGCTCCTCACGACGTCGGCCGCCGCCGTTTCCGCCACTCCCCGGGAAGCCGGTGTTCACCATTACGTCGCGCTCGGCGACTCGTACACGTCCGGCCCGCTGATTCCCGCGCAACGCTGGGATCCGCTCGGCTGCGGGAGATCGACGAACAACTATCCGTCCTTCGTGGCCAGGGCGCTGCACCCGGACCGCTTCACCGACGTCAGCTGCGGCGGCGCCAAGACCACGCACATGGTGACGCCGCAGGCGGTCCAGTTCGGCGGGGTGAACCCGCCGCAGTTCTCCGCGCTGCGGGAGAGCACGGATCTGGTCACCCTCGGCATCGGCGGCAACGACTCCGACGTGTTCGGCACTCTCATCGGCACCTGCCCCGGGCTGCGGGCCACCGATCCGCACGGGAACCCGTGCCAGCGGCGGTTCTCCCCCGGCGGCGCCGACACGATGAAGGCCGCCGTCGCACGGACCGGCCAGGACGTCGTCACCGTGCTCAAGGGCATCCACCAGCGCTCGCCGCACGCGAAGGTGCTCGTGGTCGGGTACCCGCGCATCGCACCGCCCAGCGGGACCTGCCCGGCGATACTGCCCTTCGCCGACGGTGACTACCGGTGGCTCGACAGCGTCGAACAGGCCCTGAACACCGCGCTCGCGAAGGCGGTCGCTGCCGACGGCAAGGCGGTCTACGTCGACACCTACGGCCCGTCGCTCGGCCACGACGCGTGCGCGCGGGGCGGTGCGGCGTGGATCAACGGCCAGTACACGCAGCTGTTCGCCGCGCTGTCCTACCACCCGTTCCGCAGCGGCATGCTCGGCGTCGCGAACGTCGTCCTTGAGCACCTGACGTAGCGCGGCCGAGCCCCCCAATGTGGCATTGGGTGCGTTGGACGCAGCGAACGCCACATTGGGGATTTTTCATCCTGGTTTGTGCTGGTGGGGTGGGGTTGACGGGGTGGGGTAATGGTCAGGTTGTGGTGTCGCGGACGTGCTGTTCGTGCTG
>NZ_JBHYJW010000113.1:0-10944 GCF_042741125.1 Amycolatopsis sp. NPDC058986 | reverse complement strand
TATTTGTTTATAAGCGACACAGTCGGAGTTGCGGGCCGCGATCGCGGCACCGATGTCCGCGAGCGCGGCCCGCAATTCCCGCGGTTCCAGGATTTCGACGCCGGGGCCGAGCGCTGTGAGCTGGCCGAGCGCGATTTCGCGGCTTTCCAGCGCGAGTTCGGCCTCGGCCCAGCCGTCTTCGCCGGGTTCGCCGAGCGAGACGACGGTTTCGGCGACGTACTCGGCGCGGAACACCCGGCGCAGCCCGTGCACGGCGTCGCGGTTCAGCCGGACCCGAACCCGGACCGGCCGCGCGACCACCTCGAACTTCGCCGAGGACTCGCGCCACCACCCGGCCAGATCGAAGGCCGCCGGGCGCTCGAAGCGTTCCTCGATGTCGGTGACCGACGTCATCCGGGAGACGCGGTAGGTGCGCAGGGCGTCATCGGCGGGGACACGCGCGACGAGGTACCAGGTGCCCGCCTTCAACACGAGCCCGAGCGGTTCCAGCACGCGCTCGGCGAGTTTGTCCCGACGCCGATACCGCACGTCGAGCCGATGCTGCGCCCACACCGCGCGGGCGATCGTGGCGAGCTCGGCCGCGTCGTCTTCCGCACGGAACCAGCCTGGCGCGTCGAGATGGAACCGGCCTGCGACGCGTTCGGCCTGCTCACGCAGTTCCCCCGGCATACTCGCGGACACCTTCGCGTGCGCGGCCGACACCGCGGTGCCCAGCCCGAGCCCGGCCAGCGCCTCCGGAACGCCGAGTGCGAACAGCGCGACGGCCTCCCGTGCGGTGAGCCCGTCCAGCCGGGCCCGCCAGCCGTCGACGAGCCGGAAGCCGCCGTGCCGCCCCGGCTCCGTCCACAGTGGAACCCCGGCGTCGCGCAGCGCGGCGAGGTCACGGTGCATGGTGCGCTCGGAGACGCCGAGTTCCTCCGCCAGCTCCGCCGCCGTCGCGCTCCGCCTGCGCTGCAACGTGAACAGCAGCGCCACCAGCCTCTCCGCCTTCATGCCCCTACCCAACCGCAAAAGTCCGTGGGGGCCTCCCCGAGGGAGCACAAGTCCCTCAAGGAGGCCCCCACGGACCGTCGCAGAGTTACCGGTTGGCGCGGTTCACGGCCGAGACGACCGCGCGCAGCGACGCCGTCACGATCGACGGGTCCACGCCGACGCCCCAGAACACGCGGTCGGAGATGGCGCATTCGATGTACGACGCCGCTCGCGCGTCGTCGCCCGGCGAGAGCGTGTGCTCGCTGTAGTCCATCAGCCGCAGGTCGAAGCCCACAGTGGACAGTGCGTCGAAGAACGCCGCGATCGGCCCGTTCCCGGTACCGGAGATCTCGTGCTCGTCACCTTCGACCCGAACCTTCGCGACGAGGGAGTACTCACCGCCGCCGTTGTCGGTGACCCGCTGCGAGACCAGCTCCAGCGGCGTCCGCGGCTCCAGGTACTCGGCCGAGAACGCGTTCCACATCGTCGTCGGGTCGACCTCGCCGCCCTCGGAGTCGGTGTGCCGCTGGATGATCTTCGAGAACTCGATCTGCAGTCGCCGCGGCAGATCCAGCTGGTGCTCGGACTTCATGATGTAGGCGACGCCGCCCTTGCCGGACTGCGAGTTCACCCGGATCACGGCCTCGTACGTGCGGCCGACGTCCTTCGGGTCGATCGGCAGGTACGGGACCTCCCACGGGTACTCGTCGATCGGGACGCCCTGCTTGTCCGCGGCGTCCTTCAACGCGTCGAGGCCCTT
The DNA here is from genome assembly GCF_042741125.1 of Amycolatopsis sp. NPDC058986. Taxonomy (NCBI): domain Bacteria; kingdom Bacillati; phylum Actinomycetota; class Actinomycetes; order Pseudonocardiales; family Pseudonocardiaceae; genus Amycolatopsis; species Amycolatopsis sp. NPDC058986. The sequence continues at coordinate 9,212 of NZ_JBHYJW010000113.1, read as the reverse complement.
GTTGATCGCGTCCTGGTGCGAGCCGGAGAACGCGGTGAACACCAGGTCGCCGCCCCACGGGCTGCGCTCGTGCACCGGCAGCTGGTTGCAGTACTCGACCGTCCGCTTGATCTCGTCCATGTCGGAGAAGTCGATCTGCGGGTCGATGCCCTGGCTGTACAGGTTCATGCCCAGCGCGACCAGGTCGACGTTGCCGGTGCGCTCGCCGTTGCCGAACAGGCAGCCCTCGATCCGGTCCGCCCCGGCCTGGTACCCCAGTTCGGCGGCGGCGATGCCGGTGCCGCGGTCGTTGTGCGGGTGCAGCGACAGGATCACGCTGTCGCGGCGCTCCAGGTTCCGGCTCATCCACTCGATCGAGTCGGCGTAGACGTTCGGGGTGGCCATCTCGACGGTCGCCGGCAGGTTCAGGATCACCGGCTTCTCCGGCGTGGGCTGCCAGATCTCGGTGACCGCGTTGCACACCTCGGCCGCGTACGACAGCTCGGTGCCGGTGTAGGACTCCGGCGAGTACTGGAAGCGGAAGTCGGTGTCGGAGTACTTCTGCGCGTACTCGACCACCAGGTCGGCGGCCTGCGTCGCGATCTTCTTGATGCCCTCGCGCTCCTCGCGGAACACGACGCGACGCTGCAGGATCGACGTCGAGTTGTAGATGTGCACGATCGCGCGCGGCGCGCCCTCCAGTGCCTGGAAGGTGCGCTCGATCAGCTCGGGACGGCACTGGGTCAGCACCTGGATGTGCACGTCGTCCGGGATCGCGCCCTCTTCGATGATCTCGCGGACGAAGTCGAAGTCGGTTTGCGAGGCCGCCGGGAAACCGACCTCGATCTCCTTGTAGCCCATGCGGACGAGCAGGTCGAAGAACTTGCGCTTGCGCGCGGGCGACATCGGGTCGATCAGGGCCTGGTTGCCGTCACGCAGGTCGACGGCGCACCACAGCGGCGCGCGTTCGATGCGCTTGTCCGGCCAGGTGCGGTCCGGCAGGTCGATGTCCTCGACCAGGCGGTACCACGGACGGTAGCGATGGACGGGCATCGACGTCCCGCGCTGGGTGTTCCAGACGGCCTGATCGGCGGGCGCCGGCCGGGAAGGCTTGCGTACGCGGCTGCTGGTGATACGAGGGTCGGGCGTGCTCATGAGAGGTGCTTCTCCTGAAAGGTCGGTCCGGTCGACCGGCGGCACAACGAAGCCCCGCGACAGGGAGCCGGTCCGGTCAGGCCCCGTCGCGGCACCGAAGCAGGAGAGCACGCGCCACGACGTCACCATAACCCACGGGACGCGCCGAACGGGAGGGCCGGTCGCAATACAACTGTTACGAGGAGGCCGCCATCCGTGTTACCAGCGGGTAGCGAATGGGGTAGTGACGTGCCAGACTGCCGTGCATGGGTGAACACGCTGAGTCGGCCGACGAGAGCCAGGCGAAGCCGCGAGTCGAGGTCGACTGGCGCAAGGCCCGCGAGCGGACCGCGTCGATCGTCGCGAGCATCGTGCGGTGGCTCGGCCTCATCTTCGCCGCGCTGCTCGTGCTGCACGTGATCTTCGTGGTCGGCGAGGCCAACCCGATGAACGGCATCGTCTCGTTCACCCGCGGCTGGGCCGACAGCCTGTCACTCGGGTTCAAGGACCTCTTCGAGCCGAGCGACGCCAAGCTCCGCGTGCTGGTGAACTACGGCATCGCCGCGGTGTTCTGGCTCGTCGTCTCGGCCATCCTGGCCAAGATCATCCGCCGCATCGGCGGCAGCGGCTCCTGACACGCTTCCCGATGCGCTGACGTGGCACCGGGCGAGCTGCCCAGTGCCACGTCGTCCGTCATCGCGCGGTGCGCCGCTGGTTCTTGAGGACGCTTGCATTCCCGTAGGTCGAGTTAAAGAATCCGGCCTGTTTCCTTAAATCTCAAGGGTGTAATTCAAACTCCCGCCAGTACGGCTCAGAGTGCGGCTTCGCCCCAGGTGCCGGCGTAGGCGAACTCCGACAGCGGGACGCGCCGTCGCGGTGCCAGCTCGCGCTGGACGCTGCGTTCGTCGCCGAGCACCGCCGCGTCGGCGGGCGAGCCGACGGCGATGGCGACCTTCGGCACCGCGTCGGCGGGCAGCGCGAAGGACTCGCGAACGGCGTCCGCGGAGAACCCGGCCATCTGGTGCGCGATGAGCCCCGAGGACACCGCCTGGAGCACGAGGTTCTGGCTCGCCAGGCCCAGCCCGTACTCGGCGTAGGGGACTTCGCCCTTCTCGTTCGTGGTGACCATCACGCCGATCAGCAGCAGGCCGGCGCGATGTGCCCAGGCCTGGTTCCCGGAGTTCAGCGTGGCCAGGATCCGCTTGTACGTCTCGTCGCCGCGCAGGCCGACGAGGTAGCGGGCGGGCTGGGTGTTGCCGAACGACGGTGCCCAGCGCGCGGCCTCGAGCAACGCGGTGACCTGTTCGGCGGACACGGTGGCCGACTCGTCGTAGGCGCGGGGGCTCCAGCGTTCGGCAATGATCGGCTCGATCGGGAGAATTGTCTCGGCGGGCTTACGCATACCGCCGAAGGTAGCAAGGAGTGCTCTCCGTCACTCGAACGGAAGGACTCCCGGTATTTCGTTGGTGTTAAGGAATTTTTACTTCCGAATGGCGTCCGGCGAGTGGCCGGCACCACTTACGAGGGTGGCGAGCTGGGCCGACCCCGGTAGGCTTTCGCCCAAAGTAAGGGACGCGGGGGCTCATCGATGCCCATCGGTGGAGCCTCCCGGCCCGTCGAGGAGGTTCGGGCGTGGCCCTCGTGGTCCAGAAGTACGGCGGTTCGTCGCTGGAGAGTGCCGACCGGATCAAGCGCGTAGCGGAACGGATTGTCGCCACGAAGAAGGCGGGCAACGACGTGGTCGTGGTCTGCTCGGCGATGGGTGACACCACCGACGAGTTGCTCGATCTGGCCCAGCAGGTCAATCCGGCCCCGCCGGAGCGGGAGATGGACATGCTGCTCACCGCGGGTGAGCGCATTTCCAACGCGCTGGTCGCCATGGCGATTTCGGCGCACGGCGCCGAAGCCTGGTCGTTCACCGGTTCGCAGGCCGGCGTCGTGACGACGTCGGTGCACGGCAACGCGCGCATCATCGACGTCACCCCGAGCCGGGTCACCGAGGCGCTCGACCAGGGCTACATCGCGCTGGTCGCCGGGTTCCAGGGCGTCGCGCAGGACACCAAGGACATCACCACGCTCGGCCGCGGCGGCTCAGACACCACCGCCGTCGCGCTCGCCGCGGCGCTGAACGCCGACGTCTGCGAGATCTATTCCGATGTGGACGGTGTGTATTCGGCCGACCCGCGGATCGTGCCGAACGCGCGGAAACTGGAATCCATTCCGTACGAGGAAATGCTCGAACTCGCGGCGAGCGGATCGAAGATCCTGCACCTGCGTTCGGTCGAGTACGCGCGCCGCTACGGCGTCCCCATCCGAGTCCGTTCTTCCTACAGCGACAAGCCGGGTACCACCGTGACCGGCTCTATCGAGGAGATCCCCGTGGAACAAGCCTTGATCACCGGCGTGGCGCACGACCGCTCGGAGGCCAAGATCACGGTCACCGGCGTGCCGGACCACGCGGGTGCCGCCGCCCGGATCTTCCGGGTCGTCGCGGACGCCGAGATCGACATCGACATGGTGCTGCAGAACGTGTCCAGCACGGTGTCCGGGCGCACCGACATCACGTTCACCCTCTCCAAGGCCAACGGCGCCCACGCCGTCAAGGAACTGGAGAAGATCAAGGACGAAATCGGCTTCGAGTCGGTTCTGTACGACGACCACGTCGGCAAGGTTTCGCTTGTCGGCGCGGGAATGCGCTCGCACCCCGGTGTCACCGCGACGTTCTGCGAGGCACTGGCCAATTCGGGCGTGAACATCGAAATCATCAACACCTCCGAAATCCGGATCTCGGTGCTGATCCGGGACGCGCAGCTCGACGACGCGGTGCGCGCGATCCACGAAGCATTCGAACTCGGCGGCGACGAAGAAGCCGTCGTATACGCGGGGAGTGGTCGCTGATGGCAGGACTTCGGGTAGGCGTGGTCGGCGCGACCGGCCAGGTCGGTGCGGTGATGCGGCGGTTGCTGGCGGAGCGGGACTTCCCGGTCGCCGAGATCCGCTACTTCGCCTCGGCGCGTTCGGCGGGGTCGAAGCTGCCGTGGCGCGATGGCGAGGTCGTCGTCGAGGACGCGGCGACGGCGGATCCGTCCGGTTTGGACATCGCGTTGTTCTCGGCAGGCGGTTCGACGTCGCGGGCGCAGGCGCCGCGGTTCGCCGAGGCCGGCGTCACGGTCATCGACAACTCCTCCGCGTGGCGCATGGATCCCGACGTGCCGCTGGTCGTCAGCGAGGTCAACCCGCAGGCGGTGAAGGAGGCACACAAGGGGATCATCGCGAACCCCAACTGCACCACGATGGCCGCGATGCCGGTGCTCAAGCCGCTGCACGACGAGGCGGGGCTGGTCCGGTTGGTCACCAGCACCTACCAGGCGGTGTCCGGCAGCGGGCTCGCCGGCGTCGACGAGCTGGCCGGTCAGGTCAACGCGGTCGCGGCGCGGGCGGCGGAGCTGACCCACGACGGCGCGGCGGTGGACTTCCCGGCGCCCGCCAAGTACGTGCGGCCCATCGCCTTCAACGTGCTCCCGATGGCTGGGTCCATTGTGGACGATGGCTCGCTCGAGACCGACGAGGAACAGAAGCTGCGCAACGAGAGCCGCAAGATCCTGAGCATTCCCGAGCTGCGGGTGTCCGGGACCTGCGTGCGCGTGCCGGTGTTCTCCGGGCACTCGCTCGCGATCAACGCCGAGTTCGCCCAGCCGCTTTCCCCCGCTCGTGCGACGGAGCTGCTTTCGAGCGCTCCCGGCGTCGTGCTGACCGACGTGCCGACCCCGTTGCAGGCGGCGGGTCAGGACCCGAGCTACGTCGGCCGGATCCGCGTCGATCCCGGTGTCGACGACGGGCGCGGCCTCGCGCTGTTCGTCAGCAACGACAACCTGCGCAAGGGTGCCGCGCTCAACGCGGTCCAGATCGCCGAACTCATCGCCGCCCAGCACTGACCGCGGGCGTGAGCTGAAGGGGACTTTCCTCGCATGCCATGCGAGGAAAGTCCCCTTCAGTGCGTGAGACGAGCTGAAAGTCCCCTTCAGCGGCGGGCGGCGTGGCGGCAGGCCTGGTACCGCGTGGTCAGGAACTTCCGCTTCGGCACGGCGTAGTAGGCCCAGACGCCGCCGTCGGCGTGCGTCCCGAGCTTCCGGAACTGTTCGACCGCTTCGGTGTGCCGCCCCGCCTCGACCAGCGCGAGCGCGGCGTACGCGCGGTCCTCACGCGCGGAGAGGTGACGTGCGCCCTCACCGTCGAGCCACGGCAGCAGCCGGTCCAGTGCGGCGTTGACCTGCTTCGTCTTCCACGCGGGCGCGTCGGCGATCTCGGCTTCGTGCGCGGCGGCGAGCGGCATGACGGCCAGTGACGGCGACTTCGCGGCGGCCTCTTCCGCGAAGGCGTACATCAGCTCGTGCGAGCCGCCCCATTTCGCGCACCAGTACTGCAACGCCTGGATGTGTCCGCCGTGGTGCAGTGGGGCCCGCGCCATCAGCTCGGTCCACAGTGGACGGAACCGCTCGTGCTCGTACTGCCGGCCTCGCGCGAGGGTGAGCATGGTGCACCACGGCGTCGGATCCTCGGGGGCCAGCTCGATCGCTTCCTTGGTGGCGTCTTCGGCTTCTTCGAGCACGCGGAAGAACCCGGCGAACTGCTCACGGCTGGTCTCGTCGGCGCGGTAGCCGCCGCGGATCTGCCAGGCCAGCCGGACCAGGCCCTCGGCGTGCACGACGGCGGCGTCCGGGTCCCCCGGCCGCGCCGCCTGCCACGTCTTGAGCCACGTGTCGTCGTTCGCTGCCGTTTCGCCCAGCCACGAGGCGACGGTGGCGCGGCGGTCCCAGTCGGCGCCGATCTCGGCGAACAGTTCCGCCGCGGGCGCCCAGTCACCGGAGCGCGCCGCCGTGTCGGCCTCGGCCAGCGCGAGGTCGCTGAAGAACCGCTCCGTGGTGACCTCGTCGTCCGCCGGCAGCCCCCACTTCGTGACGTCGACGGGGCGTTCCTTCTTGTCCGGCGGGATGAACTCCGACAGCTCCTCCGGCGTGAGCACGTCCATCAGCTCGTCGACGCTGACGCCGCGGCGCTTGGCCTCCTTCATCAGTGCGAACACGGCCTTGCGTTGTTTCGGCTTGAACAGCAGGGAAAGCATCGGACTCCGATCAGGCGGGGGTGGTGGCGAGTGGCTGGTAGGAAAGGGAAACCTCGGCCTTACCGAGCAACGCGCGCAGCGGCGCGGTGTCGCCGTCGAAGGCGGCGTCCACGGCGGGTTTCAGTTCGGTGTCGTAAGGCGGATCCAGCGCCAGCGTGGCGGGTTCGGACCAGGACAACGTCCACCGGGCGTGTCCGGCGTCGGCCAGCGCCACCTGGACCACTGTGGACAGACGTGGCCGCGCCGAGGTCGCGGCGAACTCCCGCTGGGCGCGCGGACCCGCGCCCTCGGCGGGCTTCGACTCCGGGTCGGCCAGCGCGGCGTACTGCCCCGCGTCGACGGCGTCGAGCAGGGTGGTCAGCGTCGCCGGGCGGCCCAGCACCCGTGCGGCGTCGGCGAAGATCTTGGCGGCTTCCTCGGCGATGGCGTGCTGGCAGCCGACGTGAACCAGCGTCGGCCAGTCGACCCGCTGCTTGCGCTTGGCTTCGTCGACGAGACTGGCCTGCATGGCGGCGTCCACCACGGCTTCGGCGTCGCGCAGGATCGCCCGCGCGGGCTTTTCGTCGCCAGGGGCCGCGGGAACCGGCGGCATGCGGTCCAGCGCCGCGATCCTGGCCGCCATCGACGGATGTGTGTCGTACGCGGACTCCTCGTCGTCCGGGTTGTCGCGGATCTTGTCCAATTCGGACTGTCGGGAGCTGTCGGCGAGCAACAGCCCGAAGCCTTCCGCGAACTGCCGGGGCAGGTAGCCCGCGCGCCAGCCGATCGTCGCGTAGTTGTTCATGAAGAACCGCCACGCCACGACCAGCGCGCCGATCTGCCGCAGCGCGCTCGCCGCCGTCGCGGGCCCCGCGATCCGGCCGGACGCGGCGTCCGCGGCGAGTTCCTGCCGCCGGGTGACCGCACGGGAGACCTTGAAGTACAGCTTCGCGTAGCGGAAGAACAGCCAGCGGACCAGGCGCTGGAACCAGTCGCTCGGGTTCAGCCGGGAAAGTGTCCCGCGCATGGTGCGTTCGCCGCGGTAGGTGAGCCCGGCGAGCCGGGTGTCCTGGTTGCTGTAGTGGGCCAGTTCGTGCGCCAGCACCGCGCGCAGCTCGCCGGTGCTCAGCCCGGCCAGCAGCGGGGCGCCGATGTACAGGTGACGCCGCACCGCGCGCAGGCCGAGCAGCCGGGTCTCCTCGGCCACCGCGGCGTTGACCGAGGGCACCAGCCGGATGTCGTCCGGCGGCCGGGTGCCGACCTCCTCCGCGAGGCCGCGCACGAGTGCCCACAGTTCCGGTTGCGTTTCCGGCGTCACGAGGACGCCGCTTTCCTCCTCGGCCTTATGACGTTCCAGTTCGAACAGACCGCGGATCAACGCGTAACCCGCCGGGACGGTGAGAATGGCGAGTTTCAGTCCGCCGATCGGCGAATGGCGGAGCGCGAAGATCTCCAGCACCACCAGCCCGGCGACCAGCGCCAGGATGAGCAGCGGGAAACCGGCGAGCAGGCAGACGGCGAGCACCGCGCGCAGCGAAACCCTCATGACCTGGTGAAACCTTCCCCCTGGCCGTGCCGTCGCGGGCACGGAGACCGTATTCTGCCGCACTCGCGGCGTCAGCTCATCTCTTTTCGGCCGCGAAACGTTACAGTTCCTCCACGGTCCTCAGTAGACAGTCCAAAGAAGAATGACGGGTAAACCGTTTGCCGCGCGCGGATGGCCCGTGGATGCTGAGGACACTGACGTACCAGGGAAGGAATGGACATGTACACCGCGGTCGAAGGCGCACGCGTGCCGATCCGGATGTGGGCGGACCCCGCCTCCGTCGAGGATCAGGCGATGCGCCAGCTGCGCAACGTCGCCAACCTGCCGTGGGTGCACGGCGTCGCGGTCATGCCCGACGTGCACTACGGCAAAGGGGCCACGGTGGGCAGCGTGATCGCGATGCGGGACGCGGTGTCCCCGGCGGCGGTCGGTGTCGACATCGGCTGCGGCATGAGCGCGGTGCGTACCTCGCTCACCGCCGCCGACCTGCCCGATGACCTCGGCAGGCTGCGCCGCCGGATCGAATCGGCGGTGCCGGTCGGATTCGGCCTGCACAAGACGCCGGTGAACCCGGCGAAGGTGCACGGTGTCGGGGGCTGGGACACGTTCTGGAAGGCCTTCGGTGACCTGCACCACGGCGTTCAGGAACTGCACGACCGGGCGGCACGGCAGATCGGCAGCCTCGGCGGCGGCAACCACTTCATCGAGGTCTGCCTCGAACAGGGCGGTGCCGACGAAGGACGCGTCTGGCTGATGCTGCATTCCGGTTCGCGCAACATCGGCAAGGAACTGGCCGAGCGGCACATGGCCGTGGCGCGCAAGCTCCCGCACAACGCCGACCTGCCGGACCCGGACCTCGCCGTGTTCGTCGCGGACACCCCGGAGATGGCGGCCTACCGTCGCGACCTGTTCTGGGCGCAGGACTACGCCGCGCGCAACCGGGCGACCATGGTGGCACTGGTGAAGCTGGCCCTTGCCGAGGTGGTGCCGGGCACGACCTTCGACGACGCCATCTCGTGTCACCACAACTACGTCGCCGAGGAGACCTACGACGGCGTCGACCTCCTGGTGACCCGCAAGGGCGCGATCCGCGCGGGTTCGGGCGATCTCGGGATCATCCCGGGCAGCATGGGCACCGGCTCGTACATCGTGCGCGGGCTCGGCAACACGTCGTCCTTCGAATCCGCGTCGCATGGCGCGGGCCGCCGGATGTCGCGCAACAAGGCGAAGAAGACGTTCACCGCCGCCGACCTCGCCGCCCAGACGGCCGGGGTCGAATGCCGCAAGGACTCGGGCGTGGTGGACGAGATTCCCGCCGCGTACAAGGACATCGACTCGGTGATCAAGGCGCAGACCGACCTCGTGGAGGTCGTCGCCCACCTCAAGCAGGTGATCTGCGTCAAGGGCTGAAACTCGCTCGTCCGTGAAGGCCTCCTTCACAGCGCTCAGCGC
>NZ_JBHYJW010000112.1:0-11169 GCF_042741125.1 Amycolatopsis sp. NPDC058986 | reverse complement strand
CCTTACGGGCGTCGGACGCCCGTAAGGTGGCCTTACGGCATTACCGGGTCAGGAGAGGCGTTCGAGGACCATGGCCATGCCCTGGCCGCCGCCGACGCACATCGTCTCCAGGCCGAACTGCTTGTCGTGGTGCTGCAGCGAGTTGATCAGCGTCGAGGTGATCCGCGCTCCGGTCATGCCGAACGGGTGCCCGACGGCGATCGCGCCGCCGTTGACGTTCAGCCGGTCGATGTCGATCCCGAGGTCGCGGTAGGACGGGATGACCTGCGCCGCGAACGCCTCGTTGATCTCGACGAGGTCGATGTCGCCGATGGACAGCCCGGCGCGGGACAGCGCCTGCTTCGACGCCTCGACCGGCCCGTAGCCCATGATCTCCGGCGACAGCCCGGAAACCCCGGTCGAAACGACGCGCGCGAGCGGCGTGATGCCCAGTTCACGAGCCTTCGTGTCGGACATGATCACGAGCGCGGCGGCGCCGTCGTTGAGCGGGCAGCAGTTGCCCGCGGTGACCCGGCCGTCGGGGCGGAACACCGGCTTCAGCCCCGAGACGCCTTCGAGCGTGACGCCCGCGCGCGGGCCGTCGTCCTTCGAGACGACCGTGCCGTCCGGGAGCGTGACCGGGGTGATGTCCTTGGCCCAGAACCCGTCCGCGATGGCCTTCTCGGCGAGGTTCTGCGACCGGACGCCGAACTCGTCCATGTCCTCGCGCGTGACGCCCTTGAGCCGCGCGAGGTTCTCGGCGGTCTGGCCCATCGCGATGTAGACGTCCGGGACCTTGCCCTCGGTCCGCGGGTCGGTCCAGGTGTCCGAGCCCTGCTCGGCGGTCGTCTGGGTGCGGGCCTCGGCCTCGGCGAACAGCGGGTTGTGCGTGTCGGGCCACGAGTCCGAGCTGCCCTTGCCGAAGCGGGACACGGTCTCGACGCCGGCCGAGATGAACACGTCGCCCTCGCCCGCCTTGATCGCGTGCAGTGCCATGCGGGTGGTCTGCAGGCTGGAGGAGCAGTAGCGGGTGATGGTGCACCCGGGCAGGTGGTCGTAGCCGAGCTCGACCGCGACGGCGCGGCCCATGTTGAAGCCGGACTCGCCGCCCGGCAGGCCGCAGCCCAGCATCAGGTCGTCGATGTCGGCCGGGTCCAGCTGCGGCACCTTGTCGAGCGCGGCGCGCACCATTTGCACCGCGAGGTCGTCGGGCCGCATGCTGACCAGCGACCCCTTGTTGGCGCGCCCGATCGGCGAACGCGCGGCGGAGACAATCACGGCTTCAGGCATCGCAGGACCTCTTCGTCGAGTACTGGAATAAGCGCTTGTTCACCATCTTGGGAGTGTGTGGCGCGGGTGACAAGCCGGGCGCGACGCGGAACACGTCCAAAAGGCGAACGCGGCTCCGGGAACGCTGGCACAATGCCCCGCCGTGACGAGCCATCGGGTGCTGTCGACGCGGACCATTCTGCTCTGGGGCGCCGGCCTCGTCGTCCTCGCGACGACGGCGGCGATCACCCTGCTCTCGACCCTCGGTGGCGGCAGACCGGAGGACTCGGCCCGGCTGGACGCGTTGCGCACCGCGGCCAACGTCGTCGTCGGCACCGGCGGCGCGGCCGCGCTCCTGCTCGCCGCGCGGCGTCAGCGCTCCGCCGAACTCGACCTGGTGCAGAAGGACCACGACGCCACCCAGCGTCGCGTGACCGAGATGTACAGCAAGGCCGCCGAACAGCTCGGCAGCGACAAGGCGCCCGTCCGGCTCGCCGGGCTGTACGCGCTGGAACGGCTCGCGCAGGAACACGAGGAACAGCGGCAGACCATCGTCAACGTCCTGTGCGCCTATCTGCGGATGCCGTTCCAGCACGATCCCGAGGACGAGGAGAACCGCCAGGAACTCCAGGTACGCCGCACCGCGGAACGCGTGCTGACCCTGCACCTGCGGCCGGGCAAGGACGACGAGAACCCCGCCTACTGGCCGGATGTCGATCTCGATCTGGTCGGCGCGACGCTCACGAACTTCACGTTCACCCACTGCCGCGTCCGGTCCGCGGTGTTCTACGGCGCCACCTTCGTGGGAACGACGTCGTTCCGTGGCACGTCGTACGTGAGCAAAGCGGATTTCAAGAACACGGTCTTCGACGGCCTGGTCGACTTCCGCACGGTGGACTTCGGCGCGGCCGGGGGTTCCTTCGCCGGCGCCAGGTTCGAGAACGAGGTCGACTTCGGCGAGAAGACCGAGGCCCGGCTGACCGGGGCCGCGACACGGACGGACCACGGGCTCCGCCGCAAATGGCCCCGCGGCTGGACGGAACGGGCACGGGCCGGTGACGACGTCTGGTCCGATCTGGTGGCAGGCCCTTCCCCCGAACGGCCATCGGCCGATAGCGTGGCCGTTGATGGCTGACACCGACTGAACTGAAATGCCGACATCCGGAGGGACGCTCATGGGAGCCCTTCACCGCTGGAGCCGCTGCCGGAGCAGCGCGCCGCTCCTCGTCACCTGCCGAGGCGGGACCGGGGACGCACGGTGCGTGCGGGCCGGTTTCCAGGACGGGACGGCGTTTCGACGTGCCACGGCCCTCCGGCCGGGCACCGGTGGGTAGCGGCTTGGCTGTCGCACGGTTCTCGCCAGTGGCCGGACGGACCTCGTGGGACGTCGCCGCCGGACCGACGCGCACCTGGAGCCGTCCGCCGCTCGCGTGACCGGTTTCGCCTTGGCTGGACAATGGCGGGCTCGCTCTGGTTACCAATCCGACCGAAAGTAGGCGGATACGGTCCGTGACCGACCTGCTCGTAAGTACCCGTTTCCGCCGTGGCTGCCGTCGGATTGGTAACGAACGGCGCAGTAGGCTGTGCGCGTGGATTACGTCGAGCACATCGCCGATCTGGTGGGCAACACCCCGCTGGTCAAGCTGAACGCACTGGCCGAGGGGCTACAGCCGCTCGTGCTGGCCAAGGTCGAGTACTTCAACCCCGGCGGGAGCGTGAAGGACCGCATCGCGCTGCGCATGATCGAGGCGGCCGAGCGTTCCGGGGAGCTGAAGCCCGGCGGCACGATCGTCGAGCCGACCTCGGGCAACACCGGCGTCGGGCTCGCCATGGTCGCCCAGCGCAAGGGCTACCAGTGCGTCTTCGTCTGCCCGGACAAGGTCAGCGAGGACAAGCGCAACGTGCTCAAGGCGTACGGCGCGCGGGTCGTGGTGTGCCCGACCGCGGTGCCGCCGGAACACCCGGACTCCTACTACAACGTGTCCGACCGGCTGGTCCGCGAGATCGAGGGCGCCTGGAAACCCAACCAGTACGCCAATCCGCAGAACCCGGAGAGCCACTACCACTCGACCGGCCCCGAGCTGTGGCGTCAGACCGAGGGCAGGATCACGCACTTCGTCGCGGGCGTCGGCACCGGGGGCACCATCTCCGGCACCGGGCGTTACCTCAAGGAGGTCAGCGACGGCCGGGTACAGGTCGTCGGCGCCGACCCGGAGGGTTCGGTGTACTCGGGCGGCAGCGGGCGGCCGTATCTCGTCGAGGGCGTGGGCGAGGACTTCTGGCCGGAGACCTACGACCGGGAAATCGCCGACGAGATCATCGCCGTCTCCGACGCGGACTCCTTCCAGACCACCCGGCGTCTCGCGCTCGAAGAGGGCCTGCTGGTCGGCGGCTCGTGCGGGATGGCGGTGGCCGCCGCGCTGAAGCTCGCCGAGCGGCTCGGGCCCGACGACGTCATCGTGGTGCTGCTGCCCGACGGCGGCCGCGGCTACCTCACCAAGGTGTTCAACGACGCGTGGATGTCCTCCTACGGCTTCCTGCCCCCGGACTCCTCGGGTGCCACGGTCGGCGACGTCCTCACGCGCAAGAGCGGGTCGCTGCCGAACCTGGTGCACAGTCACCCGAACGAGACCGTCGCCGAGGCGGTCGCGATCTTCTCCGAGTTCGGTGTCAGCCAGATGCCGGTGGTCAGCGCCGAGCCGCCGGTGATGGCCGCCGAGGTCGTCGGCGCGGTCAACGAACGCGACCTGCTCGACGCGCTGTTCACCGGCAAGGCCCAGCTCGCCGACCGGCTGGAGACGCACATGTCGCCGCCGTTGCCCACGATCGGTGCTGGTGAGCAGGTCGGCGCCGCGATGACCGCGCTCGAGGGCGCGGACGGCGCGCTGGTGCTGATCGACGGTAAACCCGCTGGTGTGGTGACCCGGCACGACCTGCTCAGTTTCCTCGCCGGACGCTAGAAGGGGTCTCATCGCTCGGGCACACCGAGGTGTTACCGGCGGTTGACCCGGCTATCCGATAGCGTGTGCCGTGGTTAGAACTTTTTCGTGTCCTCGTCAAGGGGGTTCAAGACCCAAATGAGTGCTCCGCAGCCACCGAACCAGCCGTGGGGTGGCGGCCAGCCACCGCAGGGCCCGCCGAGTGGCCCCCAGCCGCAGCAGGACAGTCCGTTCGGCTCGCCGGAACCGACCCAGGTCGTCCAGCCGGCCCAGCCGCAACAGCCGCAGGGCGGCCAGTTCGGTGAGACGCCGGAGCCGACCCAGGTCGTGCAGCCGGTGCAGCAGCAGGGCGAGGGCGGGCAGCCCGCACAACAGGGCGACGCGAACGCGACCCAGCTGGTGAACCCGGTCGGGGGCGGCGACGCGCCCGGCGCGGAGTCCACCCAGCTGGTGCCGCCCGGCTCGCAGCCGCCCGCCATCCCGTACGCCCCGCCGCCGAGTGCGGCCGACAACCCCGCCGCGGTCGGCGGGTTCGGCCAGCAGCAGCCGGGCTACGGGCAGCCGGGTGCCTACGGCCAGCCGCAGCCCGCGTACGGCCAGCCCGGTCAACCGCAACCGGGTCAGCCCGGCCAGCCCCAGGGCTTCGGTGCTCCGGGCGGCTTCGGCGGCCCACCGCCGGGTGGCGGCTTCGGCCAGCCCGCGCCGGCGTTCGGCGCCGCTCCCGCCGGGGGCGGCGGCAACGCGCTGTACGGCTACATCGCCGGTGGCGTCGTCGCGCTGCTCGGCCTGATCGCGCTGATCTTCTCGTTCGTCTACCTCGGCGACGCCAGCGACTACTCGAAGCTGTTCGATCGCGCGCCGAACCAGGACGCGATCGACAAGTTCCTCGACAAGGCGGGCATCGTCGGATCCGGCACGGTCTGGCTCTACGTGATCCTGATCCTGCTCGGTTCGCTGATCTCGCTCGCGGGCGGCGTCGGGCTCGCGCTCGCGAGCAAGCTGAGCGGCACCATCAAGACGATCGTGCCGTTCGTCGTGCTCGGCGGTGGCGTGATCCTGGCGCTGTTCTCGCTGCTGCTGAAGATCGGCCTGACGCCGAACGACGACTTCCTGCAGCAGTTCGGGGCCTCGGCCAAGGACGCGACCGGCGGCGGGATCCCGCCGCTGATCCTGGGCATCCTGATCCTGATCGTCGGTGTGCTCGCGGTGATCCCGGCGACGGCGCAGTTCGTCGGCCTCGGTGGCGGTTCGACGCCGTCCGGCCCCGGTGCGCCCGGTCCGTACGGTGCCCCGCAGGGCGGCTTCGGTCAGCCCGGCCAGCCGGGTGGTTTCGGCCAGCCGGGGCAGCAGCCGGGCTACGGCCAGCCGCCGCAGCAGCCCTACGGTCAGCCGGGCGGGCATGACCCGTCCAGCGGCGGGTTCGCGCAGCCGGGCCAGCAGCCCGGTGGTTTCGGCCAGCCGGAACAGCAGCCGGGCTATGGCCAGCCGCCGCAGCAGCAGCCGGGTTACGGCCAGCCGCCGCAGCAGCCCTACGGTCAGCCGGGCCAGCCGCAGCAGCCCGGATACGGCCAGCCCCCGCAGGGCTACGGTCAGCAGCCGGGCCAGCAGGGCCCGCCGAGCGGAGGCTTCGGCCAGCCACCCCAGCAGTGGTGATCCGCTAGACCACCCGTGATGCCCCCGGCCGCCCGGCCGGGGGCATCACGTCTTCATACCGTCCGTCGTTTGGGGTCCACGGCGGAGTTTCCCGGGCTAGGGTGAGCGCCGTCCTTGCGCCGACAGCCTGACGGGAGAGCCGTGACCGGTCCGTACGGATACCCAGCACCGCAGCCAGGTCTCCCTTACGGAGCCCCCGCACCGCGCCCGACGGGAGCGACGGCCGTCCTCGCCGCGCTGTTCGGCCTGCTGGCCGCGGTGGCCTCGGGCTACGTGCCGGTCACCCTGTTCATCGACCTTCCGTCCGGGCTCAGCCTCGGTGACCTGCCGCCGTTGGTGCTCGTCGGCCTCGCTTGTTACCTCGTCGCCGGGCTGCTGCTGCTCGTCGGCGCGTTGTCGACGTTCTTCCGCGCGACCGCGGGCGCGATCCTCCTGCTGCTCGGGGCGCTGCTGGCGATCGCGGCGATCCTGCTCGAACCCGTTGCCGTTTCGACCTACGAGAGGTACTTCACCGCCGTCTTCCGCCTGCGGAACTTCGCCGCCTACGACCGTGTCGCGCTCATGGCACTCGCACCGCTGACGCTGCTTTTCTCGGTCCTGCCGCCGACGTTCAAATACCTGCGTCATCGTCCGCAAGCCGTCCTGCCGCCGTACGGTCAGGGACCGCAGGGGTACTCCCCGCCGCGGCAGTGGTGACCTGGCACTCCCACGCGTGAAGAACCCGCCGAGAGGCACGCCGGACCGGTACGCTCCGCTGCAGGGTGGTCACCGGCTTGGGGGTGACCGAAGGGCGAGGGGAACACCGTGTCGTATCCGCAGTACCCGGGACAGCAGCCGAACCAGGGACAGCCCGGGGTACCGCCGCAGTATCCGCCGTCGGGCGGTTATCCGGTGCCGGGGCAGCAGCCCGCCTACGGCCAGCCCTACCCCGGCGGCTATCCGCAAGGGCCCGGTTTCGTTCCCCCGCACCAGAAACCGAGCGGCGTCACGGCGATCTTCGCCGGCGTGCTCGCGGTGCTGGGCGGTGTGTACTACCTCGTCAGCGCGGTCGTCCAGATCATCGCCCTGTTCGCCGTCAGCCACCGCTACGCGTCGTGGATCGTGTTCATCACGACGTTCCTCTACCTCGTACTCGCCGGGCTGCTGCTCGCCGGTGGCATCCTGCTGTTCCTCAAGAAGCCCGCGGGCCGGATGCTCGGCATCGTCGGCAGCGCCCTGGCGATCGCGGTGGTGCTCCTCGGGTTCGTGCTGAGCCTGGTCGGCCTGAGCGCGTTCCGGCACTTCAGCGGCAGCATGGTCGCCGGGGCGGGGATCGTGGCGCTCGTGTTCGTCGTCATCCCGGCGACCGCCACGCTGGTGCTGTCGCTGGTGCGCCCGACCGCGGTGTGGGTCGGGAAGGCACAGCCCGCCGGGGTGTACCCGCCGGGCGGCGGCTACCCGCAGCAGTACCCGCGGTAACGCGCGATGGCTTACCCCTACCCGCCGCCCCCGGCGGTGGTACCCCAGCAGCCGCTCAAGACCGGTGTGACCGCGACCGTCACGGCCGTGCTGGGCCTCGCGCTCGGCGGAGCCGTGTTCTCGAAGCCGATCGTGGCGCTCATAACGCTGCCCAAGGGCACCTCCGTCGGGGACCTCAGCGGTGGCTCCATCGCCGCGCTCGGCCTGTTCCTCCTGTTCGGGATCATCCTGCTGGTAGGCGGGATCCTGGTGTTCACGCGCGCCGCAGGCGGGCTGGTGACGCTCATCGTGGGCACCACGCTCACGATCGCGCTCGGCTGGCTCGAACCGCTCTTCTACGACGTGCGGTACGGCCGGTTCCTCAAGGCGTCCTTCGAGTTCAAGATCGCGACCGCGTACGGCACCGTCGCCTGTGTGACCCTCGCGCCGGTCGTGCTCGTACTCGCCGTGGTGGCGCTGGTGCTGCGCCCGATCCGCCGTAAGCGCGCCGCGGTCGCCGCCGTCGGTGGTCCGCCGCTCGCGACACCGACGCGGCCGGAGTTGCCCGCGGTACGGCTTCTCCGGCTGGGCATGGCCGGTGTGTTCGCTCTGCTCGCGGTGGTCGCGATCGTGTTGTCGCTCGTCTCGAGGAGGACATGGCGGCACGCCGGGGTGTTCTGGCTGATCGTGGAACTGCTGGCATGGGCGGTCGTGCTCGCCGGTGCAGCCTGCCTGTTCGCCGGTAAGAAGGCGGCGTCGCTGCTCACGCTGGGTGGCGCGGTTCTCGCGCTCGTCGGCGCGGTCGTCGAGGTGAGCTACGGGAGCAGTGCCTGGGTGCTGCTCGTGCTCGCGCTGGTGGCCTGCGCCGCCGGTGCCGCGCTGCTCAGTCCATACATCGGGATGCTGATCGGCGTCGCCGCACCGGCTCTGCCGGGCGGTCACACCCCGCCGCAACCACCTCACCAGCAGTATCCGCCGTCGCAGCCGCCGGGCCGGTGGTGAACTTACTCCCACTTACTGGGATTGTCGGAGGTTCCCCGTACCCTGGTGGCATGGTCGACGACTACTCAGCGCTGGGTTTCGAGACACGTGCCATCCATGCCGGGCAGCAGCCCGATCCGCGCACGGGTGCCGTCATCGTGCCGATTTACCAGACCTCGACGTACGCCCAGGACGGCGTCGGTGGCACCCGCGAGGGTGACTACGAGTACTCGCGCACCGCGAACCCGACCAGGACGGCGCTGGAGCAGGCGCTCGCCGCGCTGGAAGGCGGCAGGCACGCGCTGGCCTTCGCCTCCGGCATGGCCGCGTCGGACGCCGTGCTGCGCACCGTGCTGCGGCCGGGTGACCACCTCGTGCTGGGGAACGACGCGTACGGCGGCACGTTCCGGCTGATCGACAAGGTGCTGAGCCTGTGGGGCATCGAGCACACCGTCGCCAATCTGTCCAATGTGGACGAAGTGCGGGCGGCGATCCGGCCGGAGACCAAGCTCGTCTGGTGCGAGTCGCCCACGAACCCGCTGCTCGGCATCGCCGACATCGCCGCGCTGGCCGGTGTCGCGCACGAGGCCGGTGCCCGGCTGGTCGTCGACAACACCTTCGCGACCCCGTACCTGCAGACGCCGCTGGCGCTGGGCGCGGACATCGTCGTGCACTCGACCACCAAGTACCTCGGTGGGCACTCCGACGTCGTCGGCGGCGCTGTGGTGACCAATGAGGACGAGATCCGCGAGCAGTTGTTCTTCCTGCGCAACTCGGCGGGCGCGGTGCCCGGCCCGTTCGACGCGTGGCTCACCCTGCGCGGGCTCAAGACGCTCGCGCTGCGCATGGAGCGGCACAGCGACAACGCCGAGAAGATCGTCCAGGCGCTGGTGAAACACCCCAAGGTGGTCAAGGTCTACTACCCAGGCCTTCCCGAGCACCCCGGTCACGAGACGGCGGCCAAGCAGATGCGCCGGTTCGGCGGCATGGTGTCGTTCAGCCATGTCGACGGCGAACAGGCCGCGCTGGAGGTGGCGTCCCGGACGAAGCTGTTCATCCTGGCCGAATCCCTCGGCGGGATCGAGTCGCTGATCGAACACCCCGGCCGGATGACCCATGCGAGCACCGCGGGCTCCACACTGCAGGTGCCCGCCGATCTGCTGCGGTTGTCCGTCGGTATCGAGGACGGCCGCGACCTGGTCGCCGACCTGCTCGCCGCGCTGGACTGAGAGAACCTACGGGCGGTAGTTGCCGGGCTGGGCGTCCGCACCGGACGCACTCCCCGAGGGCGCGTGCGGTGCGGGCGGCAGTTCTTCGCCGTTCACGCAGCCGCCGACCAGCTCGATGTGGTTGTCGTGGCGGATGTACTGCGCGGGCGCCGCGCACCCCGCCCTGTCGACCGTGAAGACGGCCGCCCCGGTCAGCGCCGCGGCGGACAGCACTCCGACGACGAGGGACAGCACGCCGGCGGAGCGGGTCGCGCGCACCGGTCGAGCGGTGTTCGCGTGGTCACCCGTTGCCATATTCGCTCCCTGATCAGCCGTCGCCGCCGCGTCCAGGGTACTCGGCCCGCCGTGGTCCCAGCCCGCATGTCCGGTAAGTGGCATCATCCGGTGCCATGGAACTCGTCAGCCTCGAGAGGATCCGGGAAGCCCGGGAACTTCTCGAAGGGATCACCCGGGTCACGCCGATGGAGCACACGCGGGATCTCCGCCGGTTGCACGGTGGTCCGGTGTACCTGAAGTGCGAGAACCTGCAGCGCACCGGGTCGTTCAAGATCCGCGGAGCCTACACCCGGATCCACGGGCTGAGCGAGGAGGAACGCGCCAGGGGTGTGGTCGCGGCCAGCGCGGGCAACCACGCGCAGGGTGTCGCGCTCGCTTCGTCCTTGCTGGGCACCAAGGCGACCGTGTTCATGCCGCTGCGTGCGCCGCTGCCGAAGCTCGCGGCCACCCGGGGCTACGGCGCGGACGTCCACCTGCACGGCGCCGTTCTGGAGGAGACGCTGGCCGAGGCGATCTCGTTCGGCGACCGGACCGGCGCGGTGTTCATCCACCCCTTCGACCATCCCGACGTCATCGCGGGCCAGGGCACGGCCGGCCTGGAAATCCTCGACCAGGTCCCCGGCGCTCGCACGGTGCTCGTCTCCACCGGCGGAGGCGGGCTCGTCGGCGGGGTCGCTTCGGCGGTGAAGGCCGTCAAGCCGGACGTCCGGATCGTCGGCGTCCAAGCCGAGGAAGCCGCCGCGTTTCCGCCCTCGCTGGCGGCCGGTGCGCCGGTCCGGTTGCGCCAACTGTCCACAATGGCCGATGGGATCGCGGTCGGCGAGCCGGGCCCGGTCAGCTACGCGCATGTGTCGTCCCTTGTGGACGACATCGTGACCGTCTCCGAAGAATCGTTGTCCCGCGCGGTGTTGCTGTGCCTGGAACGGCGCAAGCTCGTCGTCGAACCGGCGGGCGCCGCCGCGGTCGCCGCGCTGCTGCAGCACCCCGGCGCGTTCGAACCGCCGGTCGTCGCGATCCTCTCCGGTGGCAACGTCGATCCCGTGCTGCTGGTGCAGATCGTCCAGCACGGCATGACGGCTGCCGGGCGCTACCTCAAACTCCACCTGCGCGTACCCGACCGTCCCGGCTCGCTGGTGGCGGTGCTCTCGTGCGTGAGCGAACTCGGCGCGAACGTCCTCGACGTCGAACACTCGCGCATTTCCGGCTCGCTCGCGCTCGGCGAGGTCGACGTCTCGCTCGCGCTGGAAACCCGCGGTCCCGAACACTGCGAAGACGTCGTCGCCGCCCTCGAACACGCCGGGTACACCGTGGTTTGAAATGCCGTTAAGGCCACCTTACGGGCGTCAGACGCCCGTAAGGTGGCCTTCACGGCATGACGCGACAGAGGTTGCCGCGGCGCTCCTGCT
>NZ_JBHYJW010000111.1:0-11396 GCF_042741125.1 Amycolatopsis sp. NPDC058986 | reverse complement strand
CCTTCGGTGCGCTCGCCGCACCGAAGGCGTCCTTCAACTCCCCCAACACTGAAAGCGTGCTTCAGCCCCGCCTTCATCCCTTTCACTCAACGAGGAGTGAACCCATGCCGAAAAGGCGTACACTTTCTTTTCTGGCCGCCGCGGCGGCCGTCCTCGGACTGGCCGTGGCCATTCCCGCGACCTCCGCCGCCACCACTTCCGACGATTCCACCGCGGCCGCGTTCCCGGTCAGCGAAACACAGTTCAGCCAGATGTTCCCGAGCCGGAACGCCTTTTACACCTACCAAGGGCTCACCGCGGCGCTGAGCGCGTACCCCGCCTTCGCCAACACCGGCAGCGACACGGTCAAGAAACAGGAAGCCGCCGCCTTCCTGGCCAACGTGAGTCACGAGACCGGTGGCCTCGTCTACATCGTCGAGCAGAACAGGGACAACTACCCGCATTACTGCGACGCGACCCAGCCCTACGGCTGCCCGGCCGGGCAAGCGGCCTACTACGGTCGCGGGCCGATCCAGCTCAGCTGGAACTTCAACTACAAGGCCGCGGGCGACGCGCTGAACATCGACCTGCTGCACGATCCGTACAAAGTGGAAAAGGACGCGGCCGTCTCCTGGAAGACCGGCCTGTGGTACTGGAACACTCAGCGGGGCCCCGGCACGATGACCCCGCACGACGCGATGGTCAACGGCCGCGGCTTCGGTGAGACCATCCGCAGTATCAACGGTTCCCTGGAATGCGACGGGAAGAATCCCGCCCAGGTGCAGAGCCGGATCGACAACTACCAGCGGTTCACCGGGATCCTCGGCGTCAGTCCCGGCGGCAACCTGAGCTGCTGACCGCTCGTTGTCCACAGTGGAGCGAGACGGCGGGTCCGCGCGGGCCCGCCGTCTCGCCGTGCCCCGTGACCTCGTTGCGCGAACGTGGTGACGGCGTCTAGTCTCGCGGGCACCCCTACTCCGGAGTTCCGATGGGCACGACCGAACTCGCTCGCCGCACCACCGCGCACGGCGGCCCGGTCCTGGCCTCGGCGCGCGACGCGGACCGGGTGGTCGAGGCGTGCACCGGGACGTTGCGGCCGCACGAGCTGCGTGTCGCCCGGGGTGGCGAGCTCGCGGCGCGGCTCGCGCATGTCCCGATCGGCGACCTGTCGGTCAACCGGCTCTGCTACGGCGCCGACGTCACGGTTTCGCCCGCCGTACCCGAAGAGGACAACTTCCTGCTGACGCTGCCGGTCGCCGGCGAGGCCGTGTTCCGGTACGGCGGGTCGGTGGCGCCGGCCTCGCCCGGCCACGGCGTCATCGTGGGCCCGTACCGCGAGTTCGAGTTCGCCCTCGACGCCGAATACGACCAGGTGGTCGTCCGGCTGGACCGCGGGCGCGTCGAGTCGGTCGCCTCGGCGATGACCGGCACGACCGGACCCGTCCACTTCGACCTCGGCCTCGACGCGGCGGTCGCCCAGGTGGACGGCTTACTGGAGACGGCGGTGGAGCTGGCAGGGTCGAGTCTGGCGACCGCCCGGCCCCAGCTGCTCTGGCAGCTCGAACAGGTGATCATCGAATCCCTCCTGCTGAGCCAGCCGAGCAACCGCGGCCGAGCGCTCGGGCCCGGGGCATCGAAACCGCCTTCCGCGCGCGTCCGGCGTGCGATGGACCACCTGCGTGACCACCTCGCCGAGCCGGTGAGCATGGCCGCCGTCGCGGCGGAATGCGGCGTGAGCGTCCGGAGTCTGCAGGAGTCGTTCCGCCGCGAACTCGACACGACGCCCGGCCAATGGCTCAAGGCCCAGCGGCTGGAACGGGCCCACTCGCTGCTCGCCGGCGGTGGTGGTGAGCACGTCACGGTCACCGACGTGGCGTATGCCTGTGGCTTCTTTCACCTCGGCGAGTTCGGCGCGGCGTTCAAGGCGCGCTACGGCGTCACGCCCTCGTCGATGCTCGCCACGGGGCGCTGACCCACCCCGCGCGATTCCGATAACGACGGCGCGCCTTTCCGATATCGGCGACGTCCCGCGCACGGGCAAACTGGCGGTCCCTTCGGTTCGGACACGGGAGACCGCCCATGAAGTTCGTTCTCGTCCACGGTGCCTGGCATTACGGTGAGTTGTGGCACCCGGTGCGCACGCACCTCGAAGCCGCCGGGCACGAGGTGCACACGCCGACCGCGGGCGGCCTCGGCGACGGCGATGACAAGCACGTCGATCTCCGCGCCGCCGCCCAGCCGATCATCGACCACATCCTCGAACACGACCTCAGCGGCTTCGTCCTCATTGGACACAGCTGGGGCGGCTACCTCATTTCCCGCGTCGCCATCGAACTGCCCGAACGTGTCCGGCGTCTGGTCTACTTCGCGGCTTTCGTTCCCGAGCACGGTAAAGCGCTCGTGGACGAGCTGCCCCCGCAGCTGCGCGCCGCGCTCCAGGCGAGTGCTGACGAGCGGGGCGACGGCTCGGTCGTCCTCCCGTTCCCCGTCTGGCGTGACGGCTTCTTCAACGACGGCACCGCCGAGCACGCCCGGGCCGTGTACGACCGCCTGCGGCCGCAACCGTACGGAGCGTTCACCGACCCGGCGGACATGACCGGCTGGGACAAGGTGCCGCGGGCCTTCAGCTACCTCGCCCCCTACGAGGACAACGACATCACCCAGGGTGAGTGGGGCCGTCATCCCCGGCTGTCGAACCGGCTCGGGGTCTTCCGCCTCGTCGGTATGCCCGGCGGTCACGAGGTGCTCCTGACCGATCCCGGGCTCACCGCCCAGAAGTTCGTCGAGGCCGGCCGCGACTGACTCCGCGCCGGCCGAAGTTTTCCGTGAAAGTGAGGAACTCCTGATGCGCACCAGCGCCGATTATCTGTCCACATTGGATGACGGCCGGGTGGTCGTCGTCGATGGCGAGCCGGTCGAGGACGTCGCCGGTCATCCGGCTTTCGCCCCGATCGCGAGCACCATCGGCCGCCTCTTCGACCTCGCCGCCGACGACGCCAACGCCATGCAGGCGATCGACCCGGTGACGGGCGCACACGTGAACCGGCTCTTCCTGCCGCCGCGTGGACCCGAGGAACTCACCGCGTACCGTCAGGCGGTTCAGGTCTGGGCCGACGCGACCCATGGCTGGGTCGGCCGCTCGCCCGACCACGTCGGCGCCTTCGTCGCGGCGTTCTCCGCTCACCCGGAGGCGTTCAGCGAGGAGCGCGGCCTCCGCGACAACGTCACCGCCTTCCACCGCCGAGTCGTCGAGAACGACTTGTACCTCTCGTACGCGATCATCCCGCCGCAGGTTTCCCGGGCCACCACCGCCCACGCCTGGGAAGGCGACCTCGTCCAGGTCGGCGTGAAGGAGGAGCGCGAAGACGGCATCGTCATCCGCGGCGCCCAGATGCTCGCCACCGGCGGGGCCGTGGCCGACGAGATCCTGGTCTCCTGCATCAAGCCGCTCCAGGCGGAGGACGCGATCTTCGCCAACTCCTTCACCGTTCCGGTCAACGCGCCCGGTCTCACGCTCTACTGCCGCCGTCCGTACGCCCCTGGCGCGACCAGCGAGTTCGACTATCCGCTCACCAGCCGCTTCGACGAGACCGACGCGCTGCTCGTCTTCGACGACGTTTTCGTCCCGTGGAAGGACGTTTTCGTCTATCAGGACGTCGCGGGCCTGCGCCGTCAGTTCTTCGACACCGGCGCGCACGTGCTCGGCAACTGGCAGGCCCAGATCCGCCTGGCCACCAAGCTGCGGTTCCTGGCCGGGCTGGCCAGGAAGGTCACCGCGGTGAACGGCGTCGACCGGTTCCCCGCCGTCGTGGAGAAACTCGGCGAACTCGCCTCGCTGGTCTCGATCGTCGAGTCCGGCGTTCTCGCGGCCCAGCAGACCGCCGCGCCCGACGCGCAGGGGCTGTGGCGCCCCGGCGCCCAGTCGCTCTACGGAGCGATGGGCCTGCAGTCCGAGGTCCATCCGCGGGTGATCGCGATCCTGCGTGAACTTGTCGGCGGCGGCGTCCTCCAGGTCCCGTCGAGCAGTGCCGAGCTGGCCGGGGAAAAGACCCGCGCGGACATGGAACGGTACGTCAGCAGCCCCGGCGTCTCCGCCGAGGAGCGCATCAAGCTCTTCAAACTGGTGTGGGACGCCGTAGGCAGCGAGTTCGCGGGCAGGCACCAGCAGTACGAACTCTTCTACGCGGGCGCGCCCTTCGTCGTGAAGGGATACGCGTACCGCAACTACGACTTCGGCTCGGCACTCGAGTCGGTGGAAACCTTCCTGACATCCTACGAGGTGAAACGATGAAGCCCGAGTTCGAGTTCTTTCCGGTCACCGACGTCCCGTTCACCGTGTGCGCGGGCGACGACCCGCTCATCACCGAGCGGATCCTCTCCCGCGACCCGGAAACCGGTGTGGCGACAAGGATCCTGCGTTACGCACCGGGCGCGGACTCCACACCGCTCGGTGTACAGCGGCACGACTTCTGGGAGGAGGTGTACATCCTCGAAGGGTCCTTTGTGGACATCACGCTGGACCGCACCTTCGCCGCCGGCGAGTACGCCTGCCGCCCGCCGGGCATGCCGCACGGACCGTGGCGGACCGACGAGGGCGTGCTGACCTTCGAAGTCCGTTACCCGGCGGGCGGCCGACCGTGAGCGCTCCCGTCGAGCCGCCGGCGATGCGGCAGGCGATGGGCCGGTTCGCCACGGGCGTCGCCGTCGTGACCACCGTGCACGACGGCGAGCCGCACGGCATGACCATCAACTCGCTCACCTCGGTCTCGCTCGATCCCCCGCTGCTGCTGGTGTGTTTCACCCACGGCGCCCGCAGCGCCGAGGCGGTGAGCCGCTCGGGACGCTTCGCGGTGAACGTTCTCGCCAGGCGGCAGCAGGCGATCGCCCTGCGCTTCGCCGCCCGAGGCGAGGACCACTTCTCCGGTCTGGAACTCGACTACGGCGACCACGAGGTACCCGTCGTGCCGAACGCGCTGGCGCACCTCGAATGCGGCGTGGACCGCCTGATCGAGGCGGGCGATCACACGATCGTCCTCGGCTCGGTCACCAGGACCTGCGCCGCACCGGGCGAGCCGCTCGCGTTCTACTCCGGCCGGTTCGGCGACGTCGTCCCGCACGACGCCGAGCCCCAGCACTGGTTCTTCTGACGCCACCGACGGACGCCTTCGGGTAAGCCGACGGGCACCGCTCGATGTCGCGAACGCTCCGTCGAAGACGTTCAGCGTCCCGAACGGAGCGTTCGCGACGCGATGCGACGAACGTCCCCTTCAGCTCAGCGCATCGCCCCAGCGGCGGTCACCTCTTCCGGCGAACATGGCCCGTCCCCGGGGCTCCGTGGCCGGAACAGCGGCTAGGAAGATCTCATGGAGAAGATCATTCGCCAGGCAGCCCTGGTCACCGCCGTCCTCGCCTGCGCGTCGACGCTTGCCGTGCCCCAAGCGACCGCCGCGCCCGCGGGTCAGTCGGCCTGTTCGGGCACCGCCGTCGCTCCCGCGTTCTCGGACTGGGTCCGTGCCAAGGGCAGTGCCGGCATCGCCGGCCACCCGGGCTACCGGCAGGGCTACGACCTCATGCTGCAGAGCAACGCCGGGGTCGCGCTGGCCGAGGTCAAGGGCTACGACGAGCGCAACGGGAACAAGGAGATCTGGGTGGGGGTTCCCGCGATGTCCCCGGACAGCCCGCACCGGCTCGTCGCGATCGCCTGGGGCAACAACCTCGCCATGCCCGAGATCCGGGTCAAGCCCGCCACCGGCCAGCTGGCCGGTGTCACCGTCACCTTCAAGTGCTGACAGCCCGCGCTACTCCGGACTCGCCGACGTGAACTGGTACCTCCTACCCGACGACTTCTGGACCTTTCCCCGTCCCCCGGTTTCCCGCACTGTCGTGACCCAGGACACGTCGGCGAGGAGGTTCGGTGGAGGATTTCGCGCGAGCGGCCGGAACAGACCGGGCAGCCGACTTCGTCGCACTGGGCGGAACCGTCCTGACGCTGGACAACGCCGGGCGACGCGCCGGCGCGCTCGCGGCGAAAGCCGGGCGGATCACCGCCGTCGGCACCGACCGCGAAATCGCCGAGCTGATCGGGCCGGACACGCGAGTGCTGGACCTCGGCGGGCGCACGGCGATCCCCGGCTTCGTCGAGTCGCACAACCATCCGGCGTTCTTCGGCATGACCCTGGCCGCGCCGGTCGACGCCGGCAGCCCGCCCAACGACACCATCGACGACATCGTGGGCCGGGTCGCGCAGGCGGTGTCCGATCGCGACCCTGGTGAGTGGGTCCGCGGGTTCCGGTACGACGACACGTTGCTCGCCGACCGGCGGCATCCGGCGCGATCCGATCTCGACGCCGTCTCCCCGCGCAACCCGGTGGTGCTCACCCACGTGTCGGGGCACTTCTGCGTGGCGAACTCGGCGGCCCTGCGCGAAGTCGGGATCAGCGCGACGACCCCGGACCCGCCCGGCGGGCACATCGCCCGCGACGAGCGGGGCGAGCCGACCGGGCTGCTGGTGGAGACCGCGGCCTTCCTGGTCACCTCGCGGCTACCCGGCCAAGGCGCAGACGAGCTGGCCGACGCGCTGCGGCTCGCCGACGCCGAATACCTCGCCAACGGCATCACTTCGGTGCACGACACCGGGATCGGCCTGATCGGCGGGTCCGCCGAACTCGAGGCCTACCGCACGTTGTGGCGTACGGGCGGGCTGCGCACGAGGATCCGGGGCTACCTGTTCGACGGGCTGGTACCGGGTCTCGCCGAAGGCCGTCCCGAACGGCCCGATCTCGGGGACGCGGACGACCGCTTCGCGCTGACCGGCGTCAAGATCATCGCCGACGGCTCGATCCAGGGACGCACCGGCTGCCTGGCCGAGGGCTACACCTGCGCTCCCGGCGAGCACGGGATGATGCTGGTCGAGCCCGCCGAACTCGGCCGCAGGATCGCCGCGCTGGACGCCGCGGGCTGGCAGGTGGCGGTGCACGGCAACGGCGACGCCGCGATCGACGCCATCATCGACGGCTACTCCCGCCTCGGCGCGCCGGACGGGACCGGCCGCCGCCACCGTATCGAGCACTGCCAGACGGTCCGCGAGGACCAGCTCGACCGGATGGCCGCACACGACGTGTTCGCGTCGTTCTTCATCAAGCACGTGTACTACTGGGGCGACCGCCACCACGACACGTTCCTCGGCCCGGAACGCGCGCGCCGGATCAGCCCGCTGGCCTCGGCCAGGAAGCGGGGAATCCACTTCGGACTGCATTCCGACACCCCCGTCACGCCGGTCCCGCCCCTCGAAGGGATCTGGTGCGCGGTGCGGCGGACCACCCGCGAGGGCGCGCTCCTCGGCCCGGAACAAGCAGTCGACGTCGACGCCGCGCTGCGCGGCTACACCATCGACGCGGCTTATCTTGCCGGGGAAGAAAACCTCAAGGGCAGTCTCGAAGTCGGCAAGCTGGCCGACCTCGCGGTGCTGTCGGACGACCCGGCGACCGTCGACCCGGATCACCTCCGCTCCTTGCGGGTCGAAGCCACCGTGAGCGGCGGCGAAATCGCCTGGCGGCACACGGCGTTCCCGGACGCGAGGAGCCCCCGATGATCCGCAGCTGGCCCAGTGTCCTCATCGGACTCGGCATCCCGGCGGCAGCGCTGCTGATCGGCATTCCCCTGGTGTCCGGCAGCACCGTCTCGGTGTTCGGCATCCCGCTGGTGTTCTTCTGGGTGTTCTGCTGCTGCCCGCTGACGACGTTGTGCCTGTGGGTCAGCTGGCGTTTCTTCGACCGCGCGCACTATCCCGAGGAGCGCTGATGCTGATCACGATGGTGGCCGTGGTGATGGCGGCGTCGATCGCGCTGGCGGTGTGGGCGGGCCGGGCGAGCCGCGGCGGCGGGATCTCGGAGTTCCTCGTCGGCGGCCGGTCCTTCCCCGCCTGGCTGGTGTATTTCCTCGCGGTGGGCGAGGTCTACAGCATCGGGACGATGATCGGCTTCCCGAGCGGGATCTACGCACACGGCGCGAGCTACGGGATCTGGTTCCTCGGGTACATCCTGCTCGCCTATTCGCTGGGCTACTTCCTGGCGCCGCTGGTGTGGCGGGCGGCGAAACGGCACGACGCGATGACCGTGCCCGACGTGTTCGGCAGGCACTACGGCAGCCGCTCGCTGGAACTGGTCACCTGCGTGACGATGCTGATCGCGCTGGTGCCCTGGGGCCAGTACCAGTTCATCGGCCTGCAGGTCGTGCTCGGCAACCTCGGGCTGCCACTGAGCCCGGTGCAGTGTGTCCTGCTCGCCGGGATCATCGCGTTCGTCTACATCGCGGTCTCCGGCGTGCGCTCCCCCGCGTTCGTCTCCATCCTCAAGGACGTCTTCATGCTCCTCGGCGTGGTACTCGTCGGCGTCGCCGCGGTGCTCGCCGCCGGTGGCACGGCGAAGGTCAGCGGGCCGGAGGTGCTCACCGGCGCGCAGACCACCATGGGCGGTCAGGGGCTGCTGTTCGCGATGACCACGATCGCGTTCCAGAGCGTCGTGTTCTACCTCGGTTTCGGTGGCGCGTATGTGTTCCCGGCCCGTTCCGAGCGCGCGGTGAAGACCTCGACGGTGTGGATGCCGATGTACATGCTGATCTATCCGTTCCTGGTGCTCGCCGCGTACTACGGTGTCCGCGCGCACCCCGGCCTGAAGAACCCGAACACGGTGTTCATGGTGACCGCGAAGGGATTGCTGCCGGACTGGCTGCTCGGGCTCGTCGCCGCGGGGGCCGCGCTGTCCGGGGTACTGGTGCTCGCCGCGACCGCGCTGAGCATCGGCGGGATGGTGTGCCGCAATCTGGCGCCGAACGTCGCGCCGGGCACGCAACGCCGCTGGACCGTCGTCGCCGTCGGCGGGTTCCTGGTGCTGGCCGCGGTGCTCACCCTGGTCGCCTCGACGCTGATGCTCACCGTGCTGAACCTGACCTACAACCTGCTGGCGCAGGTCGTGCCCGGCTGGCTGGCGATCCTGTTCGCCCGCCGGGTGCGCGCGTCCGCGATCGCCGCGGGCATGGTCATCGGGGTGCTCACCGCGATCGCCCTGTACGTCACCGGTGTGACGCTGGGCGGGGTCAATCCCGGCCTGCTCTCCCTCGGGGTCAACCTGCTGGTGGTGTTCGGCTGGAGCCGGTTCAAGCCGGACGCCGGGCGCGAGCCGGTCGCCACCGCTCCCGCGGCGAAGGCGAAGCCCGAACTCGCGGCCGAACCGGCCTGATCCCGCGCGGCAGGCGGCCAAGCGCACGACCCGGAATGCGCGGCTTGGCCGATGGTCGCGGGGAAGCGGGCTGGCTACCATCGAAGCACCCGATGGCCATCGGAGGCTCCGATGCGACTGCCGCGCTTTCGCTTCCTGCTCGGCCTTTTCCCCGCCCTCTACCTCACGCTGCCGCCGGCCGCCCATGCCATCGAGCCGACCCCGCTCGGCGGCGGCAGCCCCTTGGGGATCGGCTCGGCCTATCGGTGCACGGCCGGGTTCGCCGCCACCTCGGGATCCGTCGGCTACCTGATCACCAGTGCCTCCTGCGGCAGGCCCGGCGACACCGTCCACAGTGGAGGACACCAGGTCGGCGTGGTCGGCACGGAACCGTTCCCGCCGGATGGCGCGATCGTCGTGCGGGTGACGAACACGATCGACTGGCGGCTGGTGGGCACGATCCCGCCGGTCAACGGCCGCGTGACGATCACCGGCTCCACCGAAGCCCCGATCGGCGCCCCGGTGTGCCGGTACGGAACGACCAGCGGCTGGCGTTGCGGGACCGTCCAGGCGAAGAACCAGACGATCAACTTCCCCGAGGGCGCCCTGCACGGCCTCACCCGGACGAACGTCTGCGCGGAGCCCGGCGACATCGGCGGGCCGTTCGTCAGCGGTACCCAGGCCCAGGGCGTCCTGGTCGCGGGCAGCGGGAACTGCGCGGGCGGCGGCACGTCCTACTTCCTGCCGGTCGCCAAGGTGCTCGCCACCCACGGTCTCACCATCCTCACCGGAAAATCCTGACCGGCACACCCCGTGCGGACGTCAAGACAAGCGGACGGTTAACCCGGCGCAAGGCACCGCTTTAAACCAGACATTTCACCGGCGTGGCGCAAGCCGGTCCCGCGCCGTTCCCCTGGCGTTCATCCCGCGCGCCTGCCGGTTTCATTTGCCCTGCCTAGGTTTCTGACGCGAGTGTCGAAGGAAGGAACCCATGGACGGACCCCTGGCGGTACGGGCGCGCGGGATCACCAAATGCTTCGGTGACGTCGTCGCGCTCGACGACGTCGAGCTGGATGTGGCGCGAGGAGTGATCCACGGGCTCGCCGGCCCGAACGGTGCGGGGAAGACGACGCTGCTGGGTTTGGTGCTGGGGCTTGCCGTCGCCGACGAGGGGAGTCTCGAAATCCTCGGCACGCCGGTCGGGCGGGCGCTTTCCACGCCTGGCGGCGTCGCGGGCTTCGTGGACGGTCCCGGCCTCTACCCCGCGCTGACCGCCCGGCAGAACCTCGCCGCACTGGCCGCGCTCCGCGGCCGCAAAGCGCGTGCGGCGACGAGGATCGAAGACGTGCTCGGCGAGGTCGGGCTCACCGACGTCGCCGACGACCGGGTCCGGGGATTCTCGCTCGGCATGCGCCAGCGGCTCGGGCTCGCCGCGGCCCTGCTCGCCCGGCCCCGGCTGCTCGTGCTCGACGAACCGGCCAACGGCCTCGACCCAGCAGGCAAGAAGCACGTCCACGGCGTCCTCGACCGGCTCGCGGCGGACGGCACCACCGTCGTGCTCTCCAGCCACCGGATGGACGACCTCGAAGCGCTGTGCTCGGCGGTCACCATCCTCGCGACCGGACGGGTCGTCTTCTCCGGCCCGATGGGCAAGCTCTCCGCCGAGAACGACGAACTCGACTACCGAGTTCGTACCGCCGACCCGGAGACCGCCCGCAGGGTGGCTCTCGACACGCCCGGGGTTCTCGTCGTCGACGACGCCGGGGCACGGCAGGACAACGCGGCCCTCATCGTGCGCGCACTGGTTCCCGCCCTGGACGAACTGGTGGTGCGACTGGTGAAGGCGGGCGTCGCGGTGCGCGAACTCGTGCCCGTGGTGTCGCCGCTGGAGGCCGCTTTCCTCGCGCTCACCGAGCAACAGGAGAGCAGCCGATGACCACGACGCTCGCCGACGCCGATTCCCGTCCCGTCTCGGTGGCGCGTGGCTACCGCTTCGAACTCGTCAAGTTGCTTGCCCAGTGGCGAATCCGCCTGCTGGTCCTCGCCTGCTGGATCGCGCCCGCGGTCTTCGTCGCCGCGGTGAGCCGGCAGAGTTCACTTCCCGTCGACACCCTCTTCGGCCGCTGGATGAACGCCTCCGGGTGGGCGGGTTCGCTGGTGATGCTCGGTTTCGCGGGCAGTTACGCGCTCCCGCTGCTGACC
>NZ_JBHYJW010000110.1:0-12581 GCF_042741125.1 Amycolatopsis sp. NPDC058986 | reverse complement strand
GCCACCGCCTGAGTCCTCTGTCCACACTGGACTCACGTGCCGTTAAGGCCACCTTACGGGCGTCAGACGCCCGCAAGGTGGCCTTAACGGCATTTCCGGCCACGGCGGATGCGAGAAGGCCCCCTGCACCAAGGCTGGCTTGGCGCAGGGGGCCTTCGGGTCGGCAGCGGATCAGAGGTAGTGGGTGTTCGGGCCGAGGCCGCAGAGGATGCGGCCGTAGAGCTCGAAGTTGGTGTTGGGGTGCATGATCGCGTGCAGGTTCAGGGTGCGGATGTCGCGTTCGATGCGCTGGATCGGCACCGAGTCGTAGATCGACGAACCGCCGCTGGCGGTGGCCAGGATGTCGACGGCCTCCTTGGCACGCTGGCAGGTCGCGCCGAGGTCCAGCCGGACGCGCGCGCGTTCCTCCAGCGTCCACTCCTCGCCGGAAGCGGCCTTGGCGTCCACCAGGTCCGCGGCGCGGAGCGCGTGGAACTCGGTCTCGTCGACCTTCGCCGTGGCCTCCGCGACCTGGAGGTGGGTCAGCGGTGCCTCGGACTGCCGGGTGTAGTCGGTGTAGGTGATCTTGCGCTCCGGCAGCCGCTCGAAGAACGCTTCCTTGGCCGCCTTCGCCAGTCCCAGCACGGTCGCGCTGACGGTGGCGCACGCGGTGGGCAGCAGCGGCGCGCGGAAGATCGGCGAGCCGGCGTTCTTGACCGACGCGTACTGCTGGCGCAGCACCGGACCCATCTTCAGCACCCGCTCGGCGGGGACGAACACGTCCCGCGCGACGGTGCTCACGCTGCCGGAGCCGCGCAGGCCCGAGGTGTACCAGTCGTCGACGATTTCCAGTTCCTTCAACGGAATCGCCGTCATGATCGGCTGGGGACCATCGGCGTCGGGGTCGAGCAGCAGCGCCGAGTTCGTGTTCCAGTGGCTTTGCTGGGCGCCCGAATTGAACGTCCATTTGCCGTTGACGAGGTAGCCGCCCTTCGTCGGCGTCGCCGTCACCGTGGGGCTGAGAATGCCGCAGACGCGCACGTCCGGGGTCGAGAAAATCTCGTCCTGCACCTCGTCGGGGAACAGGCAGGCGATCCAGGTGCTGATCGTCCAGACACCCGCGGTCCACGACGTCGAGCCGTCGCCGCGCCCGAGTTCGGTGACGGCTTCGGACAGCGTCCGCAGCCCGACCTCGTGCCCGCCGTACCGCTTCGGGATACGCATCCGGAAGAAGCCGGCGTCGGTCAGCGCTTCGAGCGTCTCGGGGTGCAGCCTGCGATTCTCTTCCGTCCAAGCCGCGTTCGCCTTCAGCAACGGCACCAGGTTCGAGGCACGGCTGACGAATTCCTGCTCCGACGTTGTTTCGGTGGGATCCACAATGTACTCCTCGGACCGGTAGTCAAGGTGTACCCGAGGGTCTCAGCAAACCACCCCCGTGTGCCCCTCTTCCCTTGCGGACTACGGCAGCACACCAGGAGACGCGGGCAGCTCCGAGGGCGGCCGAGACTGACGTAATGCCTACCCTTCCCGAGTTCCGGCTGGAATCCTATTTCTCCCGGTGGGAGTTCGTCGCGAAGTACCACCTCACCGCGTCGGACGCGCAGACGGTGTCGAAGGCGGAGCTGCTCGCCATGGCGAGCGACGAAGACCGCGAACGCTGGGAAGGCCTGGACCTCAGTTACAGCGAAACCTACGGCCTCCCCGCGCTCCGCGCCGCGATCGCGGACACGTACGAGAACATCGAGGCCGAGGACGTCCTCTGCTTCGCCGGCGCCGAGGAAGCCCTCAACCTCGCCATGCACGTCCTGCTCGACGCGGACGACCACGCCATCGTCGTCACCCCGAACTACCAGGCCGCCGAGACCATTCCGCTGTCGATCTGCGAGGTCACCGGTATCGCGCTCGACCCGTCGGACGGCTGGCGCCTCGACGTCGACGCGCTGGAGCGGGCCATCCGCCCGAACACCAAGGTCATCTCGGTCAACTTCCCCAACAATCCCACCGGCACGATCCCCGACCGGCAAACCTGGGACCGGCTCGTCCGTCTCGCCGAGGACCACGGGATCCGGCTGTTCAGCGACGAGGTCTACCGCGGCGTCGAGCTCGACGCGGAGACCACGCTGCCGCAGGCCGCCGATCTGTCGGCCGGCGCGCTGTCCCTCAACGTGCTGTCCAAGGCCTACGGGCTCGGCGGTCTGCGGATCGGCTGGATCGCCTGCCGCGACCGGGCGCTGCTGCGGCGTCTCGAACGCGCCAAGCACTACGCGTCCATCTGCAACTCGACGGTCAGCGAGGTACTCGCGCTGATCGCGTTGCACTGCCGCGAGCGGCTGCTGGATCGCAACCGCCGGATCATCGCCGCGAACGTGCCCAGGTTCGACGCCTTCTTCGCCGCCTTCCCCGACCTGTTCGAGTGGCAGCCCCCCAAGGGCGGCTGCGTCAGCTTCCCGCGCTATCTCGGCGCGGACGGGGTCGAAGCGATGTGCGCCGGCCTCGTCGCCGAGGCCGGCGTCCTGCTGCTGCCCGCCAGCCTGTACGTCTCGGAGCTGACACCGGTGCCCACCGACCGCTTCCGCGTCGGGGTCGGGCGCAAGGACCCGCAGGAGGCCCTCGAGGTGTGGGCGGGCTGGATCGAGCGGCGTCAGCAGCAGCAGGCCCGGCCGGCAGCCTGCTTCCGCGCCGCCATCACCAGCGCCAGCACCGTCAGCACCGCCGCGTAGATCAGGCTGGTCCCGAAGAACGGCAGCATCGCCGCCGCGACGACCGCGACGGCGATATTGCACGCCCGCGCGCCACGCCCGGTCAGCAACCGGTGCGCGGACACGAAAGTGACCAGGAAGATCAGCAGGAACGCCGCGGACGTCGCGGTGATGAGCCGCTCCTCCGTGCTTCCGGTCACCGCGAGCAGCCCGACCGGCACGCCATACCCGGCGATCAGCGAAAGCAACGCGACATAAGGCACGTTCCGGCGTGCGGAAACCTTCGTCAAGGCAGCCGGCAGCAGGCCGTTCCTCGCCGACGAGTAGATCATCCGCGAGGTGCCGAGCACCCACGCGTTCGTCGCGAGCAGCAACAGCACCACCGCGACGATGCCGCCCACCCGCGCCAGCGTTTCCCCGCTCACGATCCGCAGCAGCGTCGTGAACGCCGTGATCTGGCTGCCTTCGGCGGCTCCCGGCGGCACCACCAGCACGATCGTCGCGGCCATCGTCAGGTACAGGAAGCCGATCACGAACACCGCCAGCGCGATGGCCTTCCGGAACGTCCGGCGGGGATCCACCACCTCTTCGGCGACGGGCGCGGCGTTCTCCCACCCGATGAACCCGAAGAAACACACGATCAGCGCCGCGCCGATGCTGGACCACCCGTGCGGCGCGAACGGCGTCAGATGCGCCGGATCCGCGCTCGGCATGGCGACGGTCATCACCACGACCAGGAAGGTGACGAGCGCGACCAGCACGGCGCCCTGCACGAAGCTGCTCGTCTTGACCCCGAACAGGTTGAACAGGACCGAGCCGACCATGATCGCGAAGCCGAGCGCGACCACCTTCAGGGCACTGGGATCGGGATCCCACATGTTCAGCAGATACCGGGACGCGGCGAGCCCCAGCACGGGGTTCGCGATGAGCAGGGACAGCACCAGGAACGCTCCGACCCAGCGACCGGCTCGCGCCCCGAGGCCGGAACTGACGAAGCAGGCGATACCGCTGGCGCTCGGATACTGGGCGGACAACCGCGCGAAGGTGAGCGCGAGCGGGTACGAGTAGATGATCAGCAGCGCCCACGCGAGCAGCGACAGCGGCCCGGCCTCGGCCGCCGCGTGCCCGGGCAGGATGAGGATGCCGACGCCGACCACCGAGGTCACGTAGTGGATGACGAGCCCGGAAACACCCATCGACCGTTGCAGCGTGACCATCACAGCATCCTCTCGATCTCGTGCAGCAGCAGTTCGATCAATGACCGGTTCGCGGCGGTGCCGACCAGCCCGATCCGGAAGGTCTCGCCCGCGAACGGTTCGAGGCCGCCCGCGATCATCACCCCGGCGTCCAGCAGCCGTTCGCACAGCTCGTCCGCGCGCGGATGGCGGGCGACGACCACCAGGTTCGCCGCGTGCTCGTCGTCGGCGACCACGCCGAAACCCAGGCGCCGCAAGCCATCGCGGCATTCGGCGCGCAACGCCGCGCGCTCGGCGACCCAGTTTTCCCTGCCTGCGGCATGAATCCGCCGGAGGCTGCTCGCCAGTACGTGCACCAGACTGGTCGGCATGGTGACCGGGGTGGGCTCCCAGTCGTCCTCGGTCGCCGCGTGCTCCCACCGCGCGAGGTCGAGATACCAGGTGGGCGGGCGCAGCGAGCGGGCGTCGACACGCGCCTTTCCCGGCTGGGTGAGTGCCACCACGGCCAGGCCGGGCGCGCCACCTAGTCCCTTCTGGGACGCGGAAACGAGCGCGTCGACCCCCATCGCGCGCATGTCGATGTGCTCGCCGCCGGCGGCCGCGATGGCGTCGACGAGCAGTACCGCGCCGGACTCGTGGGCCAGCCGTGCCAGCTGCTCGATCGGATGCCGGACCGCGGTCGCGGTCTCCACGTGGGTGACCACCAGCCCGTCGCACCCACCGAGGTCCACCCGCTCCGGGTCGGCGGGCTGCCCCGGTTCGCACGGCACGACGCGCACTTCGAGCCCGTGTGCCCGCGCCATCGCGACGAGCCTGCTGCCGAAGTAGCCGGAGTCCACCACCGCCACCCGCTGGCCCGGCTCGAACAGGTTGAAGAACGCGGCGTCCAGCCCTGCCGAGCCCGACCCCGGCAGCAGGTACGTGCGGTCCGCGCCCAGCAGCAGCGCGAGATCCTCGTGCACCGCGGCGAAATCGTCCGTCCACTCAGGACCGTAGTGTGGCTGGATCTGCCTGCCCAGCACCGCCAGCTCGCGGGGAGGCAGCCGGCACGGGCCGGGGATCATCAGGTGCCTGATCCCGCCGTGACCACCGTCGACCGCCGCCAGCGCGTTGCTCATCTTCTACTCCCTGTTCCTCCAGCGAGGTCAAGCCGCCCGCGGCGAGGAGAACCGCCGTGCGGCGATCTCGCGTAGTACGCGCCACAGCCGTTCGACGTCGGCGCGCGTGGTATGGATATTGCCGATCGACACCCGAATCACGTAGCCGTCGTCGAGCACCGTGTGGGATACGAAGGCTTCGCCGGAGGCGTTGAGCTCCTCGACGATCTCGGCGTTCAGCCGGTCGCGGACCTCCCGGTCGGCGCCAGGCTCGAACCGCAGGCACACCAACGGATAGATCGAGTCCACCGGGCAGCGCCACCCCGGTTCGGCGGCGACGGCTTCGCGGAGCCAGTTCGCCAGTTCGACGCTGTGCTCCAGCCGCTGAGCCAGGCCCGCCCTGCCGAACGTCCTGATCACCCACCACAGTTTCAGCGCGCGGAAACTCCGTCCCAGCTGGGGTGTCAGGTTCATGTAGTCGACGGTGTGCTCGTCCTGGGCCGACGTGAGGTATTCGGCGACAAGGCGGAACGTGTCCGCGAGCGCGCCGCGGCGCCCGCAGTGCAACGCCGTCGCCTCCATCGGGATGTAGAGGCACTTGTGCGGGTTGACCACCAGCGAGTCCGCGCGGCTCACGTCCTCGACACAATCGGCCAGCGACGGCGCCAGCCGCCAGAATCCGCCGAACGCGGCGTCCACGTGCAGCCAGACGCCGGTGCGCTCGCAGACGTCGGCGATCGCCGGGATCGGGTCGGCCGCCCCGACCGAGGTCGTGCCCGCCGTGGCGACGACCGCCACCGGCTGGAAACCCGCGGCCAGGTCGGCACGGATCGCCGCTTCCAACGCCTCCGGCCGCATCCGGTACCGCTCGTCCGAGGGCACCTTGACCAGGTTCGCCTGGCCGAAGCCCAGGGTGATCGCGGCCTTGTCGACCGAGCTGTGTGCCTGATCGGAGGTGTAGAGCCGCAGCACCGGGAGATCGCGCCCGGCCAGGCCTTCCACCCGCACGCTCGGCCCGAGCGCGGCGTCGCGCGCGGCCGCGAGCGCGTACAACGTGGCCAGCGAAGCCCCGTTGACGAGCACCGCGTCCGCTTCCTCGGGGTAGCCGGCCATTTCCGCGACCCAGCCGAGCACGACCCGTTCGAGCGCGGAGGCCGCCGGCCCGCTCTTCCACAGCATCGCGTTGACGTTCAGCGCCGCGGTCATCGTCTCCGCGAGAATCCCGGGAAAGCTGGCGCTGTTGGCGAAATAGCCGTGGAACGACGGATGGTTCCAGTGCACCAGATAGGGCACGACCAGCTCGCGGGTGTCGGCGAGCACCCGTTCGAAGTCCACGCCGTGCTCGGGCAGCTCGGCCCGGAGCGAGGCCGACAAGTCCCCGGTGTCCCGCGGGACGGTCACCGGGACCTGCCGGATCGACTCGAAATGCTCCCGGAGCACCGCGAGCAGCTCCCTGCCGTGCTGCTCGAACTCCGCGGGCGCCCAGTCGCCGGGTTCCTCAGGCATGCGTGGCCTCACCGGAATTCTGCGCGGGGACCTCGGCGAAGAGCTCGGTCACGTCCTCGTCGTGGTCCCTCGGGCGGTCGCCCCAGTCCCAGCCGCCGGATACCGAAAGCGTGGCACCGGAGATGTACCCGGCGCGGTCGGAGACCAGGAACGCCACCGCGTCGGCGATGTCGTCCGAAGTACCCAGGCGCCCGGCGGGGACCCGCTTCGCCATCCACCCCGCCTGTTCCGGCGGCAGATGACCGTTGTCGATCAGGCCGGGTGCCACGCAGTTCACCGTGATGCCGTGCCGGGCCTCCTCGCTCGCCAGCGACCGGGTGAACACCGCGATCCCGGTTTTCGCCACTGTGTACGCCGCGAGGTTCGGCGCGCCCCTGATGTCCAGCGCGGGGGCGAGCCCGATGGTGACGACCCTGCCGAAGCCCCGCGCCCGCATACCGGGCAGCGCCGCCTTGGTCGCGTAGAACGCCGAGTTCAGGTTGCTGTCGATGATGAACTTCCAGCGCTTCGCCGAGGTCTCCGCCACCGCGCCGAGCACGAACTCGCCGACGTTGTTGACCAGTATCGAGACTTCCGTGCCGAAGGTCTCGGCGGTCTGGCGCACGGCACGCTCGGCCTGGTCCGGATCGCACAGGTCGGCCTGGACCATCACCGCGCGGGCGCCCGACGCCCGGAGCCGGTCCACGAGTGCCTGCGCGCTCGTGGAGTCGCTCCGGTAGTTCACCGCGACCATCGCGCCCTCTTCGGCGAGACGCGCGCACAACGCGCTGCCGATCCCGCGCGCGCCGCCGGTGACGAGCGCGACCTGGTCCGTGCCGGGCAGCCGGGTCCGCATCAGTGGTCGTGATCGTCGTCGTGATCGTGCTCGTGCGGCACCTCGGTGAGGTAGCTGACCTCGCGCGGCGCGGCACAGTAGGTGGCCTCGAACTCGTCGATCAGCGGCGCCTCGCCGCCGACCAGCTCTTCGGCCTCCTCGCGGCTGCGCCACGGGTACATCACCCACACCTTGGTGGGCTGGTGCTCGTGCTGGTAGAAGGTGGCGTGGCCGAGGAAGGCCGGGTGCTCGTGCGCACGCGGGCCGACCAGGTCGTCCATCTTCTGCATCAGCTCGGGCACGCGGTCGGCGTAGTCTTCCTTCAGTTCCCAGGTTTCCAGAACGTGGATCATGGCTCTCTACTCCTTGTCGGTGGCGGATTTCTGGGACTGCCAGTACTCAGAGAGCAGGGATCCGCCCTCGGGCACGAACTTTTCGCAGACGAAGATGTGGTGACGCCGGTTGC
The DNA here is from genome assembly GCF_042741125.1 of Amycolatopsis sp. NPDC058986. Lineage (NCBI taxonomy): Bacteria > Bacillati > Actinomycetota > Actinomycetes > Pseudonocardiales > Pseudonocardiaceae > Amycolatopsis > Amycolatopsis sp. NPDC058986. The sequence goes on along the minus strand of NZ_JBHYJW010000110.1, from coordinate 4,824 downwards.
GCGACTGCGCGGACCAGAGCCGGGCGGCCGCGGTCCGCACGTCGCCGGGCACCCGCCCGGCCCGGTCCGCCGCCTTGAACCCGCGCCGCAGCGTGGTGAGCCTGCCGAGCATCTGCTCGTGCTCGACGTTCAGCACACCGGAGAACCCCGGCCCCATGAACGGCGGTGCCATCGACGGGCGGATCACCCGCTCGTAGAGATCCTGGCTGAAGTCCGAGGCGTAGCGCATCGTCGACGTTGCGGCGTCATAGAGAACGGTGAGCTTGTCGAAGGCCGTTTCGAGATCCGGCCAGCGGGACTTCTCCAGCGCGTGACCCGCTTCCACCAGCAGCCCGTTCATCGCGGCCAGGTGCAGGTGGAAAAGCTGATGTCCCAGCTTCCAGCGGAGCACGGCCTGCCCGGTGTCGTTCACGCCGCGGCCTCCTCGATTCCGGCGGGCGCGAGCCATTCCGCCAGGGTGCTGTGCAGGACGACCACGCAGCCCGCCAGTATCGCGGCCTTGTCCTCATCGGACAGTGAGCTGTGCGCCAAGTCGGCGAGCACATCACGCTGGACGTCCAAACAGGACTGCGTCCAGGCCGCCAGGTCCGGGCGTCCACGCGCGATCCGGAAGTAGCCGTCGTAGTGTTCCCGGCTCGGGACCTCGGCGACCGCGACGGGTATCTTCCCGTCGGCGGGCAGCGCGATCGACCTGATCAGCCCGAGGTCGGCGACGTCATATCCGTCTTCGTCCTCATCGCCCATTACGCCGCTCCATGAAATACCTGCGCACGGTCTCGCTCGCGTTCCTGCCCGGGATCCCGAACACGCCGCCGCCCGGCCGCGTGCCCGAAGCGCACAGGAAGAACCCGGCCACCGGCGTGTGATAGTCGGCGTACCCGGCCACCGGACGCCCGGCGAACAGGTCCAGCGGAGACATCGCGCCGTGGTAGAGGTTTCCGCCGGGCAGCCCGATTTCCCGTTCGATGTCCCACGGGGTGAACAGCTTGCGGTGCGTCACCGCCGCGGTGAGTCCCGGCAGGTACGGCTCGATGTAGGCCAGCAGGTTGTCCAAATAGGACTCCCGGATCTCGTCCCATGTCGTTCCCGCCGGCTGGTAGGGCAGGTACTGCAGGTACATGCTCATGATGTGCTTGCCGGGCGGGGCCAGATCGGGGTCGAGAATGCTCGGGACCGAGCACTCGACGTGCGGCTGGGCCGGCGGGATCCCCGCCCTCGCCTCGGCGTGCGCCCGGTCGAGGTGATCCATGTCCGGCAGGATCTGCAGCGTTCCCCTGAAGTGCTCGCCGAAGCCGTCGAAGCCGCGCACCTCGGGGAGATGGTCGAGCGCGAGGTGGACCTTGCCCGCGACGCCGACATGCGGGCGGCCCGCCAGCGCGGCGCGATAGCTCGCGGGCACGACGTCGGAATCGACCATCTTCTCGAAGGTGGTCGAGGGGTCCGCCGCCGAAACCACGGCCCGTGCGGCGATATGGGTACCGTCCTCGAGTTCGACACCCCGGCAGGCGACGGCGCGGGGGCAGTGGCCGAGCAGGATCCGCTTGACCCCCCGCCCGGTGAAGATGTCCACTCCGAACTCTTCACACGCCGCGGACAGCGCCCGTGTGATGCTCCCCATCCCGCATTTCACCTGGCCCCACGACGGGCGCGCGTCCTCGGTCGTGCCCATCTGGTGGTACAGCATCAGATACGCGGTACCCGGCATGGAGGGCCCGCCGTCGACGCCCACGGTGCCGTCCGTGGCCAGCGTGACCTTGAGCGGTTCGGACTCGAACCACTCGTCGAGCACCTCACGCGCGCTGCCGAAGAGCGTGCCCACCAGCAGGCGGAGGTCCTTGTCGTCGAGTCCGGCCGCGGTCTGCAAGGTGGCTTTCAACGCCGGGATGTCCTCGAACAACGGCCGCCTGGACCCACCGGCCACATACGGCTCGGCGAAACGGGCGATCCGGCGCATCGCGGCACCGTATTCGAAATACGCGTCCGCGTCGTGCTGGGAGAACTTGCCGATTTCCGCGCGCATTTTCGCGGGATCGGAACTGAACGTGAGATAACGCCCGTCCGGCAGGAGCGCGGTGACCGACGGATCGCGCTCAAGGACTCTCAGCCCGTGCTTGGCGAGTTTGAGGTCCTCGATGATCTCCTTGCGGAACAAGGTGGTCACCAGGCTCGCCGTGCTGAACCGGTGCCCGGGGAAGACCTCTTCGGTGATGCAGGCGCCACCCACGAAGTCGCGCCGTTCGACCACCGCGACGCGGTAGCCCGCTTGTCCCAGATAAGCCGCGCAGACCAGACCGTTGTGCCCGGCCCCGACCACGACCACGTCATATGTGTCACTCACGGAGTCCATTGTCGGCGCGCACGCCGCCATACAGCGTCTCCCATACTGCTCGGCACTGAGCACTACCGGAGTTGCCCCGGTTCCCTCGCGCCGACATGCTCGGATGGGGGAACTTCACCAGGAGGTCGACCGTGTCCCTTACCTCGTTGGACCCCGTGTTGCCCGCGGTGGTGGGCACGGATGTCCGGGTGCCGCTGGCGAACGGCACTCGGGTGCCGTACGCGAACTTCGACTACGCGGCGAGCGCGCCGTGTCTGCGCGCGGTCAAGGACACGCTCGACGCGGCGTTGCCGTTGTACGCCAGCGTGCATCGGGGCGCCGGGCGGCTTTCCCAGCTGACCACTCGTGCGTACGAGGACGCCAGGCGGACGGTGCACCGGTTCGCGGGCGCGCGGCCGGGCGATGCGGTGGTCTTCACCCGCAACACGACCGACTCGATGAACCTGCTCGCCTCCTGCGTTCCCCTGACCACCACCGTCGTGGTGTTCGAATCCGAGCACCACGCCAACCTGCTTCCCTGGCTGCACCGGCATTTCGTGGTGCGCCTGCCCATGCCCGCCTCGCCGTTCGAAGCCGTCAACGCGGCGGCGGACGCGCTCTCCCCCGGCGGCCTGCTCGTGGTGACCGCCGCCTCGAACGTGACCGGCGAGCTGTGGCCCGTCCACGAGCTGGCCGCGGCCGCACACGCCCGTGGTGCGCGTATCGCGGTCGACGCCGCGCAGCTCGCCCCGCACCGGCCGCTGGACATGTCCGATGTGGACTATCTGGCCTTCTCCGGGCACAAGCTCTACGCGCCGTTCGGAGCCGGCGTGCTGATCGGGCGCGGCGACTGGCTCCGCGACGCGGATCCCTATCTGCGCGGCGGTGGTGCCAGCAAGCTGGTCGGCCCGGACACCGTCGTCTGGGCCTCCGCCGCCGAGGAACGCCATGAAGCGGGAAGTCCGAACGTCCTCGGCGCGCTCGCGATCGCGGCCGCTTGTTCGGCGCTGAGCGATGCGGGCTGGCCCGCGCTCGTGGCGAGCGAAGAACGCCTGCTCGCGTATTTGCGTTCCGGCCTTTCGTCGGTGCCCGGCCTGCGCGAACTTTCGTTGTGGGGCCCCGATTCGGCACGGGTGGGCATCGTCTCGTTCGCCGTCGAAGGCTGGGACGCGCACCTGCTCGCCCAAGCGTTGTCGGACTCCTACGGCATCGGCGTCCGCGACGGGAAGATGTGCGCCCACAACCTGGTGCGCCACCTGACCGGCGGCACCGACGACTCGATCGTCCGGGCCAGCATCGGCCTCGGCACCACCCGCGCGCACATCGACCGCCTCGTCACCGCGCTCGCCGATCTGGCCACCGCCCGCGCCGCCGCCTGAAACGCGCTGACGGTCGCAAGGAATAGGAAGCGCTTCGTTACCACGCGCGGACAATGAACCTGGGAACGACCACGGGTATGCGATTGCTTCGATGAGGAGACTTTCATGTCGGTCAGTGCCGAGGACAGGTTGACGGCCTACTACGGCCAGTTCACTTCCGAGCGGGAAAAGGAAGTACTGAGCGTCCCGCTCCGCTTGGTCGGGGCATGGGCGGAGAACAGCGCTGATGGCGTTGCCGAGGTGTTCACCGAGGACGGGATCCTGATCCTGCCGGGTGACGTGTACAAGGTCGGCCGCGAAGAGATCAGGGCGTTCATGAAGGCCGCCTACGCCGGTCCGTTCAAGGGCAGCGGTGTGACGGGCCAGCCGGTTGACCTGCGGTTCGCTTCGGACACCGTCGCGTTGATCCGCACCCACGGCGGCATTCTCGCGCCGGGTGAGACCGAGATCGACCCGGAGCTCGCCGTGCGCTCGACCTGGGTCTGCGTGAAGCAGGACGACGGTCAGTGGTACCTGGCCGGCTACCAGAACAGCCCGCGCGGCGCGGGCGCCACCCTGCGCTGGTAACCCCCTGAACCCCTGAGGAGAAACATCATGCCAGGCAAGGCATCCGAACTGGTCGCGGGCGCGAAGAAGTGGGCGGCCAACTACGGCGACTTCCCGAACGGCGAAGAGGGCGCGGTGCTGACCGTGCCGCTGCGCATCCGCGGCGCGTGGGAGCGCAACGACGCCGAACTGTTCGCCGAGGTCTTCGCCGACAACGGCAGCATGCTCGTCGGTGACAAGCAGCTCAAGAGCCGCGAAGAAGTCCTCGAATACATGAAAGAGGCCTTCGCGGGCGATTACGCGGGCGCCCGGCTCGAGGAAACCCCGGTCGTCATCCGCAAACTGTCGGACACCGTGGCTTTCGCGGTCACCAAGGGCGGCCTCGTGCTGAAGGGCGAAACCGGGGTCGCGCCGGAACGCGAGGTCCGCGCGACCTGGGTGATCGTCAAGGAGGACGGCGACTGGAAGCTGCTGTCCCACCAGACCAGCCCCATCACAGGCTGAGCCTTCTTGGTGCTCTGCCCCGGTCCGTGAATGCCACATTGAGGGACTCTGAGTCCCTCAATGTTGGGATCAACGACA
>NZ_JBHYJW010000109.1:0-14538 GCF_042741125.1 Amycolatopsis sp. NPDC058986 | reverse complement strand
GCCGTTAAGGCCACCTTACGGGCGTCAGACGCCCGTAAGGTGGCCTTAACGGCATCACGGCACCCCGGGAATTGGGAGCTACTTGCAGGGGAGGGTGCTGCTGCGCAGGGCGTGCCCGCCGTCGTTGTCGTCGTCGGACCAGACGACCGGTTTGCGGCCGGACGCGCAGGCGTCCTGCGGCGCGATCGCGAAGCCCTCATTGTTGTAGTTGGGCATTCCGGACGGCCGGTCGTAGGTCGCGCCGACCGCGAACTTGCCCTGCGCGGTGACGTCGAGCGTGGTCGAGCGGCCATCGCAGTTGTCGTCGCAGACCGCCCACAGGTGGCCGGTCGAGGGTTCGAATTCGAGGTCCATGACCGCGGGCAGGCCACTCGGGATGGTGGCGATGCGGGTGTAGCTCCCGTTCTGGCCGAGCGCGTAGGCGTAGATCGTCCCGTTGTCCTCGAGACCGACGAAGTACAGGCCGCCGCCGTGGCCGGGATACTTGGCCGGGTCGTACGCGGCTTTGGTGTGTTCGTCCCGGAACTTGTGTGTGGTCAGGAACGAGTCGGGAACCCACGAGATGCCTTCGAGTCCCTTGTTGGGTGACACCGAGGGAAGATCCTTCGTGAGATCCCATTCAGCGGTAGCGTTGAGTGTGCTCGCGGACGAGGCCGGGTCGAAGCGGAGTACCTGCATCCGGCTTTCGTCACCGTTGTCGTTGTCGCGCTCCGTGGCGGCGAACACGCCCTCGGGAGTGACGACCACGCCCTCCGCGTCGGGGTCGCCACTGCCGTCCTGGTAGCGGAGCTGCTTGCCCTTCGCCCAGCCGCCGGACGGGTCGGGCCGCCACTTCTTGCCGTCGGGAACCAGGCGGTAGAGCGTGCCGGGCCCGTTCTTCACCGCCCACAGCACGCTGGGACTTTGGAAGGACAGACCGCTCAGGTTGGAGCCGAACACGTTCGACCCGTCGGCGACGGCGACCTGGGCGGCGCCCGGCCAGGCGGCCCGCGGCGCGGCCGAGGCCGGCGCGGCGGAGAGGGTTACGGCGGCGACGGCCAGCCCCGCCGCGACGAGTTGTTTTCTTCCACCCCAGTGCTTACGCAATGCAGTCGCTCCTGTTCACAGAGTTTTACGCCCGACGCAGTTGAGCACACCGCCGACGGCGAGGGCAAGAGCGGTCGCCGCGAAACCCCGTGGCGTACCGGTAAACCAAGGGAGGACGGGGCGAGTGTTTCCGTCCGGGCCGCGTAACGGCCTCCCCCTGTTCGGCGACTGTGCAGCCGACGAGCACGAGCCGCCGCGCAGGGCGAGCGTCCACAGTGGACATATGTCGGTGGGTGGGAACGATCAGGCGACGGGATGGGGCGGATGACCGTGACAGGCGAGACAAAGCTGTGGATCGGCGGTGACGCGGCCGAACTCGGGGCGTTGCTGGACTGGCTGCGTCACGAGGACGCGCTGCGCGGGAGGGTGCGGCTCCGGCGGGCGGAGCCGCGGCCGGGCGAGATGGGTGGTGTGCTGGACGCGCTCGTGGTGGCCATGGGCTCGGGCGGGGCGGGTGCGGTGCTGGCCAGATCGGTGTCGACGTGGTTCTCCCACCGTCGCTCGGAGGTGAAGCTCACCGTCACCGCGGCGGACGGGCGCAAGATCGAGCTCGACGCCCGGCGGGTGGCCGACGTCGCGGCGTTGGTCCGCGACGTGGAAAGACTGCTGGAGCCGGGCGACCGGTCACCGTGAACCTCGGGAGGGGCCGCGTCCGGTCCGCCGGGGACGGGTTCGCCGCGCGATGCCGCCGCCGGCCCGGTCGGCGCGCAGGGCGGCGAGCAGGGTCACCGCTTCGTCGTGCCGGCCCGCCCGGCCGGTCCAATAGGCATGGCCTTCCCGGATCGCGAACACGTCCGGATGCGTCAGCCCGAGCGCGCGCTGGAAGTCCGTTACCAGCTCCGCGTGGAGCCGGGCGGCTTCGGTGGGGTTGCCCGCCAAGCCGACCTGGACGGCGTGCCGGCGACGACTGTCCAATGTGGTGGGATGCGCCGGGCCGAGAACCCGGGCGGCCTGTCCGGCGGCGGCAGCGAGCTTGCCGAGGACGTCGGCGTCCGGCGCCTGGGTGCCGGGGTTCGGGGCGAGCGCGAGCCCGCCCGTGGTCTGGGTGCCGCCCTGACCGGGACGGGCGAGGCCGCGTTCGCCCAGCACTCGCCGGAGGTGACGGTGGACGAAGTCGAGAGTGAGCAGTTCGGGCCCGTCCGGCGCCCCGCGCGTGAGGAGATCGGCGAGCGCGCCGGTGAAGGCGGTGTGCCGCGCTCCCCGTGGCGCGGACGCGGTTTCGTTGCCGGAGGCGGAGGTGAGCGTGTAGGTGCCGGCGATCTCCAGCTGCCCGGTGGCCGCGGACGAGGCGTCCGCCATGAGTTCCCCGATCGCCCTGCCGGAGAAGCAGCTGTCGACGATCAGGACGCGGTTCGCGGCCGGTGCGTCGGCGAGGAGTTCGCGGAGCCGGGCCGCCGGTAGCCCGGTCCAGCGCAGGCGATCCACCGTGCTGTCCGGCATCGTGAGGTACAACTGCCCGCGACCGTCCAGGACGCCGTGTCCCGCGTAGTAGACGAGGAGCAGGTCTTCGGCTTGTTCGGCGGCTTCTTCGAGCACGTCGCCGACAGTGCGATGGTCCGGTTCGTCCAGCAGTGTCCGGCAGTGTGCCGGCGGCAGGCCCGTACCGGTCGGTGCGGTGAGGATCGCGGTCAGGTCCGTGACGTTGTTCCGCACCGCGGGCAGCGCGGGCAATGCGGGATCGGCGAACTCGCTCGTGCCGATGAGCACCGCCCGCGAACGGAGCGGATCCGCCAGTCGCATGGACGCCTCCCGCTACTTCGGCGGCTGTCGCTGGTAGGTGCCCGCGATGACCGGATCCCCGGTGACCGTGAGCTGGTTCTTGCCCGTCAGGGTCACGGTCGCCGACGCGGTCTTCAGAGCCTCGCAGCCGGTGGCGTCGAGCCGCAGCGCCACCGTGGGGTCGCCGCTGGTATTGGCGAAGCAGGTGGCGTACGGGTCCTTCGTGTCCTTGGAGAAGGAGACATTCGGGCCGTGGCGAACGTCGGCGGGGTCGTTGATGGTCAGTGATCTCGTGCCACTGATCCAGTACGCGTAAAGGGTGGGGCGGGGTGCCGTGCTCGTCGTGGTCGCCGGTTTCGTGGTCTTGGTGGTGGGCGGCGGTGGGGGCGTCGGCGCGGGGGTGGCCGAGGTGGTACTCGGCGGTGTGGTGGGTGCCGAGGGGGAGGGCACGTCCACCTGGGTGCCGAAGTCACCGAACGTCTGCCGGACGGCGGGTCCGGCAGGCGGGGTGGTGCTGAAGAGGACGAGGTGCCCGCTCTCGTCGATGCGCGCGGTGAACGGGACGGGCTCCGCCGCGGGCGGTCGCAGCGACTGGGCGTCGAGAGCGCCTTCGAACTCACAACCCCGGCGGGTGGCCGAAACGGCCGACGCCAGTGCCGGGGTCGGTGACGGTGTGTCGGTTTCGGTGCTGGGGCCCCAGGTTCCGGTGGACGTGGTGAACGCGTAGCGGGTCCCGCCCACGGCGCGGAATTCCGTGGGCGTGTCGAGTCCGTTCTGCCGCCGGGTGAACCACGACGTGGCCGCGACGGGATCGACGGCACCGTCGTAGCCGCGGTCGGCGATCCGGGTGGTGAACCGATGACTGATCCGGTCGAGTTCGCCCGCCGCGTCCGCGAGGACCCGGATGGCCTGCCGGTCGCCGACGACGGTGTCGCAGGGCCCGTGGGCGAGCAGGCGGGGAACGACCAGGCCGGCGCCGGTCGCGGCGGCCGCGACGACGACGCCCGCCACCGCGACCTTGACCACGGACACGCCTCCGCTCACCGCTGCCGTGGGCGCGGCCGCCGCGGAACTCGCGGCCGGTGCGCCCACGACGCCCGGCGCGCTCGCGATCGCCGTCGGCGCGCCCGCCGGTGCGACGGACGAGGAACCCGAGGCGAGGAGGCCGGTCGTGGTGCCGGCGACACCCACCGCACCGACGATCAGCGCGGCGGTGCGGGGGCCGACCCGGCGGCCGCGTCCGGCGAGCAGGTCCGGCCCGACCGGCCCACCGCCCTGTCCGTCCTCTTCGGACAGATCGAAGGCGGAAAACCATTCGGCCGCCTGGGCGGCCGTGGGCCGGTGCTGCGGATCGACGGCCACGCCCGCTTGGAGCAGCGTGAGCAGTTCCGGTGGTACCGCGGGGGATTCGGGAAGCGGCGCGGTCCTCGCCCGCAGATCGAGCGGCGCGTCGTGCCATGGCGGGGTGCCGCCGAGCGCGACGTACGTCGTCACGGCCAGGCCGTACACGTCGCCCGCTTCGCTCGGTAGCGCTGTACCGGCTACTGCCGCGGCGACAGACTCGGGTGGCGTGTACATGTCGGGCTCCGCCGAGACGGCCAGGCCGGGAGCGGTGGCGTCGAAGCCCGCCAGCACGGCGTCGCCGTCCAGGACGAGGACGGCCGAGGGCTGGACCGTCCCGTGCACCACTCCGGATTCATGCGCGGCCGCCAGCGCCTCGGCGAGGGCGATGCCGTAGCGCGCGGCCTCGCGCGGGGGCAGCGAGCCGTCGGTGAGCAGCCGGTCCGCCAGGACTTCGCCGGTCCCGGCGATCAGGAACGGCCGCGAGTCGCCGGTGATCCCCGAACCGAGGATCTCGGCCACACGCGGATCTTCCGCGGCGAGAGCCAGTTTGGCGGCCCACGCGGTGAACTCCGTTCGTACTTCGTCCGGTACCGATGATTTCCCGACCGTCAGAACCGCTTCGCGTGCTTCCGGGCCGCCGATGAGGTAGGTGGTCGCGACGGCGTCGTCGTCGAGTTCTTCGAGGATGGAGAAATCCGCCGGCAACGCCTCGCCGTAGTCCGCCCGCACTGGTGCCCCCACCATCCGACTCCGCCGCGAAGAACGCGGACCGTGACCGCTCAACCGCTAGTCGGAACGGTGCGGAGTTCGTTACAAGATCGGAAAACGCGCGTGCGCCGGCGGATCACCCGTGCCGGGTTCCACCCGATCGAGTGAGGGCCTGGACGGTGCGCGATAGGGCAGGCTGGGGGGTGCCGGTACGAGGGGGCGGGTACCGGAATCCACCGGGGAGGGGTGGCGTTTCGCGTGGTTGACGACGAATTCGACCGGGTGTTCCTGGCGGTTTCGCAGCGGCTTTTCGCGCGGGTCGCGGCATTGGTCGGATCCCGGCACCGGGCCGATGACCTGGTCCACGACGTGTATGTGCGGCTCAAGAGCGCCGGGCGCCGGCGTGACCGGTTCCTCGGCCACGCGAACCCGTACGGCTACGCGCTGGCGACCGCGGTCAACCTGGCCCGCGGTGGCTGGCGTTCGGACCGGCGGCTGGTCCCGCTGGAGCGGGCGGCACCGGCCACCTGCGACGGTGACCTGCCCGCCGTGGACTCGTGGGACAGGGTGGCCTGTCTGCTGGACTCCCTCACCGGCAAGGAAAAAGCCGTGGTGATGCTCGTCGACCTCGACGGCCACACCCTGGAGGAGGCGGCCGCGCTGTTGCGCGTCCACAAGGGAACTGTGCAGCGCAACCGGGAACGAGCGCTGGCGAAGCTTCAGGGCAGGCTCCGCGCTCTCGCTGCGGCAAACGGGTGAACATCGCCCGTTCTCGCCGCCGCGCTCATGCGCGACCGGGCCCGCAGGCATGTCTCCCGTGAACGCGGTCGCCCGGCAGGCGGCCGTTCGAGGGAGGGAAACCGTTGTGAAAACGAAGAAACTGCGACTGGGATTGTCGTCGTTGGTGGCGGCACTGCTGCTACCGCTGTTCGCCGGTGGCGCCACCGGCGTCGCGCAGGCCGCCGCCGCGCCGTCGATCGCCGCCACGGAATCCACTGTGGACACGACGATCGACACGCTGGCGGTCGACCGCCAGCTGATCGTGAACACCGCACTCAAGGAGGTCGGCGTGAAACCGCCCGCCTGCGGCAAGTACGGTCCCTGCGCGAAGTACGACTGGTGCGCGATGTTCGTCGAGTGGGTGTGGAAGCAGGCGAAGGTGTCGCCGGTGCCGACCACCTGGGTGGCCCGCGGCGTCGGCAAATGGGGTGTCCAGCACAAGCTCTTCAAACCGCGGCCCGCCGGCGGGCTCGGCGATCCGGTTCCGGGTGACCTGGTGATCTACGGTCCGCCGGACGGCGTGGTCGGCGGGCACGTGTCGGTCGTGGTCGCGGTGGACCGCGCGCACGGCACGATCGACACCGTGGACGGCAACTTCGGCAACAAGGTCGCCCACCGCAAGCACCTCGTCGCGACCAAGGTCACGGCGGGCGCCAAGAAGGTGCACATCTCGGGGTATGTGAAACCACCGGGTGCGTGACCTCGACGGGCACGCACGGTCCGTGAAGGCCTCCTTACCGGCGTTCGCCGCCGGTAAGGAGGCCTTCACGGCGCATTGGTCCACAAAGGACACTATCCGGCTGGTGTGCCGTAGCCGCCTCCGCCGCCGGACTCGCACCGGAGCACGTCGTCCTCACGGACGCGCAGGCTGTTGGCTTTGAGCATTTCCCGCGCGTGCTCCGTGCCCGGATTGAGGACGACGCGCGGGGGTTCGCCCGCCTCGCCGCCGAACTGGGCTACGACCCCAACCCGAGCGCGCGTTCGCTGCGCGATGGACCTCAACCACGAGCGGCTCGCCGAACACGCCGTCGAACTCATGCTCGCCAGGCTCGCCGGGGCCGGGGAACCGGCCGAAGCCCGAAGCCCTCGTCGTCGACCCCGCGCTGCACCTGCGTGCCTCGACCTGCCGGAGTGTGGGCGAAAAGCCCGGTCGCCGGTAGTTTGCCGGGGTATGGAGGATTCCTACGCGGGCTTGGCGAGTCATTACGACCTGGTGATGACATCGGGGTATTACGACTACGACGCCTATGCACGGGCGCTGTTGACGGTGATCGGACCCCGTGCGGACCTGGTGGAGATCGGGGTCGGCACCGGCCTGGTCTGCGAGAAGATCCTGGAGCTGGCTGACACCGGCGTGCGGCTCACCGGGATCGACCACAGTGCAAGCATGCTGGCGGTGGCCCGGCGCCGTCTCGGTACACGGGTGACGCTCGAACACCAGGACGTCCTGCGCCTGACGCTGCCGCGGGCTTATGACGTCGCGTACTCCATTGGCGGTGTCTGGGCCTGCACCCGTGCCGGTGACGACGTCCGGCTGGCCAGTCTGTTACCGACCGACAGCGAAAACCTGCGAGCGCTCGAGAACGTGCGGGACTGCCTCAAGCCGGAGGGCATGGTGGTGTTGTCGGTCCAACGGCCGCACGTCGATCATCGGCAGCGCCTGCGGAACGGGTTCGTGTATTCGCAGGAAGTCCGCGAGGAAGGCAACGGCATGGTGATCAAGGACTACCGGGTCACCGACGGAGAGGTCGTCGTCGCCCGTCAGCGATCCCGGATCCGGATCTTCGAGCGGCACGAGGCGGAGGATCTCCTGGCACGGGCGGGTTTCCGGCCCGTGCCGGAGAACGGCGACGGATTGTTCCACATGTTCACCGTGCGGTGACCCGCGCGGGCAGGGATGTCATTCTTCTTTCCCGGCAAGGATTTTCGTCCGTCCATTTCGGATCGAAATGGTTTCGCCGGTGTGGGATGGCTCAGGTGGCGAGGTCCGGCCACGGGTCCGGCGCGTACGGCGATGTGGGCGCAGCGCTTCGACGGCGACGCGCAGCCCGGCGCCGAGGGCGGTCAGGTCCTTGAACACCTCGAGTAGGTCCGCCGTCCCGTTTTCGCCGCACAGTGCGGCGGCCGCCAGACAGGCGGTGAGCAGTGTGGCCGCGGTGGCGACCTGGCCGGCGGTGGTGCGCGTGGGTGTGGTCACGGGGCTCTCCCTGGCTTCGAGGGTGGCGCCATCGATGCGGCTTCGGGTACCAGGGAACCGTCGGCGGGCGTCGCTGGGGAGGGCGCACAAGGGGGCGCACAGGCACAGCGGGGAGCGCGGCACTGACCGTCGCGGCCGCCGGTCGCTACAGTGAGAGCCGGTGACTCGGGCAGGAACACCTGCGACAGGGGAGCGACCCGATGAGCGAACTCGTCGCCAACCACCGCCTCCGTGCGGTGATGAGCCAGGCGGGCGTGAGCCACAAGGGACTCGCGCGGCGCGTCGACGATCTCGGCGCCGCGGCCGGGCTGGACCTGCGGTACGGGCACACCGCCGTGGCACGCTGGCTGGCCGGCCGGGTTCCCCGCCCGCCGGTGCCGACGCTGATCGCCGACGCGCTCGGCGCGAAGCTCGGTCACCCGATCTCCCCGGCCGATATCGGCATGGCGCCGTCCGGTGCCGAGAACGCGGGTTTCGTCTACTCGCGTGGACTCGGCCAGGCGGTGGATGCCGCACGAACCTACTGGAGCACCGTGGATCGCCGAACCTTCGCCGTCGCCCTGCCCTGCGCCGCCGTGTTCCTGCGCCCGTTGGCCCGCTGGGTGTCCAACCCGCGCGAGGAGGACGCCGGTCATCGTGGCGGGCCGCGGATCGGCATGGCGGATGTGGAGCGGCTCCGGGTCCAGGCGGAGGCGGCGAGGCACCTCGACTCCGCGATCGGCGGGCTGACGCCGAGTGCCATGGTGGATCGCTGTCTGGCCACCGAAGCCGCGCCGTTGCTCGGCGGGACCTACACCGACGCGGTCGGGCGTGAGTTGTTCACCGCCGTTTCGGTGCTGACGCGGCTGTCGGCGTGGAGCGCCTTCGACACGGGCGTCCAGCGAGAGGCGCAGGCGAGGTTCGTACAGGCGTTGCGGTACGCCCAGGCCGCCGGTGACGTCCAGTTCGGCGCGTACACGCTGGCGTCCGCGGCCTTTCAGGCGGTCTACCTCGGCGACGCCGAAACCGCGATCGATCTGGCGCAGGGTGCCTCGGCCATCGCCCGGCACTCCGCGACGCCCCGGGTGCTCGCGTTCGTCCGGATCGCCGAGGCCCGCGGGCACGCCCGCGCCGGCGACCGGCCCGCGACGGAGGCGGCGCTGTCCGCGGCCGAAGGGCTGCTCGAACGCGCCGACGCCGAACGGGACGAGGATCCGCCGTACATCGACTTCCTCGACCACTCGCGGATGCAGGCCGACGCCGCGGAGGCGTATCTCGCACTTGGCGTACCGGCCCGGGTGATAGCGCTGACCGACAGCGCGACGCACATCCGGCCCGGGTTCACCCGTTCACACGGACTGCGCCTGTCGGTACTGGCGGCGGCACATGCTTCCGCCGGTGAGGCGGAGGGCGCGTGTTCGTACGGTCGCGAGGCGGTCACCACGGCCCGTCACGTGAATTCCTCGCGGCTCGACGCCTACCTCCGGCACTTCGGTAAGCGGCTCGGCCCGCTGCGCGCGGCGCCCGGTGTCCCGGAACTGCTGGCCGCACTCCCGAGGGCACAGTGACCATTGCTCCGAAGCGGACAGTCCTGAGTGGATGGTGGGCTACGAACGGCGGCGCGGTTTCCCGCGTTTGCCGCCCTGGGGCCTGCCCGTGCTTCGGCGGGAACTCCCGCCACCTCGCTTGTCCGCCGTGGTCTTCCCGGTCTTCGCGGCGGCGGGCCTCCGCTTCGCCGGTTCCGGCGCCGGGCGGCCGCGCGTGCTGTTGACGGTCCGGCCGCGGACGATCCCGATGAACTGCTCCATCAGGTCGGTCGTCTCCTCCTCCAGCCACGACAGCGCGACGCGTGACTGAGGGGCGTCCGTGAGGGGCCGATAGGTGAGGTCCCTGCGGTGATGCAGCCGGGCGAGCGACTGCGGGACGACGAGCAGCCCGACGCCGGCCGCCACCAGTTCGACGGCGCCCGCGGTGGTGACCGGCCGCTCGATCGCGGGCTGTCCGGGAGGCCGTTCCCAGTCGAGCGTGTCATCGAGGGGATGCAGCACGACGTCGTCGGCCAAGTCCTCTGTGGACACTTCGTCGGCCGCGGCGAGGAGGTGGTCCTTCGGGCACACGACCACGGTCGTCTCGGTGTAGAGCGGGATGGCGTGCAGGCCGGCGCGGTCGATCGGCAGGCGCAGGAGGGCCGCGTCGGCGTCGCGCTCCCGCACCAGCGTGGCCGCGTCGGCGGCGGACACCCCGGCCAGCTCCAGCGGCGTCCCGGGGTACCGCTCCTGCCAGATCCGCACCCACTTGGCCGGGATCACGCCGGGGACGTATGCGAGCTTGAAGGATGCGGGGACGTCCGGGCCGGTCACCGGGTCAGACTACCGGGCGTGAACACGGTCGTTACGCTTGACCGATGACGTCGCACAAGAGCACCCAGACGATGAAGCCCGCGACGGCGGCGAAGAAGCTGGGTGTGTACCTCGAAGCCACCCCCGCCGAGTTCCAGGAGGGTGTCGTCTCGCGCGACGAGCTGAACGCCCTGCAGGCCGACCCGCCCGAGTGGCTCCGCGACCTGCGCCGCAACGGCCCGCATCCCCGGCCCGTGATCGCCGCGAAGCTGGGCGTCTCCATCGGCGGTCTCGCGCGCGGCGGGATCACCGACCCGCTCACCACCGAACAGATCGAGGAGCTGAAGGCGGAGAGTCCCGACTGGCTGGTGCGGGAACGCGCCACCCAGGCCGAGGTCCGCAAGGAGGCGAAGCGGCTCAAGGAGAAGAACGCCTAGCCCGGCACCAAACGCGGCTGACCAGGCCTCTAGGATTCCGCGGGTGACCGCCTACGACGACGTCTTCGAGCATCTGGACACCTCGACCCTGCCGGAACGCCAGCAGCGGATCCTCGTCGCGATCCGGGACTGGGTGGTCCGGTACGGGTATTCGCCGAGTACCCGGGAAATCGGCGACGCGGTGGGCCTTCGCTCGTCCTCGACGGTGTCGAAGCATCTGGCGAGCCTGGAGGAGCGGGGTTTCCTGCGGCGCGGCTCCTCGGTGTCGCGGCCGATGGACGTGCGGGTGTTCCTGCAGGAGCCGAAGGCGAGCGCGGCCTCCGAGGACTCGGTGAGCGTGCCCGTGGTCGGCGACATCGCGGCGGGCACGCCGATCTCGGCCGAGGAACACGTCGACGACCTGCTCACGCTGCCTCGTGGCCTGACCGGGCGCGGCACCGTCTTCGGCCTGAGGGTGCGCGGTGACTCGATGATCGACGCCGCGATCTGCGACGGGGACATCGTCGTGGTGCGCCAGCAGTCGGAGGCCCATTCGGGACAGATCGTCGCCGCGATGATCGACGGCGAGGCCACGGTCAAGGTGTACCGCCGCCGCAACGGCCATGTCTACCTCGAGCCGCGCAACCCCGACTACGAGGTCATCGACGGCGACGAGGCCGTGGTGCTCGGCACCGTCGTGTCGGTGCTGCGCAGCGTCTGATCCCGTTTACCCCCGTGGCTGCGGCCGTTCGAGGGGCTGTTCCGGGACGGGGCGGACGTCGTCCATGATCCGGTCGGCGTACTTGTCGAGCATGCGGGTGCCGACGTGCTGCGCGTAGCCGAGCAGTACCGACCACAGCAGCAGCGCGGACTGCGAGCTGATGCAGACGATGCCCTGCGCGAGCCCGGCGCTGAACGCCAGCAGGCCGACCACGGCGAGTGTCGCGCCGAACAGCACCTTGATGAGCGCCTGGTACCCGGTCAGCACGTACGGCGTCACCTCGGGACGCCGCCGGATCAGCAGGACCACGACCGACAGCCCCGCCCCGAGCGTGCCGAACATCTGCGCCAGCCAGACGTCCCAGCCGGTCGGCGTGGTTCCCCCGCTGGGGCAGACCATCGCGGACGGACCGGACTGCTGCGCCGGGATGCACAGCGGAACCAGTCCCGGCCGGACGATGCCGATGACGCCGAGCACGGTGTTGAGGACGAACAGCGCCACGGTCGCGAGCACGAGCTTGTTGCGCAGCGCGCGGGCCGCGGCGTGCGCGTCGTCGGACGCGTCGAAGGCGGCGCGGAGCGCGTCCACCACGACCGCGCGATCGGCCGCGGTGACCCCGCCGGAGAGGTCCAGTCCTTGCAGCGCCTGCGAACGCGGATCCTCGCACGGCAGGTAGACGTCGATCCTCGCCCGCAGGCCCGGCAGCCTGCCGGGCAGCTCGGGGTCGATCGACATCGCGGAGATCTCGGCCTCGTGCAGGGCCCGCCAGGCCCGCTCGATGTGCCAGCCCGACCACCACGACGCCACCGACCACCACCGGCGTGGCGCGCCCCGCAAGGCCGCGTCGACCACCTTCAGTGACGCCATGGCCGCGTGCCGGGCGTGTTCCGTGCCAGGGAGGTGTTCGTACGCCGCGAGATCGGCCCGCACCCGGCGGGCCCGTGACTCCACCGTCAGCTGCCAGTCGGCGCCCTCGGCCCCGAACACCGGGCCCACGAGCCGATCCTCGACCATCGTCATCACCTCAGGTCGAGCATCGCAGCGGACGGGCGGCGCCCGTGTCGACCAAACGTGCGAACGCTGCCCGCGCTGTCGATCACGGGGCGCAACGAGGAGCGGGCCCGTGGTACCCCTTCCGCGAGGAGTCGTCGATCCCGACCTCGCACGGGATGGACGGATCGAGCCGGTTGGCCCACACGAACGCGTGGGTCGAATGGTTCTGCAGGCCGATGGCGTGGTCGGGCCCCGCCGCCCAGGTGTTGCCGATGAGGGTGAGGTGCTGGACGTCGTCGATCATCACCGCCTGCGAGCCGAGCCGGGTTTCGCAGTAGTTGCCGAGGAACAGCCAGTACTCGGAGACGCCCTTGCCGCTGCCGTCCCCGGCCATGGAGTGCGGTCCCTCGGCCATCAGGCACATGTTGTCGACGTGTTCGCACCGGTTGCCCGCGATCAGCACGCGGCTGCTGGCCAGATGCTGGTCGTCGGTGGCGAAGGTCTGCATGCAGTCGGCGTGCGCCCCGGTGCTGTTGTCGGTGTGCGAGATGGTGTTGTGCAGGATCTTCACGTCGTCGCCGAAGAACCGCAGCCCGTCGCCGTCGCCCCCCTGCGGCGCGGTGACGGTGTTGTCCCGGATGGTGACGTTGTTCCCGCGTGCGTCGATCCCGGGTGCGGAGGGCCGGTTCAGCGCGAACCCGTCCACGATGACGTTGTTCGCGCGGACGTCGATTCCGCCGGCCTTCCGGCCTTCGCCCCGGTAGATCACCGGCTTGTCCGCCGTTCCGCCCTTGGTGATCTTCAACCGTTTCGGGGTGCCGGCGTCGTCGACGCAGACGACGTCGCCCGGCTCGATCGTGTCCATCGAGCGCTGATCGACGTGCCGCGTGCACGCCGATGCCGCACCGGGGGCGCCGTTCGCGGTGGAGCACACGAACGGTACCGCCAGCACGGCGATCGCCGCGGCGCGTCCGAACAGGGTCCTGGGTGTCATCGGCGCTCCCGGGGTGGTTCCGTCGTTCACCGCCGGGAACCTAGTCACGCCGGGCGGGAGGGCTCCCGGCGGCGGAGGAAGTGGATTCCGGCGAGCACCACGGCGACGACGGCGGCGAGCCCGCCGGCGAACAGGAACGTGTGGCCGAGCCCGGCGGCGTCGATCACCGGCTGCGCGATCAGCGGCGAGGCGAACTGGCCGAGGAACAGCGCCGAGGTGAGCAGGCCGAGCGCCTTGGTCCGCGCGCCGGGGGAGACCGACGCGACCACCCAGCCGTTGACCGTCGGGTTCTGCAGGCCGACGCCGGCGCCGACCACCAGCAGCCCGATCCCGAACGTCCACAGTGTACTCGACGAGCCGATCACCAGGAGCCCGGCGGCGAAGGCCGCGAACATGCCGATCGCCAGCGGCCGGAAGTCCCAGCGCGCGCGGATGCGCCGGTAGTTCAGGCCCACCACCGTCATCACGAGGTTGACCGCGGCGATGGACACCCCCGCGACGACCGGGCCCGCGCCGCTCACCTTCGCCAGCCAGAACGGCGCCTGGGTCGGCACGGTGTAGAACACGACGACGCCGAGGAACATCAACGCGTACAGGCCGAGCAGCCGCGGTTTCCACGGCGAGGCGCTGGGCGCGTCTTCGGTGTCCGCCTGGCGGACCTCCGCCTCCGGGACGTACCGGAGCACCAGGAGCAGCAACGGCACCGCCAGCAGGTAGACGGCGAACGGTCCCCGCCAGCTCATCGCGGCCAGCAGACCGCCCAGCAGCAGCGCGACGACCCCGCCGAAGCCCATCGCCGCTCCCTGCAGGCCGAGCACCCGGCCGTGTTCGCTCGTGGGGTGGTGATCGGCGAGCAACGCGGTCGACGTCGTCATGACGCCCGCGATGCCGACGCCGAGCAGGGCGCGCCCGACGAGCAGGGCGGGCAGCGAGTCGAGCACGAGCCCGGACCCGCCTCCCACCGTGTACAGCACCAGGCAGCCGAGGAGGACGGGCACGCGGCCGATCCGGCCGCTCAGCCGGGCCAGCAGCGGCGCGGCGATCATGATCGCCAGGCCCGGCAGGGTCAGCACGAGCCGCACCAGGAGTTCGGCGTGCGGCACCCCGGCGAAGTGCTGCTCCATTCCCGGCAGTGCCGGGGTGATCGTCGCGCTGGCCATGATGGTCATGGTGCTGACCCCGAGCAGCGTCGCCAGCAGGGGTTTCGGTGGTCGCCGTACCCCGGCGACGGTCGTTTCGGTCATGCTCACGACCGTAGAACC
>NZ_JBHYJW010000108.1:0-14954 GCF_042741125.1 Amycolatopsis sp. NPDC058986 | reverse complement strand
GAGACGTGTTCGCCGCCGAAGACCGGCTCGGCACCGGGCGTCATCTGCTGGTGGCGGTCCGGTCGTACCGGCGGATCTTCGCGGCGAAGGCGCTGGCGAGTCTCACGGTCATCCTCGTGCTCGTGGCCGGGATGGCGGTTTCCAGTGCCGTCGGCGGAATCCTCGCGGTCGGCGACCGGCCGCCGACCGGTCTCGACGGTCACCTGCTGTCCCCGGCGGAGGCCGCCGGGAAGGTCCTGCTCGCGTGGATCTGCGTACTCGCCCCGACGCTGGCGCTCGCCGCGATCGGACTGCTCGGGTCCGTCGCGTTAGGACGGTCGCCGATGGGCCTGCTGCTGCCCGCCGTCGTCGCTCTCGCGATGGCGCTCGCCCAGCTGCTGCCGTTGCCCGTCGCCGTCCGGCTCGCGCTGCCCAGCTACGGCTTCATCGCGTGGAACGGCCTGTTCACCAGCCCGGCACAGCTCGGCCCGCTGCTCATCGGCGTCGCGGTCGGCCTGGTGTGGGCGGTGGTCGCGACCGTGCTGGCCTATCTGCTCTTCCTGCGGCGTGACTTCACCAACCTCACCGCCGACGGCTCCGGGCGCCGCGCGATCACCGTGGGAGCCGCGCCGCTGGCCGGGCTCCTCGCCCTCACGGTCGCGGTCATCGCCGTCGCGACCCCGTCGCTGGGTTCCGGGATCGACCAGGACAAGGTGCAGCGGTCGCTCTCCACCGCGTTCGCCCATCTCTACCGCCTGCAGACCGGGCAGCTCAACCGGCCCGACGTCACCGAGGAGCAGCTGGCGGCCACGGCGGCCTGTACCAAGGGCGGCGGCATGGCCGTTCCCGAGGGCCCCGGCAACGACTGGCGGTGCGTCGTCTCCTGGCGTCTCCCCGGCGTCGAGGCCGCCGGGTCGGCCATCTACCAGCTCGACGTCACCGCGGACGGGCGGTACGTCGCGGACGGCGACGGGCCGAAGGAAGTCAACGGCTATTTCCCGGTGCGGACCCCTGCCGGGGATCAGCCCAACCCCCTCTGGCAGTTCGACGGGAACGTCGAACTGCTCTCCTCCACTCCGAAGGGATAGCTCGATGCAGGTAACACGCCGCAGACGGCGTGCCGGGAAGGACCGGCGCGGCCTGCTCGGCAGGGGCGCTGGCCGCGGGCTGCGCATCGCGACGGCAGGTTCGACCGCACTCGTCCTGGTCGCCACGGGCACCGGGATCGGTTTCGCCCAGACCCGTCAGTTCGGCACCGAGAAGGTCGGCGATATCACCGACAAGGGCCAGGTCATCTCGTCCGACCAGTACATCGCCCCGTACGGACAGCGCCTGCTCATCACCAACGGCAAGATCATGTCGTCGTCGGTCAGCCCGGACGGCACCCATCTCGCCGCCTCGGTGACCGACGGCGGGCTCGCGTTGTCCATTGTGGACCTGAAAAGCTGGAAGGTGCAGCAGCTCGTCGGCAACTCGGCGTCGGCGAACCTGCGCATCAGCGGCAACGACGTCGGCCAGGAAGGCCCCACGTACTCGCCCGACGGTGCACAGCTGTGGCTGGGACAGACCGACGGCTACCGCAAGTTCACCGTGAACCCGGACGGCACGCTCGCCAACCCGGTCTTCGTCCCGATCCCGGCGGACGGCGCGAAGCACGCGCTGGTGGGCGAAGCGGTGTTCTCACCGGACGGTTCGACCGTGTACTCCGCGATCAACGGCCAGAACCGCGTGGTCGCGCTCGACGCCGCGACCGGGGTCGTCCGGCAGAGCTGGGCCGTCGGCAACGCCCCACGCGATCTGGCCAAGGTCGGCACGAAGCTCTACGTCAGCAACGAGGGCGGACGTCCGGCGAAGCCGGGCGAGGCCACGCTGAACTCCTATAACACCCCGGTCCCGGCCGACCCCGCGACCGGTGCCACCACCACCGGCACGGTCAGCGTCATCGACCTGGCGAACCCGGCCGCCACCGTCGCGAGCATCGACGTCGGCCTGCACCCGACCGCCCTGTACGCCAGGAACGGGGCGCTGTTCGTCACCAACACCGCCACCAACGACGTCTCGGTCATCGACACCGCCCGTGACAAGGTCGTCCAGACCATCGCCACCCAGCCGTGGCCGGAGGCGTCGGTCGGCTACGAGCCCGACGCGGTGGCGCTCACCGACGACGGTCATCTGCTGGTGACGCTCGGCCGCGCCAACGCTGTCGCCGTCTACCGGTACAAGAACCCGCTGGAGCCGGTCAGCTACGTCGGCCTGCTCCCGACGGACTACTTCCCCGCGGAGATCACCACGGCCGGAAACGACGTGCTGGTCTCCAACACGCGGGGCGTCGACGCCCGCCGCCCCACGAGCGCGGCCGGGCACGGCACCCACGACACGACGTCGAGCCTGCAGCGGTTCAAGCTGCCGGACGACCGCGTCATCAGGTCCGAGACCGGCAAGGTCTTCACCCAGAACGGCTGGCACGGCGGCTCGGTCTCGCTCACCGAGGGCAAGGGCGGCAAGAAACCGGTGCCGGTCCCCGGCAAACTCGGCGAGCCCTCGACGATCAACCACGTCTTCCTGGTCGTCAAGGAGAACCGCACCTACGACCAGGTCTTCGGGGACATCCCGAAGGGCAACGGCGACCCGAAGCTGGCGCAGTTCGGCGAGAACGTCACGCCGAACCAGCACGCGATGACCCGGCAGTTCGGGCTGTACGACAACACCTACGACATCGGCACGAACTCCGCCGAGGGGCACAACTGGCTGATGCAGGCCGACAACCCGGAGTACACCGAGTCGTCGGCGGGCGAGTACAAACGCAGCTACGACACCGAGGACGACGCGCTCGGCCACCAGCGGAGCGGATTCCTCTGGAGCGGCGCGCAGGCGGTGGGCAAGAGCGTCCGGGACTTCGGCGAGTTCCAGCAGTTCCTGACCAAGCCGCCCGGCGCGAGCTGGCAGAACCTGTACTGCGACACCAGGGACATGCGGTCCACCGGCAAGGACACCGCCTATCCCCTGGTCTCCTCCTCGCCGATCCCGTCGCTCAACGACATGTCGGTGCACGGGTTCCCGAAGTTCGACACCGATGTCCCGGACATCTACCGGTACGAGATCTGGAAACGGGACTTCGAGAAGAACGGGCCGGCGAACCTGAACATGTTCTGGCTCTCCAGCGACCACACCGGCGGCCCGCCGAACGCGGCCGCCCAGGTCGCGGACAACGATCTCGCGGTCGGCAGGATCGTGGACACGATCTCGCACAGCCCGTACTGGAAGGACTCCGCGATCTTCGTGGTCGAGGACGACTCCCAGGCCGGTCTCGACCACGTCGACGGCCATCGCGCCCCGATCCAGATCATCAGTCCGTGGGCCCGGCACGGCGTGGTCGACAGCCACTACTACTCGCAGATCACGATGATCCGGACCATCGAGCAGATCCTCGGGATCCACCCGATGAACCAGAAGGACAGCGCGGCCACCCCGATGCGCGGGGCGTTCACCCACGCACCCGACTTCACACCGTTCACCGCGCTGCCCAACCGGACGTCGCTGACCGCGGGCCTGAAAACCCCGCCGCCCTGCGGCGCAGACTCCCCCGCGCCACCGGATCCCGCGGCCGCCGCCGTGGCGCCGGACACCATACCGGCGGACAAGCAGCAGGTCGCGGCGCAGTGGGCGGAATGGCAGACGCACCAGCGCCTGTCCGGGCCCGACGCCAAGGCCGACTACGCGAATCCCGCGCAGATGAACCACTTCACGTGGTACCAGACGCACGGGTGGACACAGCCGTACCCCGGTGAGGATCGGGTCCACGCACCGGAGCAGGTGCCCGGCGCCGCGATCCCGTCCCCGGACTCCGACGGCTGACCTTCCACGACACCGATGGGGTTCCTCGCCGACAGTGCGTCGGCCAGGAGCCCCATCGTGTCTTGTCCGAGAGTGCCGGTGGTGCCCGCCGCGGAGGTGGAGGGAACCGAGGGACGCCCTGGGTGCATCCAACGCACCCAGGGACGCCCTCGTCGCAACGACCCGCCCCGCCGGGCCTCCCGCTGCGAGCCGTACCGAATGCCGTGCAGGCGTCCTTCACAGCACTGAGCGCACCGAAAGCTCCCTTCAGCACATTGGCGTCCACAAAGGACATAGCGACATCGGCGGGAACATCAAAAAGGAATTCACATTCTCCGAGATCATGGCGCCCGATCAGTAAATGTCGGAGATTTTCTCTCCACCCATTCTATGAACGCACGGTGCGGCATTCTTGGCTGGCTATTCACGCGAAGCTACCCCCTATTCACACGAACAGGCGCACAATTCCTCCCCGTCGGACCGGAACCCGGAAACGGCACCGACCCGGCACGCAGAGTCCTATGTGGACAACAAAGGAGGAATTGTGCGAATCGGACGAATGGTGGGCGTGATCACCACGGCCGCGTTGACCGTCGCGGGTCTCCTCGCGGCACAGCCGACGGCTTCGGCCGCGGGTGTGCCCCGTCCCGACCACGTCGTCGTGGTGGTGATGGAGAACCATTCCTACAAAGAGATCGTCGGCAGCTCGTCGGCGCCGTACATCACTTCGCTGGCCAACGGCGGCGCGAACTTCTCCCAGTCGTTCGCGGTGACCCACCCCAGCGAGCCCAACTATCTCGCGCTGTTCTCGGGCTCGACGCAGGGCCTGACCGACGACTCCTGCCCGCACACCTATTCCTCGGCCAACCTCGGGTCCGAACTGATCGGCGCCGGCAACTCGTTCATCGGCTATTCCGAGAGCATGCCGTCCGACGGCTACACCGGCTGCACGAGCGGCCAGTACGCGCGCAAGCACAACCCGTGGGTGAACTTCACCAACGTTCCCGCGTCCGGCAATCTGCGGTTCAGCCGGTTCCCCACCGACTACACCACGCTGCCCAGCGTGTCGTTCGTGGTGCCGAACCTCTGCAACGACATGCACGACTGCAGCATCTCCACCGGTGACACCTGGGTGAAGAACAACATCGACGCCTACGCGCAGTGGGCCAAGACCCACAACAGCCTCCTGATCGTCACCTTCGACGAGGACGACCACAGCCAGAACAACCAGATCCCCACCATTTTCTCCGGCCAGCACGTGAAGACCGGGAAGTACACCGAGCACATCACCCACTACAACGTGCTGCGGACCCTCGAGGACGCCTACGGCCTCGCCTGCACCGGCTCGGCCTGTGGCGCCACCCCGATCACCGACAGCTGGCAGTAACCGGCATCCGGGTCCCGGCGGGCGGCCATCCCCCTCGCCGGGACCCGGCTCCCAGCCGGGTACGCGGCGCCGCCGGGCCTGCCAGAAGGTGTTCTTGTCGGTGGGCCCGGGTAGCGTCTCGCGGTGTGGACGCACGGGAACGCATTCAGGAACTCGCCGACAGGGTCGTCGCGCTGCGTGACGCCTACTACCGGGGCTCGCCGCTGGTGGCGGACGCGGAGTACGACGCGATCGAGGACGAGCTGCGGGGGCTGATCGAGGCGAACCCGGAGCTGGCGCCCGATCCGAACCCGCTCGAGCAAGTAGGCGCGCCCACGGTGCTGCACGCCCCGATCCGGCACTCGCGCCCGATGTTGTCGCTGGACAAGGCGACCCGGCCCGAGCAGGTCGCGGCGTTCTTCGACCGCTTTCCCGGTCAGCCGGTGGTGGTGATGCCGAAGCTGGACGGGCTGTCGCTGGCCCTGGTCTACGAGGACGGGCGGCTGGCACGGGCGGTCACCCGGGGAGACGGGACGACCGGCGACGACGTGACCATCCTGGTGCGGGCGCTCACCGACGGGGTGCCGGAGCGGGTCGACGCACCGGGCCGGGTCGAGGTGCGGGGCGAGGCGGTCATGTTGCGGTCCACTTTCGCCGCGTACAACACCGCTCATCCGGACAAGCCACTGATCAACCCGCGCAACGCGGCGGCGGGCACCCTGCGGGCCAAGGATCCGGCCACCGTGGCCGAGCGGCGCCTGCGGTTCTTCGCCTTCGACCTGGACACCGACCCCGACAGCACGGACGCCGACCTCGGCAGCGCACTGCAGGCGATCGGGTTCACCGCAGCGGACATGCGCCGCTGCGCCGACGCGGAGGCGGCGCAGGAGGTGATCGCGACGATCGAGCGGCAGCGCAACGAACTGGACTACGACCTCGACGGCGCCGTGCTGCGCCTGGCCGACCGGGACGCCTACGCCGCGGCCGGGACCAGGTCGAGTTCACCCCGGGGCGCGCTGGCCTACAAGTTCGCCGCCGAGGAGAAGACCACCGTGCTGGCCGACGTGGTCTGGGACGTCGGCAAGACGGGCAAGATCGCCCCGGTGGCCTGGCTGGAGCCGGTGTTCGTGGGCGGGACGACGGTCACCAGGGCGACGCTGGCCAACCAGGAGGTCATCCGCGCCAGGGACATCAAGATCGGCGACACGGTGCTGGTCCGCCGCGCGGGCGACGTGATCCCGTTCGTCGCCGGGGTGCTCGACGCGTCGAAACGCACCGGCGCGGAAAAGGAGATCGTGCCGCCCGCCACGTGTCCCTCGTGCGAGCAGCCGCTGACCGAACAGGGCAACAGCCGGGAACTGTTCTGCACCAACGTTTCCTGTCCCGCGCAGACCGTGCGGCGGCTGATCCACTGGGCGTCGCGGGCCGCCGCGGACATCGACGCCGTCGGCGGGGTCTGGATCGAACGGCTCGCCGAAGCCGGGCTGCTGGAGAACCCGTCGGACTTCTACCGGCTGACCAAGGAACGGCTGCTGGAGTTCGAGCGCATCGGCGAGGTCTCGGCCACGCGCATGATCGAGTCGATCGACGCGAGCCGCCGGGTCGGCCTGCGCCGGGCGCTGATCGGGCTCGCGATCCCGATGGCCTCGGACGGCACCGCGGCCCGGCTGTGCCGCGCGGGATTCGGCTCGCTCGAGAAGGTCGCCGAAGCGGGCGTCGACGGCCTCGTGGCCGTGGAGGACATCGGGCCGAAGGTCGCCGCCTCCCTCGTCGAGCACCTCACCCGGCTGCGGCCCGAGCTGGAACGGCTGCGCGAGGCAGGCGTATCCCTGGACGTACGCGACGAGGACCTCCCGCCGGTCGTCGCGGCCGACGCGCCGCTGGCGGGCAAGACCGTGGTGATCACCGGCGCGATCAGCGACCCCCGCTCCGGCGAGAAGGTCGCGCGCCCGGTCTTCCAGCGGCTGTGCGAGAAGGCAGGCGCCGCGACCGCGTCGTCGGTCTCGGCCAATACCGACCTGCTCATCACCGGCGCCGGGGTCGGGGACAGCAAGCTCGCCAAGGCCGAGAAGCTCGGCGTCGAAGTCGTCGACCAGGGAGAGATCTGGCAACAGCTGATCGCGGCGGGTGTCGTCTGAACCGGTCGGCGCCGCCGTGCCCCGCGCGTCCGGTGCCGAAGGACGCCTTCGGGGCGCTCACCTCTCCGAGGGACGCCCTCGTCGCACCCAACGCACCCAGGGCGCCCCTCGGCACCCAGGCACGACCACGCCTCCACACCTCGGGTCCACAAAGGACAAAACCGCCGTCAAGGACTCCTTACGGGCGTCTGACGCCCGTAAGGAGTCCTTGACGGCATTACGCTGGCCCTGGGGCTGGCGGCGTACGTCAGCGCGTCTGGAGGGTCCGTGTCAGGGCGTGTGCTTCCTTCAGCAACAGCGCCCCCAGCTCTGGACGGCGGTCTTCCCGGAAGCGGGACTCCACGCCGGTCAGGGTGAGGGCCCAGGCCGGTTCGCCCGCCCGGTCGAAGACCGCCGCGGCCATCCCCCAGCTTCCCTCGACCACCAGACCGGGGTTGACCGCGTACCCGAGTTCCCGCGTGAGCGCCACGCGTTCCCGCACGGCGCCGGCGGCGTGCGCCGGGCCCCACTGGGCGACGAGATCGGTCCGCCGCAGGTACGCGTCGATCTCGCGGTCGGGCAGCATCGCCAGCAGGACCTGCCCCGCCGAGACCACGCCGAGCGGGAACCGCGCCCCCTCGTACAGCACGAAGGACCGGATCGGGAAGTCCCCGTCCTCCCGCAGCAGGCAGACCGTTTCGTCGCCGCGGCGGGCGGAGAAGAAAGCGCTCTCCCCGGTGGCGGCGGCGAGCCGGTGGACGCCTGCGCGTGCGTGCTGGGTGACGTCGTACCGCCGGGCCGCTACCTCGCCCAGCAGGTACAGCTCCGGACCGAGGAACCACAGGCCGGTGCGCTGGTCGCGGTCGACGTAGCCCTCGTCGGCGAGCGCCGTCAGCAGCCGGTGCGTGGTCGGCCGGGCCAGCGCGGTCGCCCGCGCGATCTGCGACGTCGAGGCCCCCTGCTCCGGGGCTGCCGACACCGCGTGCAGCACGGCGGCGATCCGGCCGGTCACATGCGCCGGTGGAGTGTCCATGACCACGATCCTACGTCCACTGAGTGAACGCCCTCATCGAAATCGGTCACCATCCGAGAACTTCGACGCCCGCGAACCCCGTGCCATTGACGGGTTATCGCGGCCCGGCCTTGAATATCGCTGCGTTCACTGAGCCGACAGTGCCGACAGGGAGAATGACGTGTCAACGAGGTACACCAGCGCCGCCGCGGCACTCGCCGATGTGCTCGCCGACGGCATCACCATCGCCGTCGGGGGTTTCGGTCTCAGCGGCAACCCGAACGACCTCATCGAGGCCGTTCGCGACTCCGGGGCCCGCGACCTGACCATCGTGTCCAACAACATGGGCGTCGACGGCAAGGGGCTGGGCCTGCTGCTGGAGAACCGGCAGGTACGCAAGGTGATCGCGTCCTACGTCGGCGAGAACAAGCTGTTCGCCCAGCAGTACCTCGACCGCGACCTCGAGGTCGAGTTCGTCCCCCAGGGCACGCTCGCCGAACGGATGCGGGCGGGCGGCGCGGGCATCCCCGCCTTCTACACCCGCGCCGGCGTCGGGACCCCGGTCGCCGAGGGCAAGCCGCATGCCGACTTCGACGGGGTGACCCACGTCCAGGAACGCGCCATCGTCGCCGATGTCGCGCTCGTCCACGCGCACACCGCCGACCCGGCGGGCAATCTCACCTACCGCTACGCCGCCCGCAACTTCAACCCGCTGGTCGCGACCTGCGGGCGCGTCAGCGTCGCGGAGGCCGAGATCGTGCTGGACACCTTTCTCGACCCGGACGTCGTCGTCACCCCCGGTGTGTACGTCGACCGGCTCGTGCCGGCACGGGAGCGCGTCAAGGAGATCGAAAAGCTGACCCTGCGGCCGAAAGCGACGGTGTGATCATGGCCTGGACACGCGACGACATGGCCGCCCTCGCCGCCCGCGAGCTGCGCGACGGCGACTACGTCAACCTCGGGATCGGCATTCCCACCCTCGTGGCGAACCACGTGCCGGACGGCGTCCGAGTCACCTTGCAGAGCGAGAACGGCATCCTCGGGCTGGGCCCCTTCCCTGCCGAAGGCGAGGAGGACGCCGACCTGATCAACGCGGGCAAACAGACCGTCACCCTCGCTCCCGGCGGGAGCTTCTTCGACTCCGCGACCTCCTTCGGCATGATCCGCGGAGGCCACATCGACATCGCCCTCCTTGGCGCGCTCCAGGTCGCGGCCAACGGCGACCTCGCCAACTGGACCGTGCCCGGGGCACTCGTCAAGGGCATGGGCGGGGCCATGGACCTGGTCGCCGGGGCGCGGCGCATCGTGGTCCTCACCGACCACGTCGCCAAGGACGGCACGCCCAAGATCGTCGAGCGGTGCACGCTTCCCCTCACCGGCGCCGGCGTGGTGGACCGGATCATCACCGACCTCGCCGTCTTCGACGTCACCCCGTCGGGACTCCGCCTTGTCGAGATCGCGCCCGGCGTGTCACCGGAAGAGATCCGTGACAAGACGGCCGCTCCTGTCAGCGCGGCGGTTGCAGCCTGATCCGTACGTCGAGGTTGCGCTCGACCTCGGCCCGGCTGTACAGCAACGGGAACGCGCCGCCCGATGCCCACAGTCCGTTCAGATCGCGGTAGTGCGGGCTCCGCGGATCACCGGACTGCCCCGGCGCGTTGATCGCGGACGAGCCGTTCCAGTTGCCGACGTCGAGCGCCATCTTGAAGGTTGCGCCGATGATCTGCTGGTAGTTCGCCGGGAAGAAGAACGACGGGTGGACGGTGTGGTAGTCGCCGCCGACCGGGGTCGGGCCGACGTTCGGCTCGCCGAGCGGGTGCCGGAACTGCTGGAACTGCAGCGCGCCCCAGCGCCAGGCCGACGGGTCCGGGCCGAGCTTGCCCGCGACCTCACGGAAAGCCGAGGGCAGCGTGTCCAGGATCAGCTTGTCGCGCACCGCCGCGCCGTCCGGGCCCAGCCACGCCTTCGGATCCGCGAACGACGCGAGGACCAGGCTGTAGTCGGGGTTGATGGTGTTCGCCAGCGTGTCCGCGGCGGCTTGGGGCAGCACCGCGTGCGCCCACGCGGCGTGCAGGTGCTTCATGATCCAGATCTCGAACAGCGCCGCGGGCGCCGAATCCAGTGAGGCCACGCCGTCGTAACCACGCAGCAGGTCCTGCGCCTTCGCGGTGTCCGGGTCCGAAGAGGACAGACCACGGAGGTACTGGAGCAGTTCACCGGCCACGAGCGACTTCTCGTCCTTCTGCAGCGCCAGTGAGTCCGCGACGGTCGCGCCGGGATGGGACCTGATCAGCTCGTCGATGCGCTGCTTGCGGTACGGCAGCTGCCATTCGTAGTTGGACACCACGGGATGACCCGGCGGGATGTTGAAGTCGTTGGCGGAGGCGAAGAATCCGGACGCCGGGTTGTACTGGCCTGGCAGCTCGCTGTTCGCGTGGAAACCGTTCCACTCGTACCGGCCGTCGCCGGGGACGGGCAGCAGGCCGTCGTAGTTCGCGCCGGTGCGGCGCGGCGTCAGCCCGGCCGGGACGTAACCGATGTCGCCGTGCGTGTCCGCGTACACCAGGTTCGATCCCGGCGTGCCCCATTTCTGCATGGCCGTGGTGAACTCGCCGAAGTTCTTGGCCCGCTGGTAGTTCAGGCTGCCCAGATACGCCGAGCTGCCCGGTTGCGTCCACGCCGAGCGGACCGCGAACGCCCGGTGCGCGGCCTCGTCGACCTTGACGACCCCGCCGTGCCGGGTGAACGCCAGCTCCCGGGTGACCGGCGCGCCGCCCTGCACCGGGATGGTCTCGGTGACCGTGGTCATCCGCTCCCAGCCGTCGCCGTAGCGATAGCGGGTGTGGTCCTTCGGGTCGAGTTCGTAGACGTACAGGTCGGTCTGGTCGATCGGCAGGTTGGTCAGGCCGAACGCGATGGTCCCGTTGTGCCCGATGGCGATTCCCGGGTTCCACGGCTCCCCCGCGCCGGCGAGGTTCAGGCCCGGCGCGGACAGTTGCGCGACGTACCGGCCCGAGGGCAGCGCGTCGGTGCCGCGGTGCGGGTCGTTGGCCAGGATCGGGCGTCCCGACGCGGTGCGGCCCGGTCCGATCGCCCACGCGTTGCTGCCGGTGGTGGCGTCGGCGATGTCCTTGGTCTCGAATCCCTTGCCGGTGAAGGAAACCGCGGCGGTCGCCAGGTTGTACACCTTCAGCACGTCGTCCGGGATCACGCACGGGTCGAGCCCGGCGGGCACCACCGCCTCGTGCGCGGGGCGCAGGCTCCGCAGGTAACGGCTCGCGCCCTGACCCGCCTGGCAGACCAGCTTCGCGCGGATGACCTCCCACGACAGGTTCTCCCCGATGGCATGCGTGCGGATGCGCACCACGTCCTCCGGGCGCCAGCGGGCCGGCCGGTAGCCGAGCTTGCCGAACTCCGGCGGGACGGCCGAGGGGTTGCGGGCCAGCCAGTCGACGTAGGCGTTGATGCCCTCGGCGAACCGGGTCGCGGCCAGTCTGCCTTCCGGCCCGTACGACGCCCACTCCGCGTCCATGTCACCGCGGTAGAGGAACAGCCGGGCGGCGCGATCCTGGTCCACATAGGACGGTCCGAGGACCTCGCTGAGCGTGCCGAGGCCACGCCTTCGCCAGGTGTCGATCTGGAACAGCCGGTCGCGCGCGATGTTGTAGCCCTGCGCGAAGAACAGGTCGCTGGTGTCGGCGGCGTAGATGTGCGGCACGCCCCACTTGTCGACCAGCAGGTCCACCGGCTTGCGCAGCCCGGCCACCTCGTAGGCCGCGGCCGGAGCCGCGGCGGCGACGGGAGCCGTGGACATCCCGCAGAGACCGACCAGCACGGCGAGGAGGGCGCGTACTCGCACCCCCCTCGACGATCGGCGCCTGCCCCTGCCAGCGCCCCCGGGCCCACGACGGGCTGCCGTCGCCATGCTGCTCACCTCGTCCGCGTTCGGCCGGATTCTCCGTTTGCTGTCTAGCGGATCCGGACGCGTGACCGCCAGCCCCTATGGGGGCCGACGCGTAAACCACGACAAAACCTCTCACACAACCCCTATTCTCGAATTTCTCCGGTCAATTCCCGCGCCCTTACGCCGATCAGGTGACCCTTATAGGGGTTTTCCCGGAAGGGTGAATCCGGTATAGCGCAGAGTGGACTGGGGCCCTCCGCAAGCGCGATGCGGGGGCTGGCCCTACCGATTTCCGGGCCTCCGGCTGTTAGCGTCGAAGACGCGAATTCCGGGGAGGCGAGATGTTCGGCTGGCTGGCGCTGACCCTGGGTATCGCGTTCGGGTCCGCGGTGATCCCGTTCTTCAGCATCGAGGTCTTCGTGATCGGGCTGGTGGCGAGCCGGCCGGGGATTCCGTGGCTGGCGATCGGCGTCGCGGCCGCTGTCGGCCAGGTCGCCGGGAAGCTGCTCTACTTCCTCGCGGCGCGCGGATCGATCAGGCTGCCACGGTTCCTGCACGAGCGCCTGCACCGGGAGCGGCGGAACACACGGTGGCGGGAATACCTGCGTGCCAGGACGAAGTGGCTGAAGGCCAAGCTGGACGCGCTCCGGGAACGCTGCGTCCGGAATCCTTTGTGGATGAACGGGACCTACGGGATCAGCGCGCTGGTCGGGCTCCCGCCGCTCATGGCGACCACGCTGCTGGCCGGCCTCGTGCGCATGCGGCTGTCGGCCTTCCTGGTGACGGGACTCGCCGGCAGGCTGGTGCGGTTCAGCGTGCTCGCCGCCTCCCCCGCGCTGTTCACCCAATGGTTGCAGTTCTAGCGAATGCCCGGTACCACGCCGGGAATAACGCGTGCCGATAATCTCCGCACGATTCTTCCGTATACTCCGCGGGTATGGTGGAACCAACGCAACCCGCACCCAAGGCCGCCGCCGGAGCCTGGGCCGGGCTCGGCGTGCTGGTCCTCACCGGCGTGATCGTGTCGATGGACATGTCGGTGCTGTTCTTCGCGTTGCCCTTCCTCAGCGCGGATCTGCGGCCGTCGGCCACCGAGACACTGTGGATACTCGACATCTACGGCTTCCTGCTGGCCGGTCTGCTGATCACCATGGGCACGCTGGGCGACCGCATCGGCCGCCGCAAGCTCCTCATGATCGGTGCCGCGCTCTTCGGCGCCGCGTCCGTCGTCGCGGCCTATTCGGCCAATCCGGAGATGCTCATCGCGGCCCGCGCGCTGCTCGGCATCGGCGGTTCGACACTGGCGCCGTCGACGCTTTCGTTGATCCGCAACATGTTCCACGACGCCGGACAGCGCAGGACCGCGATCGGCATCTGGACGGCGGGCTTCGCGGGCGGCAGCGCGCTCGGCCCGATCGTGGGCGGGCTGCTGCTGGAACACTTCTGGTGGGGCTCGGTGTTCCTGATCAACGTGCCGGTGATGGTGGCGCTGCTCGTGCTCGCCCCCCGTCTGGTGCCCGAGTTCAAGGCGCCGGCGTCCGGGCGGTTCGACCTGCTGAGCGCGGTGCTGTCGTTCGGCACGGTGCTGCCGGTGATCTACGGCATCAAGAAGATCGCCGCGGACGGGGTCGGCCCGGTGCCGGTGGCGGCGGTCGTCGTCGGAGTCGTGGTCGGCGTGTTCTTCCTGCGCCGTCAGCGCAGGCCGCATCCGCTGATCGACGTCCGGCTGTTCGCCGAACGCGGCTTCAGCGCGTCGGTGACGGCCAACGCGCTGACCACGTTCGCGATGATGGGTGTGCTGCTGTTCGTCGCGCAGTACCTCCAGGTGGTCCTCGGGATGCGGCCGCTCGTCGCGGCGCTGTGGTCCCTGCCGGGCTTCCTCGGGATGCCGATCGGCATCACCGTGGCCACCACGGCGGTGCGCCGGTTCCGGCCGGGCTACGTCGTCAGTGCCGGGCTCGCGATCGCGGCGGCCGGGATGCTGATCCTGAACTGGCTCGAGATCGGCTCGGGACTCGCGGTGATCATCCCCGCGATCTTCGTGATCGCGGTCGGCATCGGGATCGTTTCGGCGCTGGCGAACGACCTGATCATCGCCACCGCCCCGCCGGAGCGCGCCGGGGCCGCCTCGGCCATTTCGGAGACCGGCACCGAGTTCGGGGGCGCGCTGGGCATGGCGGTGCTGGGCAGCGTCGGCTGGGGCGTCTACGGTGCCAAGCTGCTCGAACTCGCGCCGCCCGGGCTCTCGCCCCAGGATCTGCACGCGGCCAAGGACACCCTCGGCGCCGCCGCCGAAATAGCCGGGCGGCTCTCCGATCCCCTCGGCCCCGCCTTGACCGGTGCCGCCAACGAGGCCTACCTCGACGGCCTGCGGGTCGCCGGGCTGGCCGGGGCCGCGATCATGCTCGTCGCCGCGGTGCTCTCGGCGGCGCTCCTGCGGCGCATCCGCTCCGACGCCGCCCTGCAAGCCACCCGCGACACCTGACGTCCTTTGTGGACTGGCGTTCCGTGAATGCCACATTGAGGGACTCTGAGTCCCTCAATGTGGCATTCACGGACAGGGCGGGGCGGTCCTTCCCGGTGTCACTTTCGTCCTTTGTGGACTTTGGTGGGAGGCGCGGCTCGCGGCAGGCGCGCTGAAGGGCGCCTTCGGCACCGGAGCCCACCCCCGGAGAGGTGACCAGCTCCCGGCGCAGGAAGGTCCGTGGGGGCCTCCTTGAGGGACTCTGGGTCCCTCAAGGA
>NZ_JBHYJW010000107.1:0-15489 GCF_042741125.1 Amycolatopsis sp. NPDC058986 | reverse complement strand
GTTCGGGACGATCAACGTCCCCAACGGAGCGTTCGCGACAAGACGGCGACGCCGCGTCTGGCTCAGCTTGCGCGTTTGAGGAGGTCGATCGCGTCCGTCTTGCGGGGCGTCGCGAGGTGCTGCGCGGCGATCTCGTAGTTGTCCAGGTTGTGGTAGTATCCCGGCCTGGCGTCGAAGACGAAACTCGTCTCCGCCTCGGCCGGGCCGTCGGCGAGCGTCGTCTCCCAGTTCTCCAGCGCGGCGGGCATGTCGTAGGGCAGGGAGACCAGGTCGCTCTGGTACCACTCGGCGCCGTCCCGCTCCGAGAGGTACCAGCCCTTCGGGAGATCCCCGCCGGGGATCACGTAGACCTGCCTCGACCACGACTCGAAGTCGTACAGCGCGGAGGCGAACTTCCGCCACTGAGCCGGGAACAGCGGCACCGCGACCTCCTGCCACCACTCGCGCACCAGGTCCTGGAGTTCGGGCTGGCTGTGCAGGGACCGCAGCGCCTCGGCGATCGCGGGCGACTCGGCGAGTACCGGGATCTTGCTCAGGAAGGCGACCGCGGCCGGGTCCGACGACCGTTCGAAGTATTCCTTGACACTGCGAATCGCCTGCGACTGGGTCACTCCCGCGAGGTCGGACAGCGGCTGCCACACGTGCCGCAGGAACTGCTGCTCGCCGAGCACCCGCGCCCAGAAGACGAACCGCTGCATCTCCAGGTTCTCCGCCAGCGTAGACGTCCGGTTCGCCAGCACGTACTCGAAGTCGTCGTCCTCGCCGCGGATGGTGACGAAGCCGTGCACCTCGCGTTGCTCCACATAGGACGTGTTGGGCAGCAGCAGCATCGGGTACACCGCGATGCGCGAGACCTTCTTCGCGAGCCTGTCATACCCCGCGAAGAACGACTCCGGCGTCTCGCCCGGCGCGCCCCAGATCAGCTCGCCGTAGCATTCGAGGCCTTCCTCTGCCAGCCAGTCGACCAGGCTTTCCCACTGGTTGACCTTCATGTTCTTGCGGAGCATGTTGGTCAGCGCGGCGTCGTCGAGCGTCTGCAGCGCGAGCGTGAACAGGCTCTGCAGGCCGTGTTCCTTCAGCCTGCGCACGATGTTGAAGAACCGTGCCGACTTGTTCTTGGCCCAGCTGGTGATCAGCGCCTCGGGGTAGCCGTACTTCTCGCGCGTCTTGATGACCAGCTCGACGAACTCCTCGTCCGCTTCGAGCAGGCCGAAGTTCGAGTCGCAGAGCACAAGGGACGGTGCCTTGTGGAAGCCGAAGAGGTCGACCTCCTCGGCGAGGCGCTCGGTGGAGAACGACCGCATCTTCTGCCCGACGGCGCCGCCCCAGTAGCAGAACGAGCACTTGTACGGGCAGCCGCGGTTGGTCTCCATCAGCGCGACGTCATACCGGAAGTTGCCGGCGCCGTCGGCCATCGGGATCGCCCCGGTGAGGAACGGCGACGGGATGACGTCGAGATCGTTGATGCGATCCCGGTCGGGCGCGCTGTGGAGTGTCCCGTCCGGACGGCGGTACGACACCCCTTTGATGTCCACCGGGTCGAAGTCCTCACCGCGGTGTTCGAGCAGATAGTGCGTCAGCTCGTGGAAGCAGTGCTCACCCTCGCCGTTGACGACCACGTCGATCCACGGCATCTCCCGGAAGACCCGCTCGGACTGGTACGCCACGTGGGTCCCGCCGAACACGACGAGCCCGCGCGGGTTGATCTGCTTGAAGGTCTCGGCGAGCGCCCCGAAGCTGCGGTAGTTCCAGCCGAGCACGGAGAACGCGAGCACGTCGGGAATCTCACCGCCGAACAGTGCCATCGCCATCTCCTGCAATTTCTGCCCACCACGGAAGTTGCAGATCTCCGCGACGGCCTCACCGTCCAGGCTGCGATCGGCGTCGATCACCGCCTTGAGATAGCCGACGGCCAACGGCATCGAGTCGACCGGCATGTCCCAGGCACCTTGCTGAACCAGACGGATTTGCAGCATCTTTTCGGCCTCCCTGCTTGCCAACCGCGCACCACGGTAGTCAGTTCCGGAGAACTCAACTTCTCCATAACTGCCCTTACCAGCGCTCCGGTCCGGCATTTCTCGTGACGTGCCACAGATTCGGACAAAGGCAGCAAAAGAGAGGAAATTCATCCACCCGCCGGTAATCTGGGGTACGGACGATCACCGCGGAACGGGAGTGTGGAGATGTACGACATCGATGTCGCCGAGGTCTGGGATCCCGTCTACCGCGGACGCGGGCGGGATTACCGGGCGGAGGCGGCCGAGGTCAGCGCACTGATCCGGCAGCACAAGCCGGGCGCGGCGAGCCTGCTCGACGTCGCCTGCGGCACCGGCGAGCACCTGCGCAGTTTCCGTGAGCACTTCGCGCGGGTCGCGGGAGTCGAACTCTCCGCGGACATGATCGCCGTCGGCCGGGCCCGGTCACCGGAGCTTTCCCTTACCCAGGGCGACATGCGCACCTTCGACCTCGGCACCCGCTTCGACGCGATCACCTGCATGTTCAGCTCGGTCGGACATCTCGACACGCCCGCGGAGCTCGCCACCGCGCTGGAACGGTTCGCCGCGCACCTCGAACCCGGCGGCGTGGTGGTCGTCGAACCGTGGTGGTTCCCGTCGACCTTCCTCGAAGGCTATGTCACCGGCGACATCGTCGAAACCGGTGGCAGGACCATTTCGCGCGTTTCACATTCCTCGCGGGAAGGCGACAAGAGCCGCGTCCACATCCATTTCACGGTCGCGAGCCCGCTCGAAGGCCTCCGCCACTTCACCGAGAGCATCCTCGTGTCGCTGTTCACTCAGCGAGAGCACGAATCCGCTTTCGAGCAGGCAGGTTTCGCGGTCGAATACGTCGAGGGCGGCCCGCAGGGACGCGGCCTGTTCGTGGGCGTCCTCAAGTAACGGTCCGCACCGAAAACCGCACGCCGGGAGATGCCATCTCCGCACCAGGCCGCCACGGTGGACACGGTGCCGGCCCGTCCCCGGGCCGGACCCGCCGTCGACGAGGGGAGGCACCGTCATGTGCGGAATCGCCGGCTGGGTTTCGTTCGACCGAGATCTGCGCCGGGAGCAGGCCGTCCTCGACGCGATGACCGATTCGATGGCCGAGCGTGGTCCGGACGAGCGGGGCACCTGGGCCGATGAGCACGCCGCCCTCGGCCACCGCCGGCTGGCGATCATCGACCTGCCCGGTGGGCAGCAGCCGATCAGCGCGGAGCCGCCGCGCGGCAAGGTCGTGATGGTGTACTCGGGCGAGGCCTACAACTTCGTCGAACTCCGCGACGAGCTGCGCGCGCGTGGCCACCGGTTCACCACGAGATCCGACACCGAGGTCGTACTGCGCGCCTATCTCGAATGGGGCGAGGCGTGCGCGGAACGGCTCAACGGGATGTACGCCTTCGCCATCTGGGACGCGGCCGAGCGCAAGCTCGTCCTGATCCGCGACCGGATGGGCGTCAAGCCGCTCTACTACTACCCCACCCCGGACGGCGTGCTGTTCGGCTCCGAGCCCAAGGCGATCCTGGCGAACCCGCTCGCCGAACGCGTCGTGGACACCGACGGCATCCGCGAGCTGTTCGCGTTCGTCAAAACCCCCGGCGACGCCTTCTGGCGCGGAATGCGGGAGGTGAAGCCGGGCACCGTGGTCACGGTCGGCCCCGCCGGGATCCGCGAGCACACCTACTGGAGCCTGCGCACCCAGGAGCACACCGACGACCGGGACAGTACGGTCGCGCGGGTCCGGGAACTGCTCGAAGACATCGTGCGCCGCCAGCTCATCTCCGACGTGCCCCGGTGCGCGCTGCTTTCCGGTGGCCTCGATTCGTCCGCGATGACCGCGATCGCGGCCAGGCAACTCGCCGCGACGGGTGAGACCGTCCGCAGTTTCTCGGTGGACTTCGAGGGACGTACCGACGACTTCGTCGCGGACGTGATCCGGCCCGACGCCGACACTCCCTTCGCACACGAAGTGGCCCAGTGGGTCGGCTCGGACCATCAGGACATCGTGGTCGACGCCGCCGCGCACGGCGATCCGGGCATCCGGGCCGCGGTCCTGCGCGCCAGGGACATGCCCGCCGGAAACGGGGACATCGACACCTCGCTCTACCTGTTGTTCCGCGAGATCCGGCGGCATTCCACCGTCGCACTCTCCGGGGAATCGGCGGACGAGGTGTTCGGCGGATACCTGTGGTTCTCCGATCCGGTGGTGCAGCGGGCGGACATGTTCCCCTGGCTGGTGCGCTGGGGCGAGTACTTCGGCGACGACACGCAGATCCTCACCCCGGCCGCGCGGAAGATCCTCGATCTCGACCGCTATCTCGGCGACAACTACGCGAGCGCGGTGGCCGGGATCGAACGGCTCGACGGCGAAAGCGAATTCGAGTGGCGGCAGCGCAAGATCAGCCATCTGCACCTGACCCGCTGGGTGCGCGTGCTGCTGGATCGCAAGGACCGCACCAGCATGGCCACCGGCCTCGAGGTCCGCGTGCCGTTCTGCGACCACCGGCTCGTCGAGTACGTCTACAACGCCCCGTGGTCGCTGAAGACCTTCGACGGCAAGGAAAAAAGCCTGCTGCGCGCCGCGACCGCGGATCTGCTCCCGCAGTCGGTGCTGCGGCGGGCGAAGGCACCGTATCCGTCCACACAGGACCCGCGCTACGCCGCCGCGTTGCGGACGGCCGCCCGCGAGCTGCTGGCCACGCCCGCCCACCCGGTGTTCGACCTGCTCAGCTACGACTGGTTGAAGAACTGCGTGTACGAGCAGGCACCCCAAGCCACCTATGCGTCGCGCTCCGCGCTGGAACGAGCCCTGGACCTCGCGCAGTGGTGGGACATGTACTCGCCCGCGGTGGCGTGGTGAGCACCATGACGCACCCGCACCAGACCTGATTCGTCGCTCGATCGAACGGGAGGCCGCTCCGATGTCCGAAACCGGGCCCGACCCACGTCGCTGGAAAGCCCTCGCGGTGTTGTGCGTCGCCAGCCTGTTCATCACGCTGGACTCGCAGATCGTGACCCTGGCGCTGCCGTCGATGAAGACGGACCTCGGGCTTTCCAGCGACGGCATGCAATGGGTGCTCAGCGGGTACCTGCTCAGCTTCGGCGGCCTGCTGCTGCTCGGCGGCCGTTCGGCGGACCTGCTCGGCGCGCGCCGGGTGTTCATGATCGGCACGTTCCTGTTCCTGGTGAGTTCCCTGCTGTGCGGGCTGGCCTGGAGTCCGGGCGTGCTGCTCGCCGCGCGCGTCGTGCAGGGCATGTCCGCGGCGCTGATGGCGCCGAGCGCGTTGTCGATCCTGATGACGACCTTCACCGAGCCCGCCGAGCGCAACAAGGCGCTCGCGTTCTGGTCGGGCACGATGGGCTTCGGCGCGACCGCCGCGCTGCTGATCGGCGGCCCGATCACCGAGTTCCTCGGCTGGCCGTGGATCTTCTACATCAACATCCCGGTGGCCGCCGTCCTGCTGACGTTGAGTCCGGTGGTACTGCGGGAAAGCAGGCCGGCGGCGGGTGCGCGGAGTTTCGACCCGGTCGGCGCGCTGACGATCACCGTGGCGCTCGTCGCGGCCGTCTTCGCCATCGCCGAGGCACCCCGGCGAGGCTGGGCGGATCCGCTGACGATCGGCATGCTCGCCGGTGCCGTCGTCCTGACCGGGATCTTCGTCCTCGTCGAACGGCGCTCGGCCGCGCCGCTCGTGCCGTTGCGGATCTTCCGCTCCCGCGGCCTGGTCGGCGGCAACCTCGTGATGGCGTTGCTCGGCGCGTCGGCGTTCGGCATGGCGCTCGGCACTTCCCTGTACGGCCAACAGGTGCTCGGCTACTCGGCCGTCGCGTTCGGCCTCGGTTTCCTGCCCATGACGGTGGTCAACATCGGCGGCTCGGCACTCGGCCAGTCCATGGTGGCGCGGTTCGGCGTCCGGACGGTCGCCATCGCCGGGCTGCTCCTGATCGGCACCGGCTGCCTGCTGCTGACGACGATCTCCGCGAACGGCGACTACTGGCTGGACCTGTTCTTCGCACTGGTGGTCTTCGGGCCCGGCCTGGGTGCCTGCTTCGTGGCGTCGTCGATCGCCGCGCTCAGCTCGGTGGCGCCGGAGGAATCGGGGCTCGCCTCCGGGATCAACACCGCCGCCTTCCAGATCGGCGGCGCGATCGGCGTCGCGATCGTCACCTCGGTCAGCACGTCCTTCGCGATCGCGGCGGAGCCCAAGGTGGCCATCACCGAGGGGCTGCGAGCGGGCTTCGGCGTCGTGGTCCTTTTCGCGCTCATCGGTATCGCCGTCACGGTCACGCTGCTCGCTCCCCACCGGCGTGCCAAGACCGAACCAGTGGAGCGGACGCGCAGTGGCGTCTGAGTACTACACGAGGAGAGAGATGGATTTCCCCAAAGTCGTGTCCCGGGAAGAGTTCACGGCAGCTCGTAAGAAACTTCTCGAGAGCGAAAAGGAACTGAGCCGCGAACGGGATCGGGTAAACGCCGAGCGCCGCGCCCTGCCGATGGTCGAGATCGAGAAGGACTACGTTTTCGACGGGCCGGACGGAAAACTCTCGCTCGGCGACATGTTCGAGGGGCGCAGGCAGCTCATCGTCTATCACTTCATGCTGCAGCCCGGATCGCACCATCTGTGTCCCGGCTGCACGATGTTGTCCGACAATGTCGGCCACCTCGCCCATCTTCATGATCGTGAGACGACCTTCGCCGCGGTGTCGCGTGCGCCCCTGGCCGAGATCACCCCTGTGCACCAACGCATGGGCTGGGCCTTCCCCTGGTATTCCAGCGAGGGCAGCGACTTCAACTACGACTTCCACGTGACACTGGACGCCGACGTCGTGCCCGTCGAGTACAACTACCGCACCGCCGAAGAACTCGAAGAGGCCGGCCTGGGCTGGATGCTGGGAGAACAGCGCGACTGGCACGGGCTGAGCGTGTTCCTCCAGCGCGAAGGACGCGTCTACCACACCTATTCGACCTATGCCCGCGGCACGGACCTGCTCAACGGCACGTTCAATTACCTGGACCTGACTCCGCTCGGCCGTCAGGGCGATGGGTTCTTCTCACCGTCTCGCGAAGGAATGGAGTGATTCCGTGGAATCGCGCTACGCCGAGGGCACCATCGAAACGATCAGCTACACCGACAACGAACTGGGCCCCGAAGATCCCGGCGGAATCAAGCTGCTGTACACCATCACCGAATTCCATTACACCGGCGAGATGAACGGAACCGGCTATCACGTCTACATCCAGCGCATCGATCCAAGCGGCGTCGGCCCGTTCCGAGTGATGGCGCGGGTCGTCGGCAGCCTCGGCGGGAAACAGGGCACCTTCATGACCGAGGGGTCCGGCACCCGGGGCCCGGCCGGGCCGATCGAGGTCGACTGGAACATCGTCCCCGGCACCGGAACCGGCGAGCTGATCGGCGCCACCGGCTCCGGCAAGGTCACCACCACCGACGACGGGGTGGTCCGGTACACGCTCTCATACAGCGTCCCGCACAGCTGAGATCACGGCGCCGACCTGGTCGTCGGTGAGATGCGGGCCGATCGGCAGGCTCAGCACCTCGTCGGCCAGCCGCTCGGAAAGCGGGAACGGCCCCAGGCCGAGCGGCTGGTAGGCGGGCGAGGCGTGCACCGCGACCGGATAGTGGACGAGCGTGCCGACCCCGGCCTCCCCCAGCCGCGCGGCGAGCACGTCCCGGTCCGTCGCGCGCACGACGAACAGATGCCACGCGTGCTCGGCCCATTCCGCGACACCCGGCAATTCCAGGTCCAAGCCCTTGAGCCCGGCCAGATAACGATCCGCGACCCGGGCCCGCCGCGCGTTCCACTCGTCGAGCCTGGACAGCTTGACCCGTAGCACCGCGGCCTGGAGTTCGTCGGTGCGGGAGTTGGTCCCGAGCACCTCGTGCTGGTACTTGACCCGCGAGCCGTAGTTGCGCAGCAGACGGACCTTGTCGGCGAGCTGCCGGTCCGAGGTGACCACCGCGCCGCTGTCGCCCAATGCGCCGAGATTCTTACCCGGATAGAAACTGAAGGCCACAGTGGACGGTGCCGCACCGATACGACGTCCATTGTGGACGGCGCACGGCGACTGTGCCGCGTCTTCGACGACCGCCAGCCCGTGCCGATCCGCGATGGCCCGCACGGCGTCGAGGTCGGCGGGATGGCCGTACAGGTGCACGGGCAGGATCGCCTGCGTGCGCGGAGTGATGGCGGCTTCGATCCGCGCGGGGTCCATGGTGAACGTCGCCGGGTCCGGCTCGACCGCCACCGGCGTGGCGCCGGTGTCCGAAACGGCCAGCCAGGTGGCGATGAACGTGTGCGCGGGCACGATCACCTCGTCCCCGGCCCCGATGCCGAGAGCCCGCAGGATCAGCGCGAGCGCGTCACCCCCACTGCCGACCGTGACGCACTGCGCCGCGCCGCAGTAGGCGGCGAACTCGGCTTCGAACGCCTCCACCTCCGGCCCGAGCAGATACCAGCCGGACCGCAACACCCTCCCCACCGCCTCGTCGATTTCCTCGCGTAGTTCGAGATAGGGCGCGCGCAGGTCGAGAAAGGGAACCGTCACTCCAGAAGGGTGTGCTCGCCGCCCGCGGGCGGACATCTTCGAAAATGCGGAGCCGGTGCGGGAAAGGATGTTTTCGGGACGAACTTCACCAAAGCCGCGCTATGGTGGGTCGGTCACGTTGAGTAACCGACTGAAGGAAAAGCAGAGAAGATGACCACATTTGTGTTGATCCACGGCGCCGGTGATGTCGGCTGGGCCTGGCATCTGCTCGAAGCGGAACTGCGCAGGGACGGGCACGACACGGTGGCACCCGACCTGCCCATCGAAGACGACTCGGCGGGTTTGGCCGAGTACACCGAGGCCGTTGTGACCGCTGCCGGAGACCGCGAGGACATCGTGGTGGTCGGGCATTCGTTCGGCGGCATCGTCGCACCGCTGGTGGCGGAGCGGCTTTCCGCCAAGGTGCTGGTGCTGCTCGCCGGCATGATCCCGGCTCCCGGCGAGACGACGAACGACTGGTGGGGCAACACCGGCTACGGCCCGGCCTCGCAGGAGGCGGCCGAGCGCGATGGCGGCCTCACCGGCAACGGGGACCCGTTCGTCAGCTTCTACAACGGGGTTCCCCGCAAACTCGCCGAACAGGCGATGAGCAAGGAACGCAGGCAGTCCGAGGCGGCGATGGACGAACCGTGGCCGCTGGAGCAGTGGCCGGACATCCCGACGAAGTTCGTGCTGTGCACCGAAGACCGGTTCTTCCCACCGGAGTTCTTCCGGCGCCTGGTCAAGGAACGCCTGGACATCACCCCGGACGAGATCGCGGCGTGCCACTGTGCCGCGCTCGCCAAGCCGAAGGAAATCGCCACTCTTCTACGGTCCTACCTCGACTGAGCAGGCAGCGAGATGCGGGTCGCGCGAATGGGCTGAAACCCTGACAGATGCACCAGAAGCATCCATGGGAGGACTGTCATGCGCGTCCTGTTCGTCACCTGCCTCAACAAGTCGCAGGTCTACATCCTGACGCCGCTGGCATGGGCGATGCGCACGGCCGGGCACGACGTGCGCGTCGCCGTCCCGCCCGATCTCGCCGAGGACGTCGCCGCGATCGGGCTGGCCGCCGCGCCGATCGGCGAACTGATGCCGAATCTCAAGGAGGACCTGGCCGAGGCCGAACCCCCGCAGAAGACCGCGTCGGACGCCGACCCGCACAACCGGGTCAAGCCGCACCAGTCCAACTACGGCTGGGAGGACCCGCCCGGCGAGTTCGTCCATCTCGCCGAGGACTTCTTCCCGATGCTCACCCCGGAAGGAATGTTCGAGGGGCTCATCGACTACGCCAAGGCCTGGAAACCGGACCTGATCATCTGGAACACCCTCGCGTTCGCCGGCCCGATCGCGGCGCGCGTCACCGGTGCCGCGCACGCCCGCCTGCTGTGGGGCGTGGACGCGATGGCCCAGGTGCACGCCAAGTTCGTCGAGAAGCGGGACGCGGAGGGCCTCACCGATCCGATGAAGACCTGGCTCGGCCCGAAACTCGAGCGCCACGGCCATTCCTACGACGACGAGATCGCGCTCGGCCAGTGGACCATCGATCCCGCGCCGCAGTCGCTGTTCCACCCGCGGGGCACGGGTGTGCACTACGTGCCGGTGCGGCAGGTGGTCTTCAACGGCCCGGCGATCGTGCCCAGCTGGGTCAACGAACCGCTGACACGCAAACGGGTCTGCCTCACCCTCGGTTTCTCCCACCGCGAATCGCACGGAATCGAGGCCTCCACCGCCGATCTGCTGGAAGCCGTGTCGGACCTCGACGTCGAGGTGGTCGCGACCTTCAGCGCCAAGCAGCTCGCCTCGCTGACGCGGCTGCCGGACAACGTC
The DNA here is from genome assembly GCF_042741125.1 of Amycolatopsis sp. NPDC058986. Taxonomy (NCBI): domain Bacteria; kingdom Bacillati; phylum Actinomycetota; class Actinomycetes; order Pseudonocardiales; family Pseudonocardiaceae; genus Amycolatopsis; species Amycolatopsis sp. NPDC058986. The sequence continues at coordinate 5,118 of NZ_JBHYJW010000107.1, read as the reverse complement.
CGCCCGGTCGAGTTCGTGCCGCTCGGCCCGCTGCTGGCGACCTGCTCGGCGATCGTGCACCACGGCGGCACCGGCACGTTCGGCACGGCGATCGAGTACGGGGTACCGCAGCTCATCGTGCCCGGCACCTACTGGCACGAGAAGTGGTGGGCGCCGGTTTCCCAGGCGAACATGCTGGAGGAGCGCGGCGCGGGCATCTACGTCGGCGACTCCGACCAGCTGACGCCGGAAAAGCTCCGCGCCGATCTGTCCAAAGTGCTCTCCGACCCGTCCTACGCGCGTGCCGCCGAGCGCCTGCGCATCGACCAGGCCGGGGTGCCCAGCCCCAACGAGATCGTTCCCCAGCTGGAGCGGCTCACCGCGCAGCACCGCCGGAACAGCTAGAAAACGCTCCGACAGAAAGGAACCGTGATGAGTCCGGACGCCGCGACCGCAGGCCGGCGCGAATGGCTGGGTCTGGCGGTACTGGCACTGCCGACCCTGCTGCTCGCGATCGACCTCGGCGTGCTCTACCTCGCGCTGCCGAAACTGAGCGAGGATCTGCACCCCAGCAGCACCCAGACCCTGTGGATCATGGACATCTACGCCTTCATGACCGCGGGGTTCCTGGTCACCATGGGCACGCTCGGCGACCGGATAGGCAGGCGCAGGCTGCTGATGATCGGCGCCACCGCGTTCGGCGTCGCCTCGGTGCTCGCCGCCTTCGCGCCATCGGCGGAGACGCTGATCATCGCCAGGGCGTTGCTCGGCATCGCGGGTGCGACGCTGGCACCGTCCACTTTGGCCTTGATCAGCACGATGTTCACCAACGAGGGCGAACGCGGCAAGGCCATCGGCGTGTGGATGAGCTGCTTCATGGCGGGCACCGCGCTCGGCCCGGTGGTCGGCGGGGTGCTGCTGCAGTGGTTCTGGTGGGGTTCGGTGTTCCTGCTGGGCGTCCCGGTGATGATCGTGCTGGTGGTGGCCGCGCCACGGCTGCTGCCCGAGTACCGCGACCCCAACGGCGGCAAGCTCGACCTGGTCAGTGTGGCGCTTTCGCTGGCCACGATCCTGCCGATCATCTACGGCATCAAGGAGATCGCGCACGACGGCGCCGGCGTGCTCCCGCTCGCGATCGTCGGCGCCGGTCTCGTCGTCGGGGTGGTTTTCGTGCTGCGGCAACGGAAACTCGCGAACCCGCACGTCGACGTCGGCCTGTTCCGGTTCCCCGCGTTCTCCGGCGCGCTCGGCGCGCTGCTGCTCGGCCCGGCCGTGATGGGCGGGGTGGGGCTGTTCGCCAACCAGTTCCTGCAGATGGTGGAGAACCTTTCGCCGTTGCAGGCCGGGCTCTGGGCGGTACCGTCCGCGCTCGCCACCGTCGTGAGCGCGATGTACGCGCCTTCGCTGGCCCAGCGGATTCGTCCCGGCTACATCGTCTGTGCGGGCGCGGTGATCCTCACGATCGGCGCGCTGGTGCTGACCCAGGTGACCAGCGAATCGGGCCTGGCCACCCTGGTCATCGGGATGACGCTGGTGTTCTTCGGGTTCGGGCCGATGGCCTCGCTCGGCACCGAGCTGATCATCGGCGCGGCACCGGAGGAGAAGGCCGGTTCGGCGGCCTCGATGTCCGAGACGAGCAGCGAGCTGGGCGTGGCGCTGGGCGTCGGCATCCTCGGCGCGGTCGGCACCGCCGTCTACCGCGGCGAGATCGCGGACACGTTGCCGCAGAGCGCCCCTGATGCGGCCAAGGACACCCTCGCGGGCGCGCTTTCGGCGGTCACCGACGGCGGGAGCGCCGTGCTCACCGCCGCGCGGGCCGCGTTCACCAGCGGCCTCACCACGGTCGCGCTGGTGTGCGCCGGGATCGGTGTCGTGCTCGCGGTGCTCGCGGCGTCCCTGCTCCGGCGGGTCGGCGCACCGGAGCCGTCGCCCGAACCGTCGGCGGCGCCGGAAACCGAGACGGCGGCGGCCGAGGTCGCCTGACCTCTTCACGCGGAGAAAGGGGCTCCCACGCGGTGTGGGAGCCCCTTTCTCTTGCGGCGTCAGGGAAGGTCGGTGTGGACGAGCCCGGCGCTGATGGTCACCAGCACGCGCCAGCGGCCCCACTGGTCCCTGGTATAGGTCTGCGAGCTGATGAACTTCTCCTGGAACTTGTCCTCGGGGAAGGTCAGGGTCGCGTTCGTGAGGACGAACGCGGTGCCGCAGTCGACGACCTCCTTGGCGATCGGGAACGACGAGGTGAAGTGCATCGCGAACAGGCCGCGGAACAGCTCCCTGATCGCCTGCTTGCCGTACTGCACCGTGCCGTCGGGGTCGACCTTCGTGGCGTCCTCGAGGAAGAACTCGGCGAACCGGTCGGCGTCACGGGCGTCGAAGGCGGCGTTGTAGGCGCGATTGACCGCGTCGAACTGGGCGCGGCAGGTGGCGAGCGGATCGCGGTGCTGGGTCGCGGAACCGGCCTGCGCCGGTGCGGCGAGCAGCCCGGTCGCGCCGAGCACGACGGCGGCGATGGCGGTTTTCCGGAATTTCCTCATCGGGTTTCTCCTGAACACGGTTGGGGGGTGACCGTTTTCTTTTTTCCGCCGCCAAGCGCCGCCGGAGAACATTCCTCCGGCGGCGCCTGGTGGTGGTACTGGGTGCGATTCAGCCGGGCAGCCCCGCCTTTCTGCCGGAACGGCGGAGCCACCAGGCGACCACCACGATATTGACGATCCAGTTCAGCCAGAAACCGGCGAACTGGGCGATGGCCAGCACGGTCGTTTCGGAATCGGGGAAAATCGGTGCCACGGCGTACCAGGCGCCGGTGAACAATGCCCGTCCGGTGAGGATGCTCGTCGCGAGGCCGAAACTGTAGAGCATGAACATGCGGTGCCGGGCCCAGCGCCGCTGCCGTGCCGCGAGGTAGCCCGCGGTGGTCACGCCGAGCGTCAGCACCGCCCACAGCGACGAGCCGACCGCGCTGAGCCCGGTCAGGATGCCGAACGGCATGACGGCCAGGGAAAGCACCGCGGACGGCCCGATGCCCGCGAAGACGTACAGCCGCCCGCTGAGCCGGTGCACGCGGGGGTGGCGCCGCCGCAGCCACGAGGACACCTGCAGGCAGACGGTCACGAGCGCGATCGTGCCGGTCGCGATGTGCGCGATCAGCAACGGATAGTGCAGGCGGAAACCCTCGTTGACCGGAATCAGGGACTGCGCGGGATCCAAGGTCAGATAACGCGGTAGATACAGGATCATGAATGCCGCGATCAGGAGGCCGAGCAGGATCATTCCCGGCCGGAACCATCGCCTTCGCGCGGGCTTCTCCGGTGGCGGTAGTGGCCGTATCCGTTCCGGCGTCTGTGTCATGATCACTCCCCAGTACGACAGGTGAATCCCTCGATGCAGCACACGCTATGTGCCGCGATGCCCGAATTCGTCTTGCATCGTGCGCAGACTGTGCAACACAGGAGTGGGAGAGAATTGCCCGCCGCTCCTATTCTGCTGAGGAAAGCGCATTCGAGGAGGAGCAGATGTACGACTACGTGATCGTCGGGGCGGGCTCGGCGGGCTGCGCGCTTGCCGCCAGGCTGAGCGAAGACCCGGAAGTGAAGGTCTGCCTCATCGAGGCGGGGCCGGCCGACACCTCACCGAACATCCACGTGCCGGCGGCGTTCTCGAAGCTGTTCCGCACCAACCTGGACTGGGACTACGACACCCACGACGAGCCGTTCCTCGACCGCCGCCGGATCTACCTGCCGCGTGGCCGCGTGCTGGGCGGGACGAGCTCGATCAACACCCAGATCTACATCCGCGGCAACCGGCTCGACTACGACGGCTGGGACCAGCCGGGCTGGACGTTCGACGACCTGCTCCCCTATTTCAAGCGCTCCGAGGACAACGAACGCGGCGAATCCGAGTTCCACGGCACCGGCGGCCCGCTCACGGTGTCGGAGAACCGTTCGCGCAACCCGATGTCCACCGCGTTCGTCGACGCCGCTGTGGAAGCGGGCTTCGCGGCGAACGACGACTTCAACGGCGCTTCGCAGGACGGCTTCGGCTACTTCCAGCTGACCCAGAAGGACGGGCGCCGCGCGAGCACCGCCACCGCGTTCCTGCACCCGGCGCTGGGCAGGCCGAACCTCACGGTCGAGACCAACTTCGCGGTGCACCGGGTGCTGATCGAGAACGAATGGGCCGTCGGCGTGACCGGGCAGCGGCTCGACGAGGAGATCACGATCCGCGCCGAACGCGAAGTCATCCTCGCGGCCGGTGCCTACAACTCGCCGCAGCTGCTGATGCACTCGGGCATCGGGCCCGCCGCGCTGCTCGGCCCGCTGGGCGTGCCGGTGGTCGTCGACCAGCCGCTGGTCGGCCAGAACCTCCAGGACCACGCGCTGATCCCGCTGGTGTTCCCGCACGAGCACCCGGTGAGCATGCTCGCCGCCGGCGCGCCGGAGAACTTCGAGCAGTTCATGGCCGAGGGTCGCGGACCGCTGACCTGCAACGGCCCCGAAACCGGCGGTTTCGTTCGCACCAAGCCGGAGCTGCCCGCCCCGGACGTCGAGTACCTGTCCGCGCCGGTGATGTTCATCGACAGCGGGCTCGCCATGCCGACGGCGCACGCGCTGACCTTCGGCCCGTCGATGCTCACGCCGCGCAGCCGCGGCGCGGTGACCATCGCCTCCGACGACCCGACGACGAAACCGCGTATCCAGCACAACTTCTTCGCCGAGCCGGAGGATCTCGCGGACGCTGTCGCCGCGCTGCGGATCGGGCTCGACATCTCCCGCCAGAACGCGCTGCGGGACTACGCCTCGGCCCCGTACCGGCCGCCCGCCTCCGACTCGGACGCGGACCTGACCGACTACATCCGCCGCTTCACGCACTCGATCTACCACCCGGTGGGCACCTGCGCGATCGGCTCGGTGGTCGACACCGAGCTGCGTGTCGGCGGCGTCGGCGGCCTGCGTGTCGCCGACGCCTCGGTGATGCCGGTGATCCCGCGCGGCAACACCAACGCCCCGACCATCGCGGTCGCGGAAAAGGCCGCGGACCTCATCCGCAAGGCCACCGCCTGAGTCCTCTGTCCACACTGGACTCACGTGCCGTTAAGGCCACCTTACGGGCGTCAGACGCCCGTAAGGTGGCCTTAACGGC
>NZ_JBHYJW010000106.1:0-15990 GCF_042741125.1 Amycolatopsis sp. NPDC058986 | reverse complement strand
ACCGCGGGCATCCCCAACCGCGCCGCCTCCCCGAACAACGGAGCGATCTTCGCCGCACCATCGAGCATCGAATACTCGGTGTGGACATGCAGGTGCACGAACGGATCCATGGCGCCACGCCTCCTGGTTGTACAGTCGTCCCGGTCAGCGCATTGGAACCGAGGCGGGGCAACACTGTCCAACAACGGACACGCGGGGAGGCACAACCGATGGTTGTCGGAGGTGGCGGAGTGGAGCTGGACCTCGGTGCGGTCCGTGCGTTCGTCGCGGTGGCCGAAGACCGGCACTTCGGCGACGCGGCCGTCCGGCTCGGGCTGAGCCAGCAGGCGATCTCGAAGCGCGTCGCGAAGCTCGAGACCGACCTCGGTGCGAGCCTGCTGCACCGGTCACGCGCCGGGACGGACCTCACCACCGACGGCGAGCTGTTCCTCGGTTACGCCCGCGCGCTGCTCGGGATCGCCGATCAGGCCACCGGGCTGCTGCTGAACCGGCGCCGCGCGCTGCGCGTCGACGTGCTCGGCACGCGGCTGTCCACGACCGAGCTGGTCCGGAAGTTCCACGAGGCGAACGAGGACGTGGCGATCGACATCGTCACCTCGAACGGGCTGCGCAGCGCCCGGACCACGCTCCCCAGTGGACAGATCGATGCCGCTTTCGCCCGCGTCGTCGGCGAGCTCGACGAGGCCATCGAACACACCCCCGCGCACATGGACCGCATGCAGGTCGTCGTCGGCCGCGGGCACCGCTTCGCCCGGCGCCGGCAGATCCGGCTGGCCGAACTGGCGGGCCTGACCGCGTGGATGCCCGGCAATGGCGGGGACAGCGAATGGGCCGACTACTACCGGGAGTTTTCGGCGGCCTTCGACGTCGGGATCGACGTCTCGGGCCCGAACTTCGGCTTCGAACACCTGCTGGACGTGGTGGGGAACTCCGGCGACCGGCTCAGCTTCGTGGGGGAGGGGATCCGGGTCCCGTGGCATCCGCGGATCGTGCGGCTCCCGATCGCCGACCCGACACCGGTGTTCCCGCATTCGCTGCTGTGGTACCGGCACAACCGGCATCCGGCGCTGCCCCGGCTGGTCGGCCACATCCGCCGCGGCTACGTCCCCTTCGACCCCCGGCGCGAATGGCTCCCCGAACCCGACCGCGCCGTGATCGCGTCCGGCCCGCCTGCGTGACGTACTAGGGCACTGACTTCAGGAAGAGGGATCGGGCCGGGTCCGTGCGCGTGGCGTCGACTCCGTTGCCCCCGGTGTAGTCGGCCTGCTCGCGGCTCGCCCAGTCCGGGATCGGGGTGCCGCCCTCGGCGAGATGCCGGTACCCGGCGCCGTCCCAGCCGAACTGGTAGACCCGGTTCCGGTCGGGGTAGTACGGGACGAACGGTCCGTTGGCCGCGGTCTGTTTGGTCATCGTGTTGCCGAAGAAGACGTTCTGCGGTCCGGTGGCACCCGACCACTTCACGGCCTTCTTCCCCGCGCCCCACCAGATCGGGAACCACGCGGTCTCGTCGTCGTTCGCACCGCCCTCGCCACCGCATCGCGTGTGGCAGTTGCCCGGCTGGTGCTCGGCGGGCACCCGGACGGTGTTGAGTTCGAAGAGGTTGCGCCGCTCCCAGCCGCCGTGCAGGTTGACGTCGGAGTCGAAGTCGTTGCCGATCACGACGTTGTCCGAGGCCGACCACTGCAGCGTGAAATGCCGCAGGTTCCGTGTCACGTTGCCCGCGTAGACCGAATCCCACACCCGCGAGCCGCGCAGATATCCGTTGCCGCCCTTGCCCTTGTTCCACGCGCCGTCGAGGCTGTTGCCGACGACCTCGATGTTCTTGGCCTCTTCGGTGACGATCGGGTGCGAACCGGTGCGGTAGGTCGCGATCCCGCGGACCCAGGCGTTCACCGCCCACTTCAGCACGATGCCGTGCATCGTCTCGGCCGGGGCGAGATTGCCGTACTCGTGGGTCGGATCCTGGCCCGCCAGCGCGGGCATGTCCTGGCTGATGTGGAAGTTCTCCAGCCCGACGCCGAGTACCGGATCGGCCAGCGGCGCCGCCTTGGAGTCGTACGCCTTGCCCTCGATCACCGGCGAACCGTCCGAAGTGGAATTGACGGGGACGTCGAACTCCAGCGGCTTGTCCAGGGTGAGCGTGTGCGCCGCCTCGTCCACCGCGGCGATCCCGAAGATCTGCTGTCGCATGTGGAGGTTCTGCAACTCGTGGTCGGTGGGCAGCGCCTGCTGCTGCTCGTAGAACTTCGTCGAGTTCGCCGCGCGCACGTTGACGTACCCGCCCTGCCGGAACGCGGTGAGCTTCGCCTTGCGGTCGAGGTGAACGACGGTTTCGCCGGTCCTCGCCGAAAACCCCGCGTCGCCCGGCTTCTCGGCGAGCTTCGCGCCCGCCTTCCAGTGCACGTTTACCGTGCCCTCGAACAGGTCCTTGCGATTGGCCGGCGCCGACGCGTAGTCCGCGCGGTAGTCCGGGTGGACCTCGCGGGACTGGACGCGGAACAGCCCGCGGCCCGGCCAGATCCAGCCGCCGCGCGCGTCCCCGGCCTTCATCGCGTCCTGGTCCCAGCTCGCGCCGTCCTTGTCCAGCTTGTCGTACCGGGTGTCCTTTCCCGGCCGGAAGACGAACCGCGTGCCCGACGCCGGATCCGCGCCCGCACCGCGGATCACGAGGTAGTCGGCGTCCACCGAGAGCTGTTTGGTGACGTCGAGGACGCCGGCGGGCAGCGAGATCAGTGACAGCCGCTCGTAGGACGCGGCGGGCGAGCAGTCACGTTTGACGTCGTCGATCGCCCGCTGCAGCCCGTCGCTGTCGTCGGTGTTGTCGCCCGGCTTCACCTGGTACCGCTCGGCCAGCGTCGCCGGGGTGATCCGGCAGCGGGTGTCCGGGGTGATCTCGCGGTCCCCGGGAAGCCCCTTGCCCTCGCGGTATCCCGCCTTGGACCAGTCGGGCAGGCCGGGCAGTGCCGGACGCCGGTTCGCGGGGCCGGTGTCCAGGGCGAGCGCGGCTTTCGGCGGCTCCGGAGCGGGGGGTGTCACCCACGGCTCCGGATGGGTTTCGGCCTGTTCCCGCTGCTCGTTGCCCGCGCCGTCCGAACCGGACACCACCGCGACCGTGACCGCGCCCGCGACCACCACCACCGCCGCGAGCGCGCCGATCACCACGTTCCTGCGCCGTGCCATGCCCCGTGCCCCCACTTCGTGCCCCCAGGCCGCTCCGGTGATCCGCGGCTGGTACACGATAGGACACCGCACCGGCCGTTCGTGGCGTTTCGGCGAAACGCTCGTGCTCAGCGGCGTTCGCGGGCGCGTTGCCCGGTGCGGCGGAACACCACGAAGAGCAGCCGCAGCCCCACCAGCGCGCTGATCACCAGCAGGTTGTAGCCGAACACGTGGTGCAGCGAGAGATCGGGCGCGATCAGCGGGCCGCCGGAACTCGCCAGCAGCAGCACCGCCATGAGCCCGGTCGCCGCGCCGAGCAGCGCCAGCATCGCCTCGTGCACCAGACCCGTCACGACGTCCTCGTCGCGTTTGTCGGAGAACAGCCGGACGTTGACCGACAACCGGCCTTCCTCCAGCGCGGCGCCGATCCGGTCCACCCGGCGTGGCAGCCTGCGCAGCACCGGGAGCAGGGCCATCACCTCGTTGACGGCCGTGCGGCGCAACGACTCCGGGCGCAGCCCGGCGCCGATCTGTTCGGCGGCGAACGATCGTGCCTCGGTGACCACGTCGAAATCCGGGGCCAGCGCGGCGAGTGTGCCCTCCACAGTGGCCAGTGCGCGGAACACCGCCGCGATCGGCGGCGGCACGCTGAGCCGGAAGTCCGCCACCACCCGGAAAAGACCGGTGAACAGGTCGACGTCGGCGGTGCGGCCCGGCCCGAAGTGCTTGGCCACCAACGCGCCCAGCGCGCGTTCCAGCCGTTGCTCGTCGATCACCTCCGGCCGGTCGACGACCTCCAGCAGGCCGTCGCGCAGCCCGGCGGGGTCGCCGCGGTCCAAGGCCAGGATCAGGTTCTGCAGCCCCCCGCGCAGTCCCGCGTCCAGCCTGCCGACCGAGCCGAAGTCGAGCAGGCCCAGCCGCCCGTCGGTCAGCAGCAGCACGTTGCCGGGGTGCGGGTCGGCGTGGAAGACGCCGCCGACCATGACCTGGTCCAGCAGGCAGCGCAGCATCGACCGGGCGAGCGTGACGCGCTGCGGCGCGGGGATCGTGTCCCTGACCGAGGCGATCGGCTTGCCGACCAGCCTGCGCATGACCAGGACGCGCTCGGTGGACAGTGCTTTGTGGACGGTCGGCAACGCGACGTCCATTCCGGACTGCGCGGTCACCGCTTCGATGTTGCGGGCCTCGGTGCGGAAGTCCAGCTCCTCGGCCAGCGCCGCGGCGAACCCGTCGGCGAGGTCGATGACGCCCAGCGCGCGGGCCCAGTCCGCCCGCTCGTCCAGCGCGACCGCCACCCGGCGGACGATGTCGACGTCGCGCTCGGCCTGCTCCCGCACCTCCGGGCGCTGCACCTTGACCACGACGTCCTCGCCGTTCTTCAGTTTCGCCTGGTACACCTGGGCGATCGACGCGGCGGCCAGCGGCTCCGGGTCGAACTCGGCGAAGACGTCCTCGGGCTCGCCGCCGAGTTCGGCGCGCAGCACCGCGCGCACCGCCTCCGTGGGTGCGGGCCTGACCTGGTCCTGCAGTTTGCCCAGCTCCTCGACGAACACGGGCGGGAGCAGATCGGCGCGCGTGGAGAGCAACTGGCCGAGCTTGACGAACGTGACGCCGCCGTCCTCCAGCGCCCGCCGCAGCGACCGGGCGAGCGCGGCCTGCCGGCCGGGCGCCACGTCGGGTTCGCGGCGCCCGACGAGGTAACGGCCCAGCCCGTGCTTGATCGCGATCCGGGTGATCTGCGAATACCGGCGGCCCCGCGACACCTTGGTGCGGGCCGCGCGGACGAGGCTGAACAGGCCGCGCCCGGACCCGGCAGGCAGCGCCATCTCGGCGACGAACAGGAACACCAGCGTGGCGAGGAAGGCACAGCCCGCGAGCGGGATCAGCAGCCCGGCCGCGGCCGCGGGGCTGGCGGCCATCGACGGGGAGAACGCGCGGGCGACGGCGGCGGCCACCATCCACCCGAACGCGGCCCCGCACACCGCCCGCACGAACCCGATCCGCACGCCGAGCACCCGCCGCGAGGCGACGACGAGCGGCCACAACACCAGAGCGAGCAGGGGAATGCTGAGCAGGCTCAGCAGCAAGTTCTCCATCGGATCCCGAACGACGAGGCCCCGGTACCGGGCCGTGCGGAAGCGAGTAGATCACGCTCGCGTGCCCCCGCTTTCCCGCCCGAGCGGGATCGCTTTCCCGCTCGCGGGGGAGCGACCCCCGACAGGGCTGCCCCGGTGCGCTGGCCGCGCTGAAGGACGCCATCAGTGCACTCAACGCGCTGAAAGCGTCCTTCAACACCCTGGACGCCGGATGCGACAAGGGCGTCCCTCGGCTCACCCCGGGGTATCGGCTCCCTCCGGCGCGGGAGGGAGGCATCGGCGCGGCGGTGCTGGGAAGATCGGCCCGTGCGCGTGTTCCGCCCGCTGGTCGGCGGGGTGACCTACCGCCGCTGGGTGTACCTGATCCTCGGCGGCGCCATCAGCGTGCCCTACCTCCTCTTCGCCGCGGTGGCGATCCCCGCGGTCATGCCCTTCACCGCCTCGGAGGGCGCGGCGTTCGCCATCGCGTCGGCGATCACCGTCGCGGTGATGGTCGCGACGTCGTTCCTGCCCGCGGTGCGGGTCCTGGAGGTCACCGCGGTCCGCGAGCTGCTCGGCGATCCGGCGCCCGGTGCGCGGCCGCGGCCCCGCGACTGGCCGGGACGGCTGCGGTTCGGCGGGATGTTCCTGCTGCACGTGTGCACCGGCTTCGGCGTGAGCTTCGCCAGCCTCGCGATTCCCACACTGGTGGGGCTCACGATCGCGGCCCCGTTCACCGGCAGGCTGCCCGCGGCCGAAGGCGGCGCCGACGTGCCGAAGGGCTGGGCTTCGGCGTGGGTCCCGGTGCTGTGCGTGCTCGCGCTGGTGACGCTGGTCTACGCCGTGTGGGCGATCGGGGCGGTGCTCACGAAGGTGGCGGCCCGCCTGCTCGGGCTGTCGGCCGCGGACCGGATCGCCGAACTGGAACGGCGTGCCGAGCGGCTCGCCGAACGCAACCGCCTGGCCAGGGAGCTGCACGACTCGGTGGGGCACGCGCTGTCGGTGGTCACCGTGCAGGCCGGCGCCGCCCGCCGCACCCTGCACACCGATCCCGAATTCACCGAACGCGCGCTGGGCGCCATCGAGGAGTCGGCCCGCACCGCCCTCGACGACCTCGACCACGTCCTCGGCCTCCTGCGCGAGGAAGCGGCGGGGAAGACGCCACAGCCGGGGCTGGCGGACCTCGACTCGCTGGTGTCGGCGACCCGGCTGGCGGGCACCGAGGTCGACGCCGAACTCGGCGGCGACGTCTCGGCCGTGCCGCCGGTGGTCTCCCGGGAGGTGTACCGGATCCTTCAGGAATGCCTGACCAACGCGGTGCGCCATGCCGGTAAGGTCCCGGTGACGGTCCGGGTCGGGATCGGGCCGGGGCGCCTCGATGCGACGGTGTCGAATCCGCTCGGCGCCGCGCCGCCGTCCGGCCGCACCGGGGGCGGCCGGGGCCTGCGGGGTATGACGGAGCGGGCGGCGGTGCTCGGCGGCGAGCTGAGCGCGGGGCCGGTGGGAGGACGGTGGGAAGTCGTGCTGAGGGTGCCATGGGGGAAAGCGTGAGCGGGCGGGTTTTGCTGGTCGACGACGAGCAGTTGATCAGGGCCGGTCTGCGGGCCATCGTGGACAGCGAACCGGATCTGGAGGTCGTCGGCGAGGCGGGCGACGGCGCCGAGGTGCCGGGCCTGGTCTCCCGGCTGGCACCGGACGTCGTGCTGATGGACGTGCGGATGCCCGCGGTGGACGGGATCAGGGCCACCACGCACCTGTTGTCCACTGTGGACAAACCGCCCAAGGTCATCGTGGTGACCACCTTCGAGAACGACGACTACGTCTACGACGCGCTGCTCGCCGGGGCGAGCGGTTTCCTGCTCAAGCGGGCCCGGCCGGAGGAGATCGTGGCCGCGATCCGGACTGTGCTGGCGGGTGAGTCGCTGCTGTTCCCCGCGGCGATCCGCCGGCTGGCCGCGGAGCATTCCCGCGGCTCGGCCCGTGACGGTCTCGCCGCGGCGGGGCTGACCGAACGCGAGCGGGACGTGCTGCGGCTGATGGCGGGTGGACTGTCCAATGTGGAGATAGCGGGCGAGCTGTTCCTCGGGGTCCAGACCGTGAAGACCCACGTCGGCAACGTCCTGGCGAAGCTCGGCGCGCGCGACCGCACGCAGGCGGTGATCCGGGCCTACGAATCCGGGTTCGTCACGCCGACTGGCTGACCGCGACGTCGCGCCCGATCCCGCGCAGCACGTCGACGCGGTCCGAGCCCGGCCTGCTCAGCACCCAGCTCGATCCCGGCACCGCCTTGGCCTGTTTCTTCAACGGGGCCAGCAGCCGCGAAGTGTCCCGATAGGACCCGATGGACCCGGTGGCGCACACCAGGGTCGCGAGCGAGACGGTGACCGGGAGCCCGTCGGCGGACCAGCGGCGGTCGAGCAGCGCGGCGGCGACGGTGCCGATCTCGTCGACGTCGCACACCACCAGGAAGTCGTCGCCGCCGACGTGGCTCACCCGCATCCGCGGCAGCCTCGACGCGAGGTCGGTCAGCGTCGCGCCGAGCGCGCGGATCAGGTCGTCACCCGCGGCGAACCCCGCGGTGTCGTTGATCGTCTTGAACGAGTCGATGTCCAGCCAGGCCGCCACGAACGACTCGCCGGTGGCGATCCGGCGGTCGACGTCGCGGGCCACCACCTCGCTGCCGGGCAGCCGGGTGAGCGGGTTGAGCGCGGCGGCTTCCTCGACCTTCACCTCGGCGACGCCGCGCACGACCTCGGTCACCAGCACGACACCGAGGCAGCGGCCCGTGCCGTCGACCACGACGACGTCGTCGCCGGTGCGGCTCCAGTCGGCGTCGGTGACCAGTTCGAGGAACTCCAGTGCGCCCGCGTCCGCCTGGATCATGTGCGGGTTGTCGGCGAGCCGGGCCGCGGGCCGCTTGGCGTGCAGCGCGTGCCCGTACATCCCGGTGACGGCCACCAGGAACCGGGTCCGGTTGATCGACCACTGTGGACGGTTGTCCGCGTCGACCCCGACCACGCCGGACGGCGCGTCGGCGGCGGCGAGCACCTCGCGGACGTCGTCGCACGTCGCCGTCTCCGGCAGCGTCGTCGCCGGGCGCACGAAGTCGCCGACACACGGCGCCTGCGGCGGGCCGGACGTCACCCGCTCGCCGGGCAGGATCGCGGCGGCCGGGCCGGTGCTCTGGGCGGGCGTGGGCGGCGCGAGCAGATGTCCCTGCGCGATCCGCACCCCGAGCCCGCGGGCGGCGTCGAGCTGCGCGTCGGTCTCGATGCCGGTCGCGACCAGCCGGATGCCGGTCCGCGACGTGTAGTGCAGCAGCGCCTCGACGACGGCGACCGCGGCCGGGTCGTCCGGGAGCCCGCGCAGCACCGTGCGGTCGAGCTTGACCAGGTCGATCGGGCTCGCCGCGAGCAGGCCGAGCGGCAGGTCGCCCCGGCCGAGCCCGTCGAGCGCGAGCCGGAAACCCTGCTCGGACAACGCTTGCATGCCGGCGAGCGCGCGCTCGGCGGGCAACTGGGAGAACGGCGGCCCGATCTCGAGCACGACGTCACGGGTGCGGCGGCCCGCGGCGCCGAGCTGGTGGACGAGCTCGGCGAACGCGCCGGGCGGCGCCGCGAGCGTGCGGGCGGAGAGGTTGAGGTGCAGCGGCAGTGGCGTGCGGCGCTCGGCTTCCTGGCGGACGGCGGTGACCGCGAGTGCGAGATCGACCTCGGCGAGCCGGCCTTCGCGGCGTGCCTCGGTGAGCAGCTCCTGTGCGGTTCCCTTGCCAGGACGGGCGAGTGCCTCGAACGCCACGATGCCGCCGGTGTGCAGGCTGTACATCGGCTGGAAGGCGAAGCGGATCGCGCTTGGCGACGTCACGGGTCCGATCGTGGCGCGTCCGGGGCCGAAACGAAACGGATGTCGACTGATGTTCATCGCTTGGGAACCCGGGTTCCCTACATCGGAGTAACGCCTTGACGGGAAGAGTTACGCCACGGTAAGCGATGCTAACGTTTGACTTATATAAGCGCAGCCTTTAGTGTAGTTTTCGCAGCTCACGCCATGAGGAGGAGTTTCGGTGATCGACGTCAGTCAGCAAATCAGTTCCGTCCGGCGCGAGGTCGGCGCCCGCGCGCTGGAGGCGGGCGAGGCCAGGGTGGTGACGATCGCCCGCACGTATGCGACCGATCTCGACGACGTCTGGGACGCCTGCACCAACGCCGAGCGCATCCCGCGCTGGTTCCTGCCGATCACCGGCGAGCTGCGCCTCGGCGGGCACTACCAGCTGGAGGGCAACGCGGGTGGCACGATCGAGCGCTGTGATCCCCCGAAAGGGTTCGCGGCGACCTGGGAGATCGGCGGGGCGGTCAGCTGGATCGAGCTGAAGCTGAGCGCGACGCCCGAGGGGACCCTGTTCCAGCTGGATCACATCGCCCCGGTCAGTGAGCACTGGGAAAAGTACGGCCCCGCCGCGACCGGGGTCGGCTGGGACATGATGATCATGGGTCTCACCCTGCACCTCGACGGCGGCGCGGCGGTCGATCCGGCGGAGGCAATGGCGTGGCAGACCTCGGGCGAGGGCAAGGATTTCGTCGCGCAGAGCAGCGAACAGTGGTATCAGGCCGACGTCGCATCGGGCGAGGACAAGGCCCTCGCGCGCAAGCGGGCGGACAACACCTTCGCGTTCTACACGGGGGCACCGGAGGCCTGAGGTCACCCGATCAGGTGGCGCTTGATCCGCCAGGGCGCGGCACCGAAGATCCGCAGCATCGCGGCCGACGTCCCCGCCAGGTTCTCGCGCCCTGAGGTGAAAGCACGCTGGGCCTCGATGGGCAGCGCGAAGAAGAGGTCGAAGAACTCCGGGACCTGGGCCGGTGCGAGGCCGCGCAGCGCGCGGAGGGCGTGCCCGCGAAGGCGATGCACGGCCAGTGCCGCGGGCGGCCAGAGGTCCGCGTACGCGGCGGTGCTCGCCGCGAGCGGGCCGCGGGGAAGCGTTTCCGCGAGCGTGGCCGCGAGTTTCGGGGCCAGCCGAAGCGTGGTGGCGACGCTGTACCCGGTGGCGGGATGGACGAACCCGGCCGCGACCCCGAACGGGATCACCCGCCGCGGCCGGGGGAACGGCGGGTCCAGGACGATGCGGACGCGTTCCTCGCGGCCGTCGGCCGGGACACCGGCGTGTGCGAGGCGGGCACGCAGGCGTGCGGCGAGGACGTCGATCCCCAGCCCCGGACGGCGAGCCAGCGACGTCTCCTCCAGCAGCACCGTGCCGTCGCCGAGCGGAAGGGCGTAGAGGAAAGTCGGGTCCGCGCCGGTGGTCCCGCGCCAATCCATGAACACCGCGGTGTCTCCGGGCACCAGCCGCCGCGCCGCGTCCGCGGGGAGCACGAGACCGTAGGCCGTCTGTTCCGTGTGGACACCGGGAGACGGGCCGCCGGTGAGCACGCGACGTACTCCGGAGGCGTCGACGACCACGCCCGCGCGGCGTTCGAGGCCGTCGGCGAACCGGACGGTGCTGCCGTGCCGGTCGTGCTCGGCGGTGACGGCGGTGCCGGTGATCACCTCGATGCCCGGGACGGTCAGGTGCTCGGCGAGACGGTCGTTGTCCACCACGAGATAGCGGCGGTCCAGCCGGTGCTCCCGGGTTCCTGAGGCGAGGACCGTGCGAGGCGCGGACGCGACGGCGGATTCCGGGAACTCCGGGACTTCGTCGGCCCAGAGCCCGTACGTCGCGGGCCAGCGGCGGAACGGGTCCGGGGCGGCGAGCGCGGTGCGCAGCCCCCGCCGGACGCAGGCCGCGGCCAGCGCCCAGCCCGCCGGACCGGCCCCCGCGATCAGCACGTCCACCACGTCCCGATCCTCCCAGACGCCGAAGGGGACTTTCCTCGCACGGGATGAGCTGAAGGGCGCTTTCCTCACGTCGCACGCGACGAAAGCGCCCTTCAGCTCGCGCGCCCGCGCGGAGGAACGCACGCGTGACGGATACGGTAGGACGCATGGATCAGACGGACCCCAGGGCGGCGCGCCGGGATCCCGCCGGTTCCGGCGGGTTCACCGACCTGGCCACCAGCGCGTTCCGAGTGGACCGTGACCGCATCGCCGCGTCGCCCTTCTTCGCCCGGCTCGGCGGCGTGACGCAGGTGGTCAGCGCGGGCGGGTCCGGCCTGCTGCACAACCGGCTCACGCACAGCCTCAAGGTCGCGCAGGTCGCCCGGGCGATCGCGGAGCGGATCGGCGCGTCCAGCGACTCCGCCGAGCTGGCCGCGAAGCTCGGCGGCTGCGACCCCGACGTCGCCGAGGCCGCCGCGCTCGCGCACGACCTCGGGCATCCGCCGTTCGGGCACCTCGGCGAGCAGACGCTCGACCGCATCGCCCGCCACCGGTTCGGTCTCGCCGACGGCTTCGAGGGCAACGCGCAGACCTTCCGCATCCTCACCACCACCGACGTGCGCGGCCCGTCCGCGGTCGGGCTCGACCTCACCGCCGCGGTCCGCGCGGCGGTGCTGAAGTACCCGTGGGCGCGGCTGCACTTCCCGGACCCGCATCCCTCGCAGCTGCCGATCCCGCCGCGCGGCGCGACCGAACCGGGCAGCGCACCCGGCACCGGCGTGAGCAAGTTTTCCGCCTACTGCACCGAACTCGACGACTTCGCGCAGGCGCGGGCGCCGTTCGCCGGCCGGATCGAGGGCTGGCAGCAGACCGTCGAAGCGTCCGTAATGGACACCGCCGACGACATCGCCTACGCCATCCACGACCTCCAGGACTTCCACCGCATCGGCGTGCTCCAGCACGCGCCGGTCGCCGCCGAACTGGGGGAGTGGCTCGCGCACGCCCTCGAACTCGCCACCCTCGACGACGCGACGCTGGAGGCCGACCAGCGGCGTCCCGGGCGGTCGCTGGAGCGGCTGCGCCGCCGCATGCACGCCAAGGACGCCTGGATCGTCGACGACGACGCGTTCGCCAGTGCCGTCGCGCGAGTCCACTCCGAACTCGTCGACGGTCTGCTCGCCGGTGCGTTCGACGGCTCCATCGAGGCGGAGCAGGCGACGGCGGCGTTCTCCACGGGCTGGACGGCGCGCCTGGTCGACGGTGTGTTCGTGCTGGCGACGCCGCCGACCCGGTCCGGGCACGTGACCCTGCGTCCCGCTCAGTGGCACGAGGTCCAGGTGCTCAAGTTCGTGCACCGCCGGTTCGTGCTGCTGCGTCCCGATCTCGCGCTGCACCAGCGCGGCCAGGCCAGTCTCGTCGCGACACTCGTGGACGCGCTCGACGCCTGGCTGCTCGACCGCGACGAGGTTTCCCGGCTGCCGCGCCGGTTGCACGACCTCGTCGAGCTCGCGCACGCCGAATACGCCGCACTCGCCAGGGAAACTCCCGAACTGCTCGTAGGTGCGACGGGCGAACCGATGAACGGTGCCGACGCGGTGCGCGGCCTCGCCAGGGGACGTGCCGTGATCGACTTCGTCGCCTCGCTCACCGACAAACAGGCGGTGACACTCCTGGACGCGCTGTCCGGCCGGGCTTCGCAGCCGTGGTCGGATTCCTTCGTGCTCTGAGGCGGCGCGGGCCCGTCCTCGCGCGGCCGGCCCGGGTCGCCGATCGGGTGCGGGTGTCCCGCACGATACTGATCCATCCGCCCGTCCTTCTGCGCTGAACGGCCTACACCTTCTGGCGGCGAACGGAAAATATCCGTCCGCTGTCACTCGAACGGCTGCTGTTGACCGTGGACGGACGGTACCTAGCCTGGTTCAGCCGGTGATCACCGGCATTGGCCAGCGTGAGTCGGGGCACGCGCCTGGAGAATCGGAGGCGCACGTGCGTCGAAGCCGTTCCCTGAAACGAAGAACCACCGTACTGGCCGCCGGTGCCGCGCTCGTCGCCGCGCTCGGCGTGGTGACCCCGCCGGTCGCCGGGGCAGCCGAGTCCACACCGGATTCGTTCGCCGAGAACTCCGCCCGCCAGATCGCCGCGTTGCAGGCGGTCAAGACCGGGCAGTCCGCCGCCGAATCCAAAGTAGACAGCAAACTGCTTGTCGACACGAAGATCCGCGAGCGCCGCCTGAACGCCTCGGCCGTGCCCGCGTTGCAATCTGGGGCCGAGATCTCCCCGTCGGGGACCGCGCTGGTCGACATCCGCGCGACGAAGGTGTCCGACGGGCTCATCGCCGAACTGACCAAGGCGGGGGCGGGAATCCGCGCGGTGTCCGAGCGGCTGGCGAGCATCCGGGCCGAGGTACCGCTCGCCGCGCTCACCGGAATCGCCGCGCGAGAAGACATCAAGAAGGTCGAAGCCGCCGACGAGGCCATGACCGCACGTCAGCACGCGGTGCCGGGCAGCCAGGGCACGAGCACCGCGAAACCGGCGGAAACCAAGCAGCAGAAGGCGGATCGGCTCGCCACGGAACTGCGCAAGGCACAGGAGAACAAGAACGCGGCGGCCGCGACGATCACCAGCGAAGGCGACCGCGCGCACAACGCCGACCTCGCGCGCCAGCAGTTCGGCGTCACCGGTGTCGGGGTGAAGGCGTGCGCGTTGTCCGACGGCGTCGACTCGCTGGCCGTCTCGCAGGCCAAGGGCGAGCTGCCGGCGAACGTCGACGTCATCGCCGGCCAGGAGGGCAGTGGCGACGAGGGCACCGCGATGCTCGAGATCATCCACGATCTCGCGCCCAACGCGGAGCTCGGGTTCGCCACCGCGTTCAACTCCGACGCGAGCTTCGCCGACAACATCCGCAAGCTCCGCTTCGAATCGCACTGCGACGTGATCGTGGACGACGTCTTCTACTTCAAGGAGTCGCCGTTCCAGGACTGGATCATCGCGCAGGCGGTGAACGACGTGACCGCCGCGGGCGCGCTCTACTTCTCCTCGGCCGGTAACGAGGGCAGCGTGCTCGACGGGACTTCCGGGCACTGGGAAGGTGATTTCGTCGACTCCGGCAAGGGAGTCGCGAAATACGCCGGAACAGCGCACAACTTCGCGGGTTCGGCCGGGACGCAGATCTTCGAGCCGATCTCGGCGGGTACCGGCGCGGTGCCCGTGACGCTGTTCTGGTCCGACCCGCTCGGCGCGTCGAACAACGACTACGACCTCTACCTGCTCGACGCCAAGGGCAACGTGGTCACGTTCAGCCAGAACAACCAGACCGGCACCCAGGACCCCTACGAGCGGCTGAACACCACGGGCGTGTCCGGGCTGCGGCTGGCGATCGTCAAGTTCTCCGGCGCGAACCGGTATCTGTCGCTTTCCGCGCTGCGCGGCCGTTTCGCGGACTCCGCTGACGGTCTCAAGGCCTACACCACGCCGGGCATGACGTCCGGGCATTCGGCGGCACGCGCCGCGTTCGGGGTCGCGGCGGCCCCGGCGGCGAAGGCGTTCGGCAGGCCGCTCGAACCCGGTGACCCGGCCAACCCCGCCGGGCCGTTCCCCGGCTCGTTCTCCGGCGCCACCAAGGTCGAACGGTTCTCTTCGGACGGTCCGCGGCGGGTGTTCTACCAGGCCGACGGGACGCCGATCACGCCGGGCAACGTGTCCTCGACCGGTGGTGAAGTACGGCAGAAGCCGGAAATCACCGCCGCGGACGGCGTCCGGACCTCGGTGACCGGGTTCGACCCGTTCTTCGGCACCTCCGCCGCCGCGCCGCACGCGGCCGCGATCGCGAGCCTCGTGCTGTCCGGCAACCCCGGTCTGTCCACAGCGGACGTCCGGGAAGCGTTGCTCGCCACCGCCGTCGACATCGAGACCCCTGGCAAGGACAACACCAGTGGCGCCGGGATCCTGCTCGCGGACAAGGTGCTCTCCTACACCGGAGCCAGCCCGCAGCCGCTGGCTTTCGCGAAACAGCCGACGGTGACGCCGCCGAACGGCGCTTCGGCGCTCAACCCGGGTGACACCGCGACGGTGTCGCTGCCGGTCACCAACACCGGGGACGGCGCCGCCGTTTCCACCAGCGTGGTGCTCAGCAGCCCGACGCCGGGCGTCGCGATCGCGCCGCGGTCGAAGTCCTACGGCACGATCAGCCCCGGGCAGACCGGCGTCAACGACTTCACCGTCACCGTCCCGGCGACGCACGAGGTCGGCGTGCCGGTGGTGCTGAACGCGAAGGTCACCTTCGCGGGCTCGCTTTCGCCGAAGACAGCGCGGTTCTCGGTGCCGGTCGGCACGCCGTCCCCGGTGGCCAAGGACTTCGCCTACACCGGTGACGCGGTCGCCGTCCCGGACAACAACCCGCTCGGCGCGTCGGTGCCGATCACGGTGAGCGGGGTCGGGCGGGCGTCGAAGGTGACGCTCTCGGTCGACGGCACGGTCTGCGGCACCGATCCGAAGTCGACGACGGTGGGGCTCAACCACTCGTACGTCGGTGACCTGGTCGGCACGCTGACCGCGCCGTCGGGGGCCAAGGCCACGGTGTTCAGCCGCACCGGGACCTCGGGCAAGAACCTGTGCCAGGTCGTCTTCGCCGACGCCGCTGCCAAGCCGTACAGCTCGCTGACGTCGGCCAACGCGCCGTTCACCGGCACCTGGCGGCCCGCGGCGAACTTCGGCGCGGCGCTGGGCGCCGTGGCCGCGGACGGGACGTGGACGTTCACCGTCGCGGACGTCGCCGGTGGCGACACCGGCTCCATCCGGGCGGTCTCGTTGCACGTCAACGGGTTCGAGCACCCCGCCGCCGAACGCCCGGCCGAGCTGCACCCGGTCGTGACCAACGGCCCCGTCCACCCGGTCTAGACCCGCCACGCGACGAGCGCCCCAATGTGGCGTTCGGTGCGTCCAGCGC
>NZ_JBHYJW010000105.1:0-16810 GCF_042741125.1 Amycolatopsis sp. NPDC058986 | reverse complement strand
TTGGGATATTCCATCCATTTCTTTGCTAATAACCCCCCATGCACCACGTCCTACGAGAGAAAAGTCCCCTTCAGCTACTTCTCCAGGATGGCCGTGACGCCCTGGCCGCCCGCAGCGCAGATGGAGATCAGGCCGCGGCCCGACCCCTTCTCGTTCAGCAGCTTCGCCAGCGTCGCGACGATCCGGCCACCGGTGGCGGCGAAGGGGTGCCCTGCCGCCAGCGAGGAGCCGTTGACGTTCAGCTTCGCCCGGTCGATCGAGCCCAGCGGCGCGTCCAGTTCCAGCTTCTCCTTGGCGAACGCCGGGTCCTCCCACGCCTTCAACGTGGCCAGCACCTGCGACGCGAACGCCTCGTGGATCTCGTAGAAGTCGAAGTCCTGCAACGTCAATCCGGCCCGCGAGAGCATCCGCGGCACTGCGTACGCCGGCGCCATCAGCAGGCCCTCTTCGCCGTGTACGTAGTCGACGGCCGCCGTCTGCGAGAACGTCAGGTACGCCAGCACCGGGAGCTTGTGCGCCTTAGCCCACTCGTCGGTCGCCAGCAGCACGGTCGAGGCGCCGTCGGAAAGCGGCGTCGAGTTGCCCGCGGTCATCGTGCCGTCCTGGCCACCGAACGCCGGCTTGAGCTTGGCGAGCTTCTCCGCGGTCGAGTCCCCGCGCAGGTTCTGGTCGCGCGACAGCTTGAGGAACGGCGTCACCAGGTCGTCGAAGAACCCGCGGTCGTACGCCGCGGCCAGCCGCTGGTGGCTCGTCGCGGCGAGTTCGTCCTGCGCCTCGCGGGTGACCTCCCAGATCTTCGCCGTCAGCGCCGCGTGCTCGCCCATCGAAAGGCCGGTCCGCGGCTCGGCGTTGCGCGGGATCTCCGGCACGATGTGGCCGGGACGCAGCTTCGTGACCAGCTTGAGCCGGTCGGCCACGGTCTTCGCCGAGTTGAGCTGGATCAGGATCTGCCGCAGGTCCTCGTTGACGGCGAGCGGTGCGTCGCTGGTCGTGTCGACACCGCCCGCGATCGCCGAGTCGATCTGGCCGAGGGCGATCTTGTTGGCGACGTTGATGATCGCCTGCAGACCGGTGCCGCACGCCATCTGCACGTCCGACGCCGGAGTGGCCGGCGAGAGCTTGCTGCCGAGCACGCTCTCCCGCGCGAGGTTGAAGTCCTTGGAGTGCTTGAGCACCGCGCCGGCGGCGACCTCGCCGATGACCTCGCCCTGCAGGGCGAACCGGCTCACCAGGCCGTCCAGGGCTGCGGTGAACATGTCCTGGTTCGACGCCTTCGCGTACGGACCGTTCGACCGTGCGAAGGGGATCCGGTTGCCACCGATGATCGCGACCTTGCGAATCGGTGACGCTTTCCTCGTGGCCATTGGATCTCGCCCTCTCTAGTCGAACTGAGTCATCCCTCTCACACTGTAACCTACTCGGGAGTAGGTTAGACTTCGAAGTGACGCAAACGGCACGGGAGGCATCCGATGGCTGACAGGTACCAGCAGTTCACGAAGACCCCATTGGGGAAGTTCGTGGTGCCCAGGCTCGGACTGCCCAACCCCGCGACGCTCCGCCGCCACAAGCCGGGTCAACCTGCACTCGAGGGTCCCGCACTTCTCGGCGCCGCGCCCGGCGGTCGGCTGGAGAAGACCGTGAAGGACCAGCTCGCCGACGCCGGGATCGAGGTCGTCACCTCCCCTGCCGATGGCAAGCACGCCGCGCTGGTCTTCGACGCCACCGGTGTTTCGGACCCGAAACAGCTGCGCGAGGTCTACAAGTTCTTCCACCCGGTGATCCGCAGTGTCGGCTCGTCGGGCCGTGTCGTCGTCCTCGGCACGCCTCCCGAACTCGTCGAGGGCCGCGAGCGGATCGCGCAGCGCGCGTTGGAAGGCTTCGTGCGCTCGGTCGGTAAGGAGCTGAAGCGCGGCGCGACTGCCCAGCTGGTGTACGTCGCCGAGGGCGCCGAGGACGCGACGGAGTCCACGCTGCGCTTCCTGCTCTCGGCCAAGTCCGCGTTCGTCGACGCGCAGGTCATCCGCGTCGGCACGCACACCAAGACCGCGACCGCTCCGGCGAACTGGGACAAGCCCCTCGACGGCAAGATCGCGCTGGTCACCGGTGCTTCCCGGGGTATCGGCGCGGCGATCGCCGAGGTGCTGGCCCGCGACGGCGCCCACGTCGTCGCGCTCGACATCCCCGCTCAGGGGGCGGATCTGTCGAAGGTCGCGAACAAGGTCGGCGGCTCGGCGCTGCAGCTCGACATCACCGCTGCCGACGCTCCCGAAAAGCTCGCCGAGTACCTGAAGACCCGCCACGACGGCGTCGACATCGTCGTGCACAACGCGGGCATCACCCGCGACAAGACGCTCGGGAACCTCACCGAGGGCGGCTGGGACTCGGTGATCGCGGTGAACCTCGCTTCGCAACTCGCGGTCAACGACAAGCTCATCGGCGACAAGGTGCTCAAGGAGAACGGCCGGATCGTCGGCGTCTCCTCGATCGCGGGTATCGCCGGCAACGTCGGCCAGACCAACTACGCGACCAGCAAGGCGGGCGTGATCGGCATGGTCAACGTCGGCGCCGAGCAGCTCGCCGGGTACGGCGGCACGATCAACGCCGTCGCGCCGGGATTCATCGAGACCAAGATGACCGCGGCGGTCCCGCTGTTCATCCGCGAGGCCGGGCGGCGGCTGTCCAGCCTCGGCCAGGGCGGCCTGCCGGTCGACGTCGCCGAGACGATCGCCTGGTACGCCAACCCGGCCTCGTCCGCGGTGAACGGCAACATCGTCCGCGTCTGCGGCCAAGCGCTTCTGGGGGCGTGATGACGGTCAAACAGCTGCACAGCTCGCCCAGCCTGGCCACGCTGTACCCGAAGGCGCTGCTCGGCGGTGTCCTGCACAAGGGCGGCGGCGACAAGCTGCCCGACACGGAGTTCGCGCGCACCGGCGTCGTCATCGACCCGGCGCACCTCGCCGCGTACAACCAGGTCTGCGGGTTTCGGCTGACCGACGAACTGCCCGCGACCTACCCGCACATGCTGGCGTTCCCGCTCCAAATGGCGCTGATGACCGAGGCGGACTTCCCGTTCCCGCTGCTCGGCATGGTCCACGTGCGGAACACGATCACCCAGCATCGGCCGCTGCGGCTCGACGAGTCGTTCACGCTGCGCGTGGGGGCGGAGAACCTGCGGCCGCATCCGCAGGGCCGTCAGTTCGACGTCATCAGCGAACTGCTGGTGGCAGACACTCCCGTGTGGACGGACGTGAGCACGTACCTGCGCCGCGGTGGTGGCTCGGGTGCGGACAAGCCGCGCGCGGCACTGACGCCGCCGTCGCCGAGCGCGCTGTGGCACATCCCCGGCGACATCGGCCGCCGCTACGCCGAGGTGTCCGGCGACCGCAATCCGATCCACCTGCACGCGCTCACCGCGAAGGCCTTCGGTTTCCCGGCCGCGATCGCGCACGGCATGTGGACGAAGGCGCACGCGCTCGCGGCGTTCGAGGGCAGGCTGCCGGAGGCGTTCACCATCGACGTCCGGTTCAAGCAGCCGGTGCTGCTGCCCGCCAAGGCCGCGTTCACGACCTGGCAGACCGATGACGGCTGGTCGTTCGAGCTGTGGGCCTCGCGCAAGCCGAAGCCCCACCTCGAAGGGACGATCACTCGGCTGTAGTAGACGGCTTCCAGATCTCGCCCTCGACCAGGTCGTTGAACCCGAGCCAGACGAGGTTCATCAGCCACGAGGCGAGCACGCCGTCCGAGACGTCGGGGTGGTCGAGCGCCCAGTCGGCCAGCGACTCGGCCGCCCCGACCAACGCCGCCGAGAGCCCGGCACCGGAGAACTCGGCCTGCTCGCCGAGCCCCTTGCGGGTGCCGGCGGAGACGACGAGCGCGGCGACGAGCTCGATGGCGCGGGTGCGCATGTCGGTGATCTCGGTGGCGAAGCTGCCGCCGACCGTCAGCGCCTGGCGGTGCAGCACGGTCCACGACTCGCGGTACTCGGAGACGAAGCGGTAGAACGAGCGCAGGCCGTGCCACAGCTGCATGTCCGGTGGCAGGTCGGGTTTGATGCCGTCCTGGATGGCTTCGAGGAGCCGGGTGGCCTCGCGGCGGATGCACTGGCCGAACAGGTCCTCCTTCGAGCCGAGGTAGGTGTAGATCATCGGCTTCGAGACACCCGCGACGTCGGAGATCTCGTCCATCGACGCGGAGTGGTAGCCGTGGCGCGAGAACACCTGCACGGCGGCGTCCAGGATCTGCCGTTCGCGGACGGCACGGGGCAGGCGCCTCGCCCGCTCGGGTGAACGCTGCTCTCCAGTGGACTCTTCGGACACGTCCAGACCTCCCTCTTACGGCGAAGACGCTACCGGCAGCCGAGGTCGAAGGGGGATTCCGGCGCCCTTGCCCAGCTTACCTACTGGCGAGTAGGCTTAGTCGACAGCAGGGAGAGGAAGGCCGATGGCGGACAACACCGGGATGACCAGCACCGATCCGGGGGCTGGGCTGGGCGGGTTGCGTGGCGCGGCGCTGATCGACGCCCTGGAGCGTATCGACCCGACCGGCCCGGAAGCGCACTCCCTCGACGTCAACGTGCTCGCCGACGTGGTGAACCCGCGCGATCTGGGCAAGGACGACTTCCGCCGGCTGCTGGCCGCGTTGCTGCGGATCGCGGAGCGAGCCCCCGCGTTCGACCTGAGCAAGGTCGACCCCGTCCGCTTCGCGAACCTGGTCGCCGCCGCGTCGCGGGTGCAGTTGGAGCGCGTCGTCGCCGAGCGGACGCTGCGGGAGCGCGTGCTCGGCGAGATCTTCGACCGCATGGGCGCGCACATCCGGCATGAGCGCGCGAAGAACGTCCACGCGGTCATCCACTGGCGGCTGTCGGGCGGTGTCGGCGACGGCGGCTACGACCGCTACGAGACGGTCATCTCGCACGGTGCCTGCACGGTCAGCCGCGAGATGCGGGAGAAGCCCAAGGTGACCATCACGATCGCGCCGACGGACTTCTTCCGGCTTATCACCCATCAGGCGACCCCGGCTGTGCTTTTTGTCACCGGGAAGATCAAGGTCAAGGGCGACCTCGCATTCGCCGCGGGCTTGATCGGATTTTTCGACCTTCCGAAACCGGCCTGAGCGATTACACTTCCCGCTCGTGTCCCGTAATTCTTCACCCCGGCGCTGGCGGAAACGGCTGCGCATTTCGCGGCCGCTCCGGCTGGCCGTGTCGCGCCATGGCCCCGGACACGCGCTGGACGGTTTCGCCGCCCACCTCGAGGTCGAGAAGCTCACGCCCGACGAGTTCATCCAGGTGCTGGAAACCCTGCACATGCTGGGAAGTCGCGGTGCGGGCATCGAGCTGAGCTCCCTGTCGACACAGGCACTCGTCGACATACTCGGCCAGACCTCCAGGGAACAACTCAAGGCCGTCGCGGATCACCCCGAGTTACGCTCGGTGTTCCTCGACGAGATATTCCGCAGAATGTCCGAGCATTTCCGCCCCGACCGCGCCCGGCACGTCGACTTCGTGGTTTCCTGGCGCTTTTCCGACGGTGACGGCGAAGACGGTTTCGATCGTTTCCAGACGGTCATCGAGGACGGCACCTGCGTTTCCAGCGTCGACCTCGCCCGCACCCCGGACACCACGATCACCCTGTCGGTCGACGACTTCATCCGGATGGCGACCGGCAACGCCGCGGTGGCGGCCATGTTCGTGACCGGCAAGGTGAAGGTCAAGGGCGAGTACGCCCCCGCGGTCCGCTTCAGCAGCTACTTCGACATCCCGAAGCCTACGAACGCCTAGCCGTTTACCGCAGGAAACACCAAGACTGTCGGTGTCACGCCATAGAGTGATCGGCATGAGTCTTGCCGACATCGACCGTCAGCACGTGCTTGCTGCCATCGCCGAGTACGACGAACTGGGCCGGGATGAGTTCCTGGCCAAGTACGGCTTCGGCCGTTCAGTGCGCTACGTCGTTGTGCACGAGGACAAGGACTATGACTCGAAGGCGCTGGTCGGAGCAGCTCATGGTTATGCGACTGGGCAAGCGCTTCGCGCGAGCGAGTTCAGTGGCGGGGTGCAAACAGTCGTAGCTCGACTGACTGAGATCGGCTTTGAGTTCCGCGACCTCAAAGCGGTTCCCAAGAAGGAAGCCAAGATGCGGTACGGCGAGCTGCCTAATGTACCGCCGGGGACTGTGTTTTCCAGTCGTAAGGCGGCTGCGGCGAGTGGTGTTCATCGTGCGCTCATTGCGGGTATCGTCGGTACCCGTGCCCTGGGTGCCGAGTCCATTGTCGCCTCCGGCGGCTATGAGGACGATGTTGACTATGGGACAGTGATCATCTATACCGGCCACGGCGGCCAGGACGCATCAGGGAAGCAGGTAAAGGATCAAACCTTCGATTCTTCCGGTAACGCAGCACTCCAGACGAGCATGATCAAGGGTGCGGCTGTTCGGGTGATCCGAGGGTCGGACCCCGATTCGCCTCATGCGCCCGATGAGGGGTACCGATACGACGGTCTCTTCAGGGTTGAAGATGCCGTACGGGAAAAGGGACGGCGAGGTTATCTGGTGTGCCGTTTCCGGATGGTGGCTGTGGCCTCAGCCGTGGACATGATCATTGCTCCAGAGGAGGCGTTGGTTTCAGGTGAGGAACAGCATCCAGCGCCGCCAACCGGCAACGAGACACCTGGTCGTCGGTCAACCACCGCGCAACGGATCGTTCGTTCTACCAGCGTGGCAGATTACGTGAAGAATCTTTATGACCACACGTGCCAAATGTGTGGCGTCCGGTTGACCGTTGGCGATCGCGGTTACTCGGAAGGTGCTCACATTCAGGCGCTAGGCGGGTTGCATCGAGGCCCTGATTCGGCAGCGAATGTGCTCTGCCTCTGCCCTAATTGTCATGTTCTGTTCGACTATGGTGCGCTGATTGTGCAGGAGAATCACGCCATTGTGCGCAACGGCAAACCAGACGGAACTACTTTGCACATCCATCCAAGTCATGCGATTGGTGAGCAGTACCTTGCACACCATCGGGAAGCTCACTCGTAGCGGTCAGCCCTCGATGATGCGGCCTTCGATGATCGGGGGCTGCGACGACCGCGGTGGGTGGTCTTCGGCGACGACTTCGCTGTCGACCACCATCACCGGGCCGCGGCGCTGGTTGGCAAAGCGGATTGCGCGCTTTTCGGCGCGGCGCAGCCAGATCTTGCGGGCGACGGAGCGAGTGGGAGGGAGTAGCAGGAGCAGACCGATGACGTCGCTGACGAAGCCGGGCAGCATGATCAGGACGCCGCCGAGCGCGACCAGCATGCCGTCGGTGAGTTCCTTCTCGGCGGGGCGGCCCGCGCGGGCGGTTTCGACGAACGCGCGCATGGCCTTGCCGCCTTCGCGGCGGGCGAGCCAGGAGCCGACGAAGGCGCCGGCCAGCAGGAGCCCGATCGTGCCGAGCACGCCGACGGCCGAGCCTACCGCCCAGACAGCGGCCACCTCGGCGATGACATAGAGCAGGAACACGACAGCCATACCCGGTCAACGAGTGGGCTGCCCGTTTTGCTCCCTGTCACGGTGAGGAGCGAGCAGTGTCACTCTTCGTTACTTCCCTGAGCTGCAGAATTCCGGGAGTGACCGGTCGCCGAGTTCGATGTCGGCCAGCTCTCCGACCTCGACTTCCTGGCGTACCGAGCCGGACGACACGGTCAGGAAGAGCCGCCACCGGACGCGCTTCGCGGGCTGAGCCGGAGGACAGCTGACGCGGAAGCGCACCGCCAGTTTCACCTGCTTGTCGGGGTCTACTCGCACAGGCAAGACGGTCAGTTTCGGCGGGGTGAGTAGGTAGTACTCGCTGAGCCAGGTCAGCGAGAGTGTGCCCGTTTCGGCCTGCGTGAAACCGGGCGGGACCTCGGCGCGGGCGGATTCGATGACGACGCCGACGTCGCCGGTGTTCTCCAGGATCTGCGCGAACTGCAGCCCCGCCTCGCCGGTGCTGGAGTGCACCTGCCTCGTCCCCGACAGTGGCCGCCAGCTCGCTTCACCGGGACCTGGGGCGCGGCGTGTCAAGAGCACGACCGCCGTGACGATCACTGCGAGCGCGACAGCCACGGCGACCAGCCGCCCCCGCGTCCAGAATCGCGGACGCGGGGGCGGCACCGCGATCGGCGGCGCCGGTTCGAAGTCCCCCATGGCGGGAGACGATAACCGCGTGGCGCCGCCGACGGAGGCGTTTCAGCCGGGAACCTCGTCGAGATATGCCCGCGCTTGCAGAGTGAACAGCTCGGCATAGCCGCTCTTGGCCGCCATCAGCTGCTCGTGCGTGCCGTATTCGGCGACCTTGCCGTGGTCGAGCAGCAGGATCCGCTCGGCCTGGCGCACGGTGGAGAATCGGTGCGAGATGTACAGCGTCGTCCGTCCCTCGGCCAGCTCGCGCAGCCGCGAGAACAGATCGTGCTCGGCTTGCGCGTCCAAGGCGGACGTCGGCTCGTCGAGGATCAGGATTGGGGCCTCGCGCTGGAAAGCCCTGGCCAGCGCGATCTTCTGCCATTCCCCGCCGGACAGGCTCACGCCCTGGTCGAACCACCGGCCCAGTGGGCTGTCGTAGCCGTTGGTGAGCTGTTCGATCCGGTCCGAGGCGCCGGCGCGCCGCGCCGACTCTTCGATGTGCGGCCGGTCTTCCAGCCGCGCGAGGTCGCCGAGGCCGATGTTCTCGGCCGCGGTGCCTTGGTAGGTCACGTAGTCCTGGAACATCGCGCTGATCCGGCGGCGCAGTTCGACCGGGTCGAATTCGCGGATGTCCACACCGTCGAGCAGGATTCGCCCGCCGGTCGGGTCGTAGAGCCGGCACAGGAGCTTGAACAGAGTGGACTTCCCAGCCCCGTTGCGGCCCACCACCGCCACGGTCTCACCCGGACGGATTTCGAAGCTGACGCCGTCGAGTGCGCGCTCGTCCGATCCGGGGTAGCTGAAGGAAACCGAGTCGAACTCGATGTGACCTTCCACTGTGGACGGAAGGGGCCGCGGCTCCGGCGGCGCGACGATCTCGGGTTTGGTGCCGAGGAAGCGATAGAGCGTGTCGATGTAGAGATTGTTCTCGTACATCCCGGAAAACGCGGTGAACAAGCCGGACACGGAGGTCTGCACGGACGTCGCCGCAGCGGTGTACAACGCCAGGTCGCCGAGCGTGAGCCGCCCGCCGACCGCCTCCAGCGCGATGTACAGCGCGATCGCCGAGCCCGCGAATGTGCTCAGCAGCCCCCAGGACGTCGAGCTGACGTTGCGGTTCACGGTCAGCTTCCGCTGCCGTTCGTAGTTGACCTGGCCGAGTTTGCGGAACCGGTCCACAAAGTACGGTCCGAGGCCGAAGAGCTTGGTCTCCTTGGCGTAGGTGTCGGTGGTGACCAAAGAGGACAGATAGTCCATGCGGCGCCGGATGGGCGAGAGCATGAACGACATCCAGAACGCGCGGGAGCCGTACTTGGACTGCGAGATGAACGCCGGGATCGGCGCGATCAGGGCGACGAGCGCGAGCAGCGGGCTGATCGCGATCAGCAGTGCGATCATGCTGGCGAACGTGATCGTCGTGCGGACAAGGCCGAGTGCCGAGGTCATCATCGTGAGCGGCCGGGTCGGCGCCTCCTGCGCTGCCTGACGCAGCATGTCGTAGGACGTCGACCCCTCGAAATAGGCCAGGTGCAGTTCGCTCGCGTGCGCCATGACCTGGTGCCGGATGGTCAGCGTCATCCGTTCCTGGAGCAGCCCCTGTGCCATCGTCGTCAGTGACGAGCTGATCGCCGTCAGCGCGAGGACGCCGAACTGCATCGCGGCCACTTGAACGATCGCGTTTTTCGAGCCGTGGCCCTGGATCGCCGCGACGACGCTGTCGAGCAGGAGCTTCGCGATGTAGGCGGTCACCGTCGGGAGAAGGCCGGACAGCAGCGTGACCAGGGCGATCGCGATCGTCAGGAACGGGCTCGCCTGCCAGGTCAGCCGCGCGACCTTCGGTAGTCCGCGGACGGTGCCCGAGACCGCGGTCCGCATCCGGGAAAGACGCTCGCGCAGCCCTTTCGGCCGATCCTGTGGTGGTGCGTCCGGGATGTCGACGGGCCCGGTGAGGCCGCTGTCCGGCACCGTCGTGGTTCTCCGGCGTTTGCCATGCCTCCGGCCGAGCATGAGTTCGAGGCCGCCGCCTCCGCCCGGGATCATCCGGCCGCCCGGACGGCACCGTGGAGGAAGACCTCCACGATCTCGCGAGTGGTCGGGGTGTCGTCGACCTGGCCGAGCCTGCGGCCGCCGAACAACAGCGCGAGGAACAGCGATGCCAACTGCTCTGCGGGGAGCCGGAGCTGGGCCTTTTCCGGCTCGAAGAGCTCGGTCACCGCTTCTCGCATGGCGGCCATCGAGTCCCGTCGCGAGTCCTTCACGTTCTTGCGGTCCTTCAACCGCTGCTCCGGATCGCGACGCGCTCGCCCGGAGGCGTGCAGCGCTCCCATCAGCGCTCCCATCCGCTGGAGGTGCGCGCCGAGCGCGTCGGCTGCCTTGACCAGACGGTCGGCCAGCGGCTGGTCGACCGGGATCTCGGCAATCGCGTCGAGTACGTGGTCCGGCTTGAGGACCTCGGCCGTGCAGGCGTCGAAAAGCTCGTCCTTGTCCTTGAAGGCGCGGAAGATCGTGCCCTCGCCGATGCCTGCCGCGCGGGCGATCTGGCTGGTGGTGACGGTGGCGCCGTGCTCGAGGACGAGCGGCAGCATCGCGTGGATGATCATTTTGCGTCGTTCTTCGACGCTCATGCTCGGCGCCCTGCGCCGCGTTTCGGGTGGTGTCATGCCGCCCAGTGTGCGGAGTGAGTGCTCACTCCGTCAAGCTCATTAAGGGTGGCGTAGCTTCGATGCCATGGGGCTTGTCTGGGCGATGTCGATTCCGGCGCTGTTCGTGTTGCTCTTCGTGCTCGCCGTGCTGGAAGTGTGGGGCGGCAAGTATCTGCCTTGGCGGCGGCGCAGTGGCCGGACCGCGGCGTCGGTGGGGACCGAGGAGATGGTGGCGTTCCTCTACGGGACCAAACGGCACGAACTCGACCAGCGGCAGGCCGAGGTCATGCTGGTTCAGAGCGAGGACGACGGCGCGCCGCCGCGAGATCGGGTCGATCTGGAGAGTGGAAAGATCGTGTTCAAGCCCAAGGGTGCTTGAGCGTTCGGCGGTCGGAAGTGAAGTAAATTCGGCGCTCGGACCGGGAACGCCGCAGGTCAGGGATTGTCCTCCCCGCACGCGCGGGGCTGATCCCGACGAACCGGAGGCTTCGCGGGTCACCAGGTCGTGCTTCCCGCAGGGGACCTGACCGTGAAGGACTCCTTACCGGCGCTCAGTGCCGGTAAGGAGTCCTTCACGGACCTAGAACGTAATCGCGACGGCGGGGTCGCTGAGCAGGGCGCCGACGTCGGCCAGGAACTCCGAGCCTTGCTGCCCATCGACGACCCGGTGGTCGAAGCTGAGCGAGAGCTGCATGACCTTCCGGACCTTGATCTCCCCGTCGACCACCCATGGCGTGTCCCGGATCGCGCCGAGCGCGAGGATCGCCGTCTCGCCGGGGTTGATGATCGGCGTCCCGGTGTCGATGCCGAAGACGCCGATGTTCGAGATCGTGAAGGTCCCGTTCAGCATCGCCGCCGGGGTTGTCTTGCCCTCCCGCGCGACCTCGGTCAGCTCGGTCAGGGCGACCGCGATGTCCTTGAGCGACATGGCATCCGCGTCGTGGAGTTTCGGCACGACGAGGCCGCGCGGGGTGGCCGCGGCGATCCCGAGGTGCACGTAGTCCTTGAAGACGATTTCCTTCGTCTCCTCGGACCAGACCGCGTTGACGTCCGGGGTCCGCTTGATCGCCATGCACACGGCCTTCGCCGCGAACGCCAGCGGCGTCAGCTTCACACCGCGGAACTCACGCGAGTTCTTCAGCCTCTCGCGCAGTTCCATCATCGGCGTGACGTCGATGGTCAGGAACTCCGTGACATGCGGTGCGGTGAAAGCGCTTTGCACCATCGCCGCCGCCGTGGCCTTGCGGACGCCCTTGACCGGTACGCGACGTTCGCGCGTCGCCGGGTCGTAACCAGCGTCCACAGTGGACGTCGCAGTGGCCGGGGCCGCGCCGTTGGCGGCGCGCTGGACGTCGTCGCGGGTGATGACGCCGCCGTCGGCCGTGCCGGTCAGTGCGTGCAGGTCGACGCCGAGGTCCTTGGCCAGCTTCCGCACCGGCGGCTTCGCCAGCGGCACGTACCCACCGCGCGGCGCCTCAACCGGAGCGGAGGGAGTGGCGGGAGTGGCAACGGCCGCAGCCGGAGCGGCGGCGGGGGCAGCACCCTTGCGGGCCCGGCGCTGCGTGACCACCGTCTTGGAGCCGTAGCCGACCAGCGGCTTCATCTCCTCCTCGGCGGCGGGCTCGGGGGCGGCAGCGGCCGCTGAAGGAGCCGGGGCGGAGGGAGCCGCGGCCCCACCAGGATCGACGTCGATGGTCAGGATCGGCGTGCCGACCTCGACCGTCTGACCCGGTTCCACATGCAGCTCGGTGACCACACCGGCCCACGGGATCGGCAGCTCGACGGCCGCCTTCGCGGTCTCGATCTCCACCACGATCTGGTTGACCGCGACCGTGTCACCCGGCTTGACGTGCCAGTTGAGGATGTCGGCCTCGGTCAACCCCTCGGCGGTGTCGGCGAGGGGGAACTGTTTGTAATCGGGCATTGCGTGAACTTCCCCCTTACCAGGCGAGCGAGCGGTCGACAGCGTGCAGTACCCGGTCCAGATCGGGGAGGTAGTGCTCCTCGAGCTTGGCAGGCGGATACGGCGTGTCGAATCCGGTCACCCGAAGGATGGGGGCTTCCAGCGAGTAGAAGCACTCCTGCTGGACCCGCGCGGCGATCTCCGAGGTCAGCGACGACTCCGACGGCGCCTCGCTGACCGCGATGAGCCGGCCGGTCTTGCGCACCGACTCGAACACCGGGTCGAGGTCCAGTGGCGAGAGCGTGCGCAGGTCGATGACCTCCAGCGAGCGGCCTTCGTCCTCGGCGGCGGTCGCGGCGTCGAGTGCCACCTTCACCGAAGGGCCGTACGCGACGACAGTCGCCGTCGTACCTTCGCGCACCACGCGCGATTTGAAGAGTGGGTCGGGCGTAGCCGTCGTGTCGACCTCGGCCCGCAGTGCGCCCGAGTGGTAGAGCCGCTTCGGTTCGAAGAACAGGACTGGGTCATCGGAGTGGATGGCCTGCTGAATCATCCAGTACGCGTCGACGGCGTTCGAGCAGGAAACCACCTTGAGCCCGGCGATGTGCGCGAAGAACGACTCCGGCGACTCCGAGTGGTGCTCGACCGCGCCGATGCCGCCGCCGAACGGGACCCGGATGACGACGGGCATCTTGACCTTGCCCTGCGTCCGGTAGTGCAGTTTGGCCAGCTGCGAGGAGATCTGGTCGAAACCGGGGAAGATGAAGCCCTCGAACTGGATCTCGCACACCGGCCGGAAGCCGCGCACGGCGAGGCCGACCGCGGTGCCGATGATCCCGGACTCGGCCAGCGGCGTGTCCAGCACGCGCTGCTCGCCGAAGTCCTTCTGCAGCCCGTCGGTGATCCGGAAGACGCCGCCGAGCTTGCCGACGTCCTCGCCCATGACGAGAACCTTCGGGTCCTCCTCCATGGCGCGGCGGAGACCGAGGTTGATCGCCTTGGAAATGGTCAGTTTCTGAATGTCCACAGTGGTCATCAGTGCTCACCTGCCCCGACGAAACCGTCCAAGTAGGACAGATACTCGGCGCGCTGCGCTTCGAGAACCGGTGAAGGCTCGGCATAGACGTTGCGGAATATCCGGTCCGGCGGCGGTTCCGGCATGTTGAACGTGTAGTCGCGCAGGTCGGCGGCGAACGCGTCGGCCTCTTCCTGGACCTGGTCGAAGAACGCCTGGTCGGCACCGCCGCCACGGGCGAGATACGCGCGGACGCGCTCGATCGGGTCCTTCAGTTTCCACTCCTCCAGCTCGTCGGAGAGCCGGTAACGAGTGGGGTCGTCGGTGGTGGTGTGCGCGTCCATCCGGTAGGTGAACGCCTCGATCAGCACCGGCCCGTTGCCGTGACGGCATTCCTCCAGCGCCCAGCGCGAAACGGCGAGGCAGCCGAGGACGTCGTTGCCGTCGACGCGGATGCCGGGGAAGCCGTACCCGCGGGCGCGCTGGTACAGCGGCAGCCGCGACTGGCGTTCGGTGGGCTCGGAAATCGCCCACTGGTTGTTCTGGCAGAAGAAAACAAGCGGTGCGTCGTAGACCGCGGCCCAGACGAAGCCCTCGTGCACGTCGCCCTGCGAAGTGGCTCCGTCACCGAAGTAGCAGATCGTCGCTTCACCGTCGTCGTCGCCGACCTTGCCCTCGAACTTCTGGCCCATCGCGTAGCCGGTGGCGTTGAGCACCTGGTTGCCGATCACGATGGTGTAAGGGTGGAACCGGTGGGACTGGTAGTCCCAGCCACTGTGGTCGGTGCAGCGGAAGATCCCGAGCACCTCTTTGAGGTCGACACCGCGGGTATAGGCGACGCCGTGCTCGCGGTAGCTGGGGAAGGCCATGTCGGTGGCCCGAAGCGCCCTGCCGGAGCCGATCTGTGCGGCCTCCTGGCCGAGCAGCGGGACCCAGATGCCGAGCTGCCCCTGGCGCTGCATCGCGTTGGCTTCGCGGTCCGCGCGGCGCACCAGCACCATGTCGCGGTAGAGCCCGCGAAGTGCCGCGTCGTCGATGTCCTCGACGTACTTGTCGAACCGGGGTGAGGAGACCCGTTCGCCTTCGGGGGTGAGCAGCTGAGTCAGCTCAGCGCCACCTTCACTCGTTGCTCGCAAACCGGCGATCACCTGTTCGGGGGAAGGTTGAGCCGCTACGGCGGCCGGACCATCTCCAGGCTCCGGGTGCGTCCACTGTTCGGGGGACGGCATGCGCTTGCTCCTTGATGTCGGTGCCTCTGGTGGCCGCTTGTGGCGACCACAGCGACTGCACCGGCGGGACCAGCGCGTCGGATCTGAAGCGCTCGGTCACCGTCGGCGTTGACGGTTCTCGCCGTCATCCTGACACGAAGGGCTGCCCGATGGTGAGTCACGGTTGCTGATTTGTTGCTGAGAAACCGTTGCTGAGCAGGGAAAACGCTTGGAAGCCCTAGAGTTGGGCTGCCAAGGGTCGGGTTTCCTGAGCGCCGTTCACCTGGGGTCGCGGGTGTCGCACACCGTGTGCGCGGCCCGGCGGATGTGCCGGTCGTGACCTCCACCACAGTACGTTCCGCGTGGCAGGATGCTTGTGTGGAGCAGAAATCCGTACGTGAATCCGTGATCTCGGCGTGGACGAACGACGTCGTGCCGAGCCTGTCCGGTCTGGTGGAGATCCCCGCGCTGTCCCCCGCGTTCGACGCCGACTGGGCTGCGAACAAACACCTCGCCGCGGCCGTGGACCACGTCCGCGACTGGATCGCCGGGCGAGGGCTGCCGGGCGCGAAGCTCGAGGTCGTCGAGTTGCCGGGCCGATCGCCGCTGCTGTTCGTGGACGTCCCGGCGACACCGGGCGGCGCGGACAAGGGCACCGTGCTGTTGTACGGGCACCTCGACAAACAACCGCCGGTCGGCGGCTGGTCCGAGGGGCTGGGCCCGTGGACGCCGGTGTTGCGCGACGGCCGCCTCTACGGCCGCGGAGCCGTGGACGACGGTTACTCCGGGTACGCGGCCACCACCGCGCTGGAAGCTGTGCACGCCGCGGGCGGTGAACACGCGCGTGCCGTGCTGCTGCTGGAAACCGGCGAGGAGTCCGGCAGCCCCGACCTGCCCGCGTACCTGGAGCACCTGAGCGAAAGCCTTGGCGAGGTCACCCTGGTGGTCTGCCTCGACGCGGGTGGCAGCGACTACGAGCGGTTGTGGCTGGTCAACAGCCTGCGCGGGATGTTGCACCTCAACGTGACGGTGCGGCTGCTGGGTACGGCCCAGCATTCCGGACTCGCGAGCGGCGTCGTCGCGAGTTCGTTCCGCGTGCTGCGCCAGCTGCTCGACCGCATCGAGGACTCCGAGACAGGCGAGATCAAGCTGCCGGAGTTGAAGGTCGAGATCCCGGTGAACCGGCGCGACGAGGCCAAGGACGTCGTCGAGGTCTCCCCCGGCGCACTGCGGGAGATGTACCCGCTCGTGGACGGCGCCACCACGGTCACCGACGACGAGCTGGAGCTGCTGCTCAACCAGAGCTGGCGGCCGACGTTGTCGATCATCGGCGCCGACGGGCTGCCGAAGCCGCCCGAGGCGGGCAACGTCCTGCGCGAGAGCACGACGTTGACGTTGAGCTTCCGGCTTCCGCCCACCGCCGACGCGGCCACCGCGCTGGCCGCGGTCAAGCGGGCGCTGACCACCGACGTGCCGTACGGCGCTCAGGTCGAGCTGAGCGAGGACGCCCAGGCGGAGAACGGCTGGAACGCGCCGGCCGAAGCGCCATGGCTGACAACCGCGCTGCGCCGGGTGAGCGACGAGGTGTTCGGACGGCCGCACCGCAGCGCCGGCATGGGCGGGTCGATCCCGTTCATGGGGCTGCTGGGCGAAAAATACCCGGACGCGCAGTTCCTCGTGACCGGCGCGTGCGGGACGGACTCGAACATCCACGTGCCCGACGAATGGCTCAACCTGGACTACGCGCAGCAGGTCACGCAGGCCATCGCACACATCCTGGACGCACACGCGCGAGGCTGATCCGCCGTCCCCGAAATGCCGTTAAGGCCACCTTACGGGCATCAGACGCCCGTAAGGTGGCCTTAACGGCATGTGGCCCGCGCTCAGGCGAAGCGGTTCAGTGC
>NZ_JBHYJW010000104.1:0-17049 GCF_042741125.1 Amycolatopsis sp. NPDC058986 | reverse complement strand
GTCCAACGCACCGAACGCCACATTGGGGCGCTCGGCCGCGATGATCAGTGGACGGAGTGGAGCAGGTCGAGGACTTCCGGGGCGGTGGGCAGGCGCGGGGAGTTCTTCGTGACGGCGTCGGCGACGGCCGCCTCGGCGATCGCCGGGAGCAGATCGCGGGAGGCGCCGAGGTCCCGCAGCGGGCGTTTGATCTCGATCGTCCCCGAAATCTCCCGCACGGCTTCGACGGCGGCGAGCGGTCCACTGTCCACAAAAGACACACCCATCGCCCGTGCGGTGGTTTCGTAGGCGAGCGCGGCCGCTGAAGCGCTGAAGGTCATGACCTCCTCCAGCACCGCGGCCAGTGCGACGCCGTGTGGTGTCCCGGTGTGTGCCGTGAGCGCGTGCCCGATGCCGTGCACCAGACCCAGCCCCGACACCGTCAGCGCGTGGCCCGCGAGATGCGCGCCGAGCATCAGCCGCGACCGCGCCTCGAGATCGGCGCCGTCCCGGTACGCCGCCGGCAGCCATTGGCTCACCAGCGAAACCGCCTGCGTCGCGTAGGCCGCCGATATCGGGTTCGCGCCCCGCGAGGCCAGCGATTCGATGCCGTGCACCAGTGCGTCCAGGCCCGTCGCGGCCGTGACCGGCGCGGGCAGGCCGAGGGTCAGTTCCGGGTCGAGCACGGCGATCTTCGGCTTCACCGACGAATGTCCGATGTAGACTTTCCGGCGGGCACAGACGTCCTCGACGACGCCGAAGCCGTTGGTTTCCGCGCCGGTCCCGGACGTCGTCGGCACGGCCACGATCGGCAGTCCGTCCGAAGCGGACCACAACGCGTCCGCGTCCGCCGCGACGGCGTCCGGATTCCCCGCCAGCAGGGAGATCCCCTTCGCCGCGTCGAGTGCCGAACCGCCGCCGAGCGCTACCACCGCGGCGTTCCCGAAGCGCCGCAACCGCGCGGCACCACGGTCCAGCTCCACAGTGGACGGATTGGGCCCGATGTCCTCGTGGACCACGTACTCCAAGTCCGCCAGCACCCGTTCCACCCTGCCGACGATCCCCGCCGCCCGCAGCCCGCGGTCGGTGACGACGAAGACCCGGTCATGGCCCAGCGCGGCCACGAACTCCGGCAGCTCGGCCAGCACACCGGGGCCGAACTCCAGCCGCCCGGACGGCTCCACGCTCAGCCGCATGACCACCCCGCCGAACCCGCCCCTAGATCCGCCATCGCGCCACCGCCTCCTCGTCGAGTTCGACACCGAGCCCCGGCTCCGCCGGAACCTCCAGCTCACCGGCCGCGTTGACCATCAGCGGCTCGGCGAGCATGAAATCGCGCCGTTCGGGGGTCCAGCCGGGCGGGTCGTACGGGAACTCGAAGTACGGTCCCCCGCCGACGCCCGCCGCGACGTGCAGATTGGCGAGCACGCCGATGCCGTTGGTCCAGCTGTGCGGCGTGAACGCGCGGTGCTTGAGCCGCGCCAGCTCGGCCAGTGTCCGCGCGCGGTGCATGCCGACCGCGAGCACGACGTCCATCTGGTAGACGTCGAGCACGTCGTGTTCGAGATACCGCAGCAGTTCGGGCAGCGAGTGCTGCATCTCCCCCGCCGCGATCCGGAGGCCGGGATTCTCCGCACGCAGCGTACGGAAACCGTCGACATCCTCGTACGGCAAGGGTTCTTCGACCCAGAAGACGTCCAATTCGGACAGTCGGCGCACCAGCCCTCTGGTCTTGGCCAGATCCGAGGCCGCCGCGGTGTCCCCTGCCATCCGCCAGGACTGGTTGAGGTCGGCCATGATCACGAAGTCCGGGCCGAGCGCGTTCCGCACCGCCGCCACCGCGGCGACGCCCTCGGCCACCCGGTCGCGGTCGATCCGGATCTTCGTCGCCCGGAAACCGGCCTCCCTCGCCCGCAACGCCGACTCGACACGGGCCTCGGGTGATTTCAGCTCGGCGGACGAAGCGTACGCGGGCAACGCGCGGGCGGCGTTTCCGAACAGGACCGAAACCGGAAGCCCGGCGACCTTGCCGATGATGTCCCACAGCGCCGCCTCCAGCGGCCAGTAGCGGCCACCGTGGAAGTTGGCGGTCTCGATGGCCTTGACGTGCCGGACGATGGCGAGCGGGTCTTCCCCGACGAAGAGATGCCGGACCTGCTCGAACCCGGCCATCGTGTCCCCGGAGCCGATCCCGGTGACACCTTCGTCGGTGCAGACCCGCACGATCGTCGCGTCGAAACGCGTGCGGGGCTCGGGATCCCACGCCGCGAGCAGGGGCGGGTCGAGTTCGAGCCGCAGCCGGTCGAGCGTGATGTCGACGATCTTCACAGGGCCGAACCTAGAAATCCGCCGGACGCCGGGGCAAGGCCCGCGGGCACATCGCAACGCGCGTTGCGCTGCCGCCAACTCGCTACGCTGCGGCCATGACGGTTCCGCGAGCGGGCGAGGAGGCCCGCCACCCGGGGCACGGTCTGCGCCGCGACCTCGACCTGCTCGAAGCGCTCGCCTCCGCCGAGGCCCAGCGAGCGGGCGGGCTGGGCGTGGTCCGGCTCGCCCGGCTGACCGGCCGGGAGAAGAGCCAGGTCTCCCGTGCGCTCAAGGCACTCGCCGAAGAAGGCGTCGTCGAACGCGATCCGGACACCCTGGAGTACCGGCTGGGCTGGCGGTTGTTCTCCCTGGTCGCGCGGACCGCGGAGGACCGGTTGCTCCGCGCGGCCGAGCCGGTGCTGCACGCGCTTTCGGCGGATCTCGAAGAAACCAGCCACCTGTGTGTCCTGCGGGACCAGGAAGTGCTGACGCTGCTTTCGGTTTCGGGACACTCGTTCCGCGTGCCCGGCTGGGAAGGCAGGCGCGTACCCGCGCACCGCACCTCGGCCGGGCGGGTGCTGCTGCTCGACGCCAGCCCCGACGAGCTGTACGTCCGATTTCCCCGGCTGGGGGAGAACTCCGCACTGTCCGAAGTGCACTCTCTGCCACAGCTGTGGGCGAAGATCCAGGAGTGCCGCCGCGACGGCTACGCCCGCGTGCGGGAGGAGTTCGAAGCAGGCCTGGTCGGCGTTTCGGCCCCGGTGCGCGATTTCCGCGGCCGGGTGGTGGCGGCGCTCAACATCTCCGCTCCGGCGCAGCGGCTGGGACACCGGCTCGACGAGGCGGGCGAGGTGACCGCCGCCGCGGCGGCGAAGGTGTCCGCCCACCTCGGCTGGGACGCCCCTCGACCGCCCGCCACGCCCCCGACCTGAAGGTCCGTGAATGCCACATCGAGGGATTCTGAGTCCCTCGATGTGGCATTCACGGACCGCTGTGGTCAGGACAGGTCGTCCTCCGGCTCAGCGGCAGCGAGCACCTCGTACACCTTGCGGCGCGCCTCCGACAGCACCTTCTTGACCTCGGCGAACTCCGCGTCACTGCCGGTGTAGGCGACCTGCGACGCCGCGCCCGAAAGCTCGCCGAGCTGACGCCACAGCGCCTGGAACCGGTCCGCGCCTGGCACCTCGGCGGCGTCGCTCTCCCACAGCGCGGCGAACTCCTCCTCACGACCGGCGACGTGCTCGCGGCCCGCCTCGGTCAGTTCGGCGACGCGGCGGCCGCCGTTCCCTGCCGTGCGGACCAGCCCCTCGTCCTCCAGCTGCTGCAGGATCGGGTAGATCGAGCCGGGGCTCGGCCGCCACTCGTTGTCGGTGCGGCGGCGGATCTCCTGCATGATCTGGTAACCGTGCATCGGCTCCTCGGCGAGCAGCGCCAGCACCGCGGGCCGGACCGGACGGCTCGGGCCGCGGCGCCCCTGCCACGGACCACCGCCGAACCAGCCGCCGTGCCGGCGCGGGTCGCCGGGACCACCACCCGGAAAGCCGGGAAATCCGCCGAAACCCGGGAATCCGCCACGGGGGTCGGGCCCGTGCGGTGGCGGAGGCGGGGGCGGCGGGAAGCCCGGGCCGTGCGGCGGCCCGCCGCGCGCGAACTCCGGGCCGAAGCCGTCCTCGGGCCCCCAATCCGGGTTCTCGCCCGGGTGCCCGTGATGACCGTGCGGGCCATGGTGCCCCCGTGGGCCGTGACCGGGGCCTCCCGGGCGGCCGGGGTGCCCCGGGTGCCCGAAGCCGAAGCCGCCGCGCTCCCCGAAGCCGCGGAACATCCTGCCGAAACCTGCTGATCGCTCCATGAGCTGTCCCCTTTCGTATCGTGCGACTATCGCCGACATGACCACGATATATCGTCGCTATTCGGTATGCAAGGTCGGCAGGTCAGCGGCGTATCGCGAGGGCGAGGAGCTCCGCTGCGGGTCCGGTCAGCCGTCGCCCGGCGGGCCAGACCGCACGCAGCGCGCGGTTCAGGTCGACGCCGTCGACCGCGATCGGCACGAGCCGCCGGTCGGCGACCTCGCGGGCGACGTCGAGCGCGCTGATCACCGCCGGTCCCGCACCCGAAATCACCGCGTTCCGCACGGCCGACGCCGATCCCAGCTCCAGCAGCGGCGTAACCGCGCCCGCCCCCGCGCGGCGTAGCGCGGCGTCGACGGTCTCGCGGGTTCCGGAGCCGCGCTCGCGGACCACCAGCGGTGTCGCCGCCAGCTCGGCGGCGGTGAGCGGACGGCGCCTGCGAACCCAGGGATGCCCGTCGGGAACCACCACGACGAGGTGATCCGCCGCGACCTTCCGGGTGGCGAGCCCCGGCAGCGGGCCCGGCGACTCGACGAACCCGAGGTCCACCTTGCCCTGCACCACCAGTTCGGCGACGTGTTCGGAGTTGACCACCTCCAGCCCGACATAGCGGTCGGGGTGGGCGCGTTTGACCTCACCGATCCACGCGGGCACGAAATGCTCGGCGAGCGTCATGCTCGCGGCGACCCGGAGTTCGGCCTCACGCTGCGCGCGCAACGCCTCCGCGCCGGTGAGCAGCTCGCTCATCTCGTCCAGCACGCGGCGCGCCCAGCCGACGACGACGCGGCCGTCCGGGGTGAGCCCCGATCCTCGGTGGCTGCGGCTGAGCAACGCCAGCCCGAGCCGCCGTTCCAGTGTGGACAGTCGCTTCGTCGCGGACGGCTGCGCGATGCCCAGCGCGTTCGCCGCCTGGCCGATACTGCCGAGTTCGTCGACGAAAACCAGCAGGCGGAGCGAGTCGAGATCGGGTGTGGTCATAGCCCAAGTGTATGACCTCAGCGCCTGCTGACGGCTACCGCGCGGCCCGTCGCGGGGCGAGGCTGGAAAGCATGACGACGACGCGCCCCAGAACGGTCCTCCCCGGACTCGCCGTCACCGCGGCGGGTATCGCGGTGGCCTACCTGATCAGCTCCGCCCTGCCCGTCCTCGGCGCGCTCACCGTCGCGGTCGTGCTCGGCGTGATCGCCGGGTCGCTTCCCGTGCTCACCGACGATCTCCGCCACGCGATCGCGCGGGTGACCAAACGGCTGCTGCGCGCCGGGGTCGTCCTGCTCGGCCTGCAGCTCGCGCTTCCCGCCGTGCTTTCACTCGGCCCCGGCACCCTGCTCGCCGTCGTGCTGACCGTCGGCGTGACCTTCGTCGGCACACTCGGGATCGGCAAGCTGATCCGGGTCCCGCGTGGACTCGCGCTGCTGGTGGCGACCGGGTTCTCGATCTGCGGCGCCTCGGCGATCGCGGCGATGGAAGGCGTCGTCGAGCGCAAGGACTCCGATGTCGCGACGGCCGTGGCGCTCGTCACCTGCTATGGCAGCATCGCGATCGCCGCGGTCCCCTTGCTGGGCAAGGCCTTCGGGCTCGAAGGGCTGCGCCTGGGCAGCTGGGCGGGCATCAGCGTGCACGAGGTGGCGCAGGTGGTCGCGGCGGCGACCCCCGCCGGCGCGGGCGCCGTGGCGATCGCGATCGTGGTCAAGCTCAGCCGGGTCGTCCTGCTGGCGCCGATGGTGGCGCTGGTGAGCGTGACCGAGAACCGCAACCGGACGCGCCCCGACGGCGCCCGCGCGCCGCTCGTGCCGCTGTTCGTCCTCGGCTTCCTCGCGATGGTCGTGGTGCGCAGCACCGGAATCCTCCCTGGCACCGTGCTCGACGTCGCGAAGA
Source organism: Amycolatopsis sp. NPDC058986 (assembly GCF_042741125.1). Classification (NCBI taxonomy): domain Bacteria; kingdom Bacillati; phylum Actinomycetota; class Actinomycetes; order Pseudonocardiales; family Pseudonocardiaceae; genus Amycolatopsis; species Amycolatopsis sp. NPDC058986. The sequence continues at coordinate 11,041 of NZ_JBHYJW010000104.1, read as the reverse complement.
TCGCGTCCACACTGTTGCTCGCGGGTGCTCTGTTCGGCCTGGGCTGCGCCGTCCGGATCGGCGTCCTGATCCGCACCGGCGGCCGCGCGCTCCTGCTCGGGTTACTCTCCACGCTTCTCGTCGCCACCACCGGTTTCTGCACGCTGGCCGTTCTCGCCTGAGCGTATAGAGCGTTATACGCAAATGTACGGCTCTTGTACGGGTGCATCGGATCCTCGGGTGGGTAAGGGGTTCGCGATGCTCAGGACGGAGCCTGACTGTGAAGATCATCCGTGTCGCGCTGGCCGCGGTGGTGGCGGGTATGACACTGGCCGGGGTGGCCACGGCGCCGCCCGCTTCGGCGGCGGTGGGCAATACCGTGGTGTACAAGGAGAAAACGGAAGGTTACGACTGCTTCCGGATTCCGTCGGTGGTGAAGGCGCGCAGCGGCGACCTGCTCGCGTTCGCCGAGGGCCGCAACGGGGGCGCGTCGTTCTGCAACGACGCCGGGGACATCGATCTGGTGGTGAAGCGTTCGGCCGACGGCGGGAAGACCTGGGGCGCGCCGCAGGTGGTCATCCGGGGTTTCGGGGACACCAAGGGGAATCCGGTGCCGATCGTGGTGCCCTCGACCGGCCGGATCGTGCTGCTGTCGACGATGCAGTGCGTGAAGAACCCGGCGTGCGGGCGGGTTCCGCGGGTGCAGTGGAGTGACGACGACGGGAAGACCTGGACGACACCCAAGGTGCTGACGGAGCAGCTGGGATTCCCGTCCGCGCCGGGCTGGCTCGCGACCGGGCCGTCGCACGGGATCGTGCTGACGCGGGGTGCGCACGCCGGGCGGCTGGTCGCCGGGATGAGCTTTTCGACCGGGGACAAGGGCACTGGTTCCCTGATCTACAGCGACAACAACGGTGTCGACTGGCACCGTGGCGCGACCGACGTCAGCATGACGGACGCGATGAACCCGCAGGAGATCAGCGTCACCGAACTGGCCGACGGCCGGGTGTACGCGGCGGCGCGCAACGATGCCAACAAGGACAACAAGTGCCTCGCGGACGGGACCCGCAACCGGGCCTACGCGATCAGCGCGGACGGCGGCGCGAGCTTCGCGCAGAAGTTCACCTACGAGAACGACCTGATCACGCCGACCGTGCAGGGCTCGACGGCGCGGATGAGCGCGGTGGACGCGGGCGGGAAGTACGACCGGATCCTGTTCGCCGGACCGTCCACTTGCGACCGTCGCAAGCAGCTGCGCGTCCACTCGTCGTTCGACGAGGGCGGCAACTGGACGAACAACGACCGCAGTGTGCTGGTGTGGGGCGAGGACGCGGCGTATTCGGACATGGTCCAGCTCGCCACCGGTTCGGTCGGTGTGTTGTACGAAGCGGGCCCGGAGTACAACGCCAACCAGACGATCCGATGGTCGACGGTCACCGAAGCCACGCTCGGGGCGCCGGTGTGCGGCGGCGGGTTCGGCGTCATCGACTCGGCTCCGCTGGGCACCGCGGGCACGGTTTACCTGTCCTACAACGCGAGCACCGGGCAGAACTGCGTCAGCACGATGAAGAGCGCGTCGGCGGGCACGGCCACGCAGACCTCGGCCTATCTGGAGGTCCAGGGCTCGCCGCGGGTCACCGACTCCGGTTCGTTCGCGTACTTCGCCGGTCCGGTGAAGGCCACCGCGTCGGGCAAGTGCGTCCGCTGGGGCGGCGCGACCGGTGGCTCCACCTTCGACAGCCCCCTGGGCCACTGCGACTGACGCCCCTCCAAGTGCTGAAGGACGCCTTCGGTGCGCTCGATGCACCGAAGGCGTCCTTCAGCGCGGTCAATGCACTGAAAGCGTCCTTCAGCGCCCGGCCCGGCGCACTCGCCACAGCCAGGCGGTCAGCCCGACGGCCGCGACGGTGCAGCCGGTGAGCCAGGCGAAGGCCGTCCGGAACGCCGTCGCGGGGCCGTCGGGCAGCGCCTTGGCCAGCACCACCGCGAACAAGGCCGTCCCGACCGCGCCGCCGACGCGCATGACGATGTTGATCTGGGCCGTGACGTCGGGCAGCTGGGCGCGGGTCACCGCGGCGAAGGCGACCGTGCCGACCGGCATCATCAGGAACGCCGACGCCATTCCCCGCAGCACCAGCAGAACCTGGACGAACACCCCGTCGACCGGCAGGTCCGCCACCGCGAACGGCACCGTGACCGCGAGCATGGCCACGCTCCCCCACAGCGCCACGAGGCCGCCGCCGTACCGGTCGGTGAGCCGCCCGGCGAACGGCAGCGCGATCGCCGCCCCGGCGCCGAGGCCGATCATCAGCAGCCCGGTGGTGACGACGTCGCTGCCGCCCAGCAACTGGAAGTACAGCGGCAGCAGGAACATCCCGCCGAACATCGCGGGCCCGGTGAAGAAGGTCGTCGCCGCTGCGACCGCGAACGCCCGGTTCCGGAACAGGCCGAGATCGAGCAACGGGTGCTCACGACGCCGGGTGCGCACGCAGAACGCCACGAGCAGGACGATCCCGGCCAGGGTGGGAACGGCCACGCGGGGCGCCACGAGCGTCCCGGTCTCACCCCACGCCGTAGCCGCGTAGATCACCGCGGGAATCCCGGTGCCGACCAGCAGGTAGCCGACGCCGTCCGGCCGATGCGCGGTCCCGCGCTCGCCCCGCGGTACGTACCGCAGGCCGAGCAGGATCCCGGCCAGTCCGATCGGGAGGTTGATCAGGAACAGCCACGGCCAGCTCAGCGAGTGCAGGATCAGGCCACCGGCGAGCGGGCCGATCGCCGGGCCGAGGCTCACGACAATGCCGAGCGTGGCCATCACCCTGCCCAGCCGCGCCGGTCCGGCGACCTCGCCGAGCACCGTCTGGCCCGCCGGGACCATCAGCCCGGCCGCGAGTCCCTGCAGTACCCGCAACGCGATGAGCCAGCCGACGTTCCCGGCGAGCGCGCACAGTCCCGACGCGACGGTGAACGCGCCCAGCGAGAGCAGCCACAGCCGTCCGGCCCCAAACCGCCGGGTGAGCCAGCCGCACACCGGCAGCGACACCGCGAGCGCGATGAGGTAGGCGGTGAACACCCACTGGACCTCGCCGAGCCCGGTGCCGAGATCGCGGACGAGCGTGTCGACGCCGACGTTGACCACGGTGGTGTCGAGCATGCCGGCGAAGGCGCCGAACACGATCACCCAGCAGACCCGCCACAGCTGGGGCGTCATCGCCGGTGTTTCTTCCGCCGTCACGACCACGGCGTTCTCCTTCCCCCTTGGTGTTTTCCGCTGCCGACGTTAAAACTTCAAGTACCCTTCAAGTCAAACCCCGGCCACGGGAGGAGCCCGGATGCCCGAGGAGATCCGCGAACCGTGGGGTGCCTGGGACCCGGCGAGCCCGGCCGAGGCCGCGGACCTGTTCCGCGCGAGCGGTGTCCTGTGGTGGATCGCGGGCGGCTACGCGCTCGAACTGTTCGCCGGACGACGGCTGCGCGAACACGCCGATCTCGACGTGCTCCTGCTGCGCCGCGACCAGCTCGCCGTCCAGGCCGCGCTCGACGGCTGGCAGTGGTGGGCGGCCGATCCGCCCGGCGTGCTGCGCCCGTGGCGGCCGGGCGAGATCCTGCCCGCGGCCGTGCACGACGTCTGGTGCCGCCCCACCTCCACGAGTCCCTGGCGGCTCCAGATCATGTTCGACGAAAACGACGGTGACGACTGGGTTTCGCGGCGAAATCCCCTGCTACGCCGCCGAATCGGTGAGATCGGACTACTCGGAACCGACAGCGTGCCCTACCTGGTGCCGGAGATTCAACTCCTTTACAAGGCCGCGCACCCGCGTCCCAAGGACGAGACGGATTTCGCCGCCGTGCTCCCGCTGCTCGACGACGTCCGCCGCCGCTGGCTCGACCAGGCCATTGCGACGACCTACGGCAAGACGCACCTGTGGCGGTCAGCTCTTCGCACCGCTCACCGGGGCGGTCGCGACGGCCTCGCCGCCGAACCGGATCCCCTTGGCCTCCTTGCCGAACGCGGTCAGGACCACCACCAGGAGCAGTGTGGGCACGACCGTCCACAGTAGAGCGGCGGAATAGCCCTGCGACTCGGCGATGGCCTGCTGGATCGGCAGGTTCAGCGCGGCGAGCAGGTTGCCCAGCTGGTACGTGACACCGGGATAGAACCCGCGGATCGCGTCCGGGGACATCTCGGTCAGATGGGCCGGGATCACGCCCCACGCGCCCTGGACCATGATCTGCATCAGGAACGAGCCGAGCGCGAGCATCCCGGCGCCGTGGTCGAACGCGAAGATCGGCACGATCGGCAGCGCCAGCAGCGAGGTGAGCACGATGGTGCGGCGCCTGCCGAGTCGTTCGGACAGCGCGCCGAACGTCACCCCGCCGATGATCGCGCCGATGTTGTACAGCACCGCGATCCACGTGCTGGTGGACGCGGCCAGCCCGGCACCGCCGTGTTCGTGTGCCTTGAGGAAGCTCGGGTAGACGTCCTGCGTACCGTGGCTCATCCAGTTGAACGCCGTCATCAGCAGGATGAGGTAGAAGAACCGGCGGATCACCTTCGGGTCGAGCAGGACGTCCTTCACCGACGTCCGCGTCACGCGCAGTTTCTCCCGCGTGGCCTCCCACACCTCCGATTCCCGCACCCGCGCCCGGATCAGCAGGCTGATCAGCGCGGGCAGGATGCTCAGCACGAAGATCCACCGCCAGTGCAGGTCCAGCGCCGAGTGGAACAGCAGATAGGCCAGCGCGGCCAGCAGATAGCCGAAGGAGTAGCCCACCTGGAGCAGTCCCGAGAAGAACCCGCGCCGCGCCACCGGGATCTTCTCCATCGCCAGCGCCGCGCCGAGCCCCCATTCCCCGCCCATGCCGACGCCGTAGACGAACCGCAGGAGCAGCAGCACGGTGTAGTTGGGCGCGATCGCGCACAGCACCCCGGCGACGGAGTAGAGCAGCACGTCCACGATGAGCGGGACGCGGCGGCCCACCCGATCGGCCCACAGCCCGAACAGCAGCGCCCCGACCGGCCGCATCACCAGTGTCGCGGTGGTGATGAACGCGAGCTGGGTCGCGCTCGCGCCGAACGAACGGTCCTTCGCGATGTCGGCCAGCACGAACACGACCAGGAAGTAGTCGAAGGAATCCATGCTCCAGCCGAGCAACGCGGCGAGGAAGGAGTTGCGCTGGTCCGGGGTCAACGGCCGCCGGGACGTCTCCGTCTTCGCCACGCCAGGCCCCCGTTCGCCGCCGGTTTCCCCCTGGCCTGGTCTACACCCGGTGCGAGCCGTGGGCAAGATCTTGCCCCCGACCGGAAATACCGGTAGGACAAGGCAAATCCGTCACAACGGGACGCGCGTGCGTACTCGCCTGCCGACGTCACGAGCCCATTCGCGGATGCGGTCCCAGTCCCGGAAGTCCCCGGCCCGGCGGCCGGAGGCGAACAACCGCGCCACCACACCCCGTGCCCGGCCGGGGTCGAGCCGGCCGCCGAACGTCGCCGTGCGCTCGGCGTCGATCCGCGCGGCGAGCAGCGCCACGCGCGCGGGCAGGCTGACCCGGACGGTGCTCGCGCCGGGACCGCACGGCCCGCTGTGGAACAGCCACACCGGGCGCCGGGTGAGCGCCTCGACGTTGTTCTCCAGCAGCCGCACCGCCTCGGGACGCCAGCGGTGGAAGTACAGCGCGCTACCGAGGACGACCGCGGCGTACTCCTCCACTCCGGTGACGTCCGCGGCGTCCCGCACGCGGGCGTCGAGGCCGTGCTCGCGCAGCACGGCGGCGATCACCTCGGCGATTTCCCGGGTGCCGCCGGTCTTGCCGGCGTAGGCGACGAGGACCGCGGTCATACTCACAGTGTCCCTCGTGTGGTGCCTCGGCGCGTGACCCACACGAGTCAATCCGCCGATCGGACGCCCAGTTTCAGCCGGGCGGGACGAACGCGGGGCGCTGTGCCGGATCCGGTTCGTCGTAGTACCGGTGGAACACGGCGGTCTGGCCGCCGGACAACGGCGGGACGATCCAGCTCCAGTCGGCCCGGCAGCGGCGGCCCGCGCGTTCCTCCCGTGCCAGGTGGTCGAGGAACCGCCGCGACTCGGTGTGGTGGTCGGCGACGGTGACCCCGGCCGCGTCGAACGAGTGCTGGACCGCCAGGGTCAGTTCCACCAGTGCCCTGTCCCGCCACAGCGTGCGCTCCGACGCGGTGGACAGGCCCATCAGCTCCGCGATCACGGGCAAGAGGTCGTAGCGGCAGGCGTCGGCGAGGTTGCGCGCGCCGACCTCGGTGCCCAGGTACCAGCCGTTGAACGGGGCGGCCGGGTAGCGGACGCCGCCGATCACCAGCGGCATGTCGCTGATCGCGGGCACCGCGTGCCAGCGCAGGCCCAGGCCCGCGAACCACGCGTGGTCGGGATGGCTCAACGGCACCTCCAGCACCGCGTCCCGCGGCAGGGTGAACAGCCGCGGTTCGCCGGGTACCGACTCGACGAGCAGCGGCAGGACGTCGAACGCGCTCCGGCGCCGGGGCGGACGCCAGCCGAGCGAGCGGACCCGCTCGGTGAACGTCGCGTAGCGCGGGTCGCCGAGCACCGAGCCGTCGTCGAGTTCGTACCCGGCGTAGCGGATCAGCTGCTCGTTGCAGATTCGCGGGCCCGGCGCCGCCGGGGTGTCGGGGGCGAACACGGTCACGGTGGGCCGGATCCGCCCGCCGCGGGTGGCCTCGCGCAGGTGGAGTGCGCATTCCCGGGCGATCGCAGCGGTGCCGGAGACGTCTCGCCGGTCCCGGAGCCGCAGCCCGCGCCAGTACAGCCTGCCGATGCAGCGGGCCGCGTTGCGCCAGGCGACCCTGGCGCCGAAGGTCAGCTCGGCCGTGGTGTGCCGATAGGTCCCGGTCCGCTCGATCTCGGCGCGGATCCGGGCCAGCCGGCGCGCCGGCCGCTCGCCGGAGTACAGGCCCTCGGCGTGGCACTGCCGGACGAATTCCTCCGCCTCGGCGAATTCCACAGCGCGTTCGCCGTTTTTCCCCGGCCGGGCGATCGCCCGCTCGGTTGTCACCCGCATGGACGCCGTCGTCGTCACACCCGACCACTCTCCGATTCCGAGAACCCTTGGCACGCTGGGGAAATCCGACCAGACGGCGAAGAGTACCCGCGAGCGCCGGCAACGGCACTCCGCCGAACGCGGTCACCACGAATTGTCGTTGAGCCGAATACAGCCCGGCGAAAAACAATCACTTTTCCGCGCCGGGAGGCGGTGATTCCCCGTTCGTGATCCGGTTCACCTTTCCGGTGGCACCCGGCGGGCCGCGAGCAGCCGATGGCCGTCCGCGACTAAAGTCGCCGCCACGGTGACGGCGACGCGAAAGGACGGCCGGTGAGTACACAGCGGATCCCCGTGGTCCTCGTCGCCGGTTTTCTCGGCGCGGGCAAGACGACCCTGCTCAACCATCTGCTCGCCAACCGCCAGGGCGTGCGGATCGGCGTCGTGGTCAACGACTTCGGCAGCGTCAACGTCGACGCGCTCGCGGTCGCCGGTCAGGTCGACACCATGGTCTCGCTCGGCAACGGCTGCCTGTGCTGCGCCGTCGACGCGAGCGGGCTCGACGCGATGCTCGGGCGGCTTTCCGGCGCCGAGGCCGGGATCGACGTCATCGTGGTGGAGGCCAGCGGGATCGCCGAGCCACGCGACCTGATCCGGCTGATGATCGCCAGCGAGAACCCCGGCATCCGCTACGGCGGGCTGGTCGAGGTCGTGGACGCCGCCGAGTTCGGGGCCGCCCGCGAACGGCATCCCGAGCTCGCCGACCACCTGCGCGTCGCCGATCTGGTGGTGCTCAACAAGGCCGACCGCGTCGGCGCCGGCGATCTCGCCAAGGTGACCGGCACCGTCGAGGAGCTGGCGCCGCGGATCCCGGTCCTGACCACCTCGCACGGGCGCGTCGACCCGACCTTGTTCTTCGACCCCGAACCCCGCGAACGCGCCGGGCAGCTGTCGTTCGACGACCTGCGCGCGATGGACGCGCACTCGCACGGCGACGATCATTCCGAGCACCTGCACGCGGCGTACCAGAGTGTCACGTTCACCAGCGGCCAACCGTTGGCGCCGCGGAAGTTCATCGAGTTCCTGGAACGGCGGCCCGCCGGGATCTACCGGATCAAGGGCCACCTCGACTTCGGGCCGAACGGCGCCCGCTCGCGGTTCGGCTTGCACACCGTCGGCGCTTTCGTGCGGTTCGACCGCTCGGGCTGGCCCGCGGATCGCCCGCGCCGCACCGAACTCGTGCTCATCGGGTCCGGAATGGACACCGAGACCGTCCACTCCGCACTCGCCGATTGCCGGGCCGAGGACGCGGACACCGTCGACGAGCGCGGCATGCTGCACGTCCTGCGCTACGTCGAAGAACCCTCCTGAGTCGTCAAGCCTGACACGCCGAAGCGGGGCAAACGCGCGGAAATCCGGAGTCCACGACGGACACTGGGACGCGGCGAACGACGTACGAGTCGAACCAGCCTCCCCGGAGGAGTTCCATGGCGAGTACCCGAACCCCGCTCACCGGCACGCCGCGCTGGTACCTCGTCGGCGCGCTGCCCGACGAGCACCCGGTCGCGCACCTGATGACCAGGTCCGAGGACCTGCGCTACCGGCGCTCGGCCTGCGGCGACCGCGAATCCCGCAGCTGGACGCCGGTGGACCTCACCGAGTCCGACGTGGCCCCGTGCCCCGCCTGCGTGTCGACCCTGCCCGCTCCCCCGGCGTGCACGCGCGGGCAGGCCGGGCAGCTCTCGTTCGATCTGCCACTCGGCTAAGGGCTCACGAGTCCTTCTTCGCACGGCTCGGCGCCACGCGCGGCGGTTCGTTGGGCTGCTTGGGATACACCGGCGGCCACGGCGCGTCCATCAGCCCGTCGGCCATGTCCTTGCGTGACATCTCGAGCAGCGGTTCGATCGACTGTGGACGGTCACCGGCACCGGCCCAGGGATCGCCGCGTCCGGCCACCCGCGCGGGCACCGTGCTCAGCGTCAGCTCGTTCGGCTCGACGTTGTCCAGCTCGTCCCAGCCGATGGGCGTCGACACCTGCCCGCCGGCCCTCGGCCGCACGCACCACGCGCCGAAGACCGTCTTGTGCGGCGCGTTCTGGTTGAAGTCGACGAACACCCGCGCGCCGCGCTCCTCCTTCCACCACTGGGCGGTGATCCGCTCCGGATGGCGGCGCTCCAGCGCGCGGGCGAGCGCGACGGCGGCGGCGCGCACTTCATAGCTGTCCCACCGGGATTCGAGCATGACGTAGAGGTGCAGACCACGCGAACCCGACGTCTTGATCCGCGCCTCGATCCCCAGCTCGTCGAGGAACTCCCTGGTCAGCCCGGCCGCCTCGCGCAGCTGCTCGAAACCGATGCCCGGCGACGGGTCGAGGTCGACACGCAGTTCGTCGGTCACCTCCGGCGTGCTCGCGTGGAACGGCCATACGTGGAAACCGAGGCAGCCCAGGTTGACCGCCCAGAGGATGTGCGCCAGGTCCTTCGCGACCAGCGCGTCGCTCGTCGTGCCGTTCGGCGTCGAGACGACCGTGGTGCTCAGCCAGGACGGCGCGCCCTTGGGCACGCGCTTCTGGAACCAGTTCTTGCCGCCCGCGCCGTCCGGATAGCGCTCCAGCAGCAGCGGGCGATCGCGGAGCCGATCCAGCAGCGGGCCCGCGACGGCCTGGTAGTAGCGGACGAGATCCAGCTTCGTCTCGCCGCGCTGCGGGAAATACACCTTGTCCGGACTGGTGATCTTCACCTCGACGCCGTCGACGTCGAGCATCAACGCGTCACTCATCGCGGGCCTCCCCGAACAGTGCCGCCAGCTCGGCGGGTGGCGCCTCGTCCAGCTGGGCGTAGGTACACGACGCGGGTTCACGGTCCGGCCGGAACCGGACCAGCCGCCCGCCGTGCCGGAACCGGCCGCCCTGCAGGTGTTCGTAGCGCACCTCGGCCACCCATTCGGGCCGCAGCGGTTCCCAGGACAGGTCCTTCTGCGGGGCCCAGCGGCTCATCGCGCCGGGTTTGCGGCCCGGATCCGGCTCGTATTCGGCCCACGTCCGCCAGGGATGCCCTTCGAGGGCGTTCTCCCGCAACGGTTTCAGCTCGTCGACCAGCTCGCGGCGCCGCGCCGCGGTGAAACTGCTGGCGACGCCGACGTGGTGCAGTGTGCCCGCGTCGTCGAACAGGCCCAGCAGCAGCGAGCCGACGCTCTCGCCGTCCTTGTGCCAGCGGAATCCGGCCACCACGCAGTCCGCGGTGCGTTCGTGCTTGACCTTCCACATGACCCGTTTGTCCTGCTCGTACGGCAGATCGGCCGGCTTGGCCATCACGCCGTCGAACCCCGCGCCCTCGAAACGGGTGAACCAGTCCTGCGCGAGATCGGCGTCGTCGGTGAGCGGGGTCAGGTGGACCCGCTGGAGCTCGCCGTCCGGATCGTGGGCGAGGACGCCTTCCAGCGCGCGGCGGCGTTCGCGGAACGGCTCCGCGGTCAGGTCCCGGTCCCCGAGCGCCAGCAGGTCGAACGCGATGAAACTCGCCGGTGTCTCCGCCGCCAGCTTCCGCACCCGCGACGCGGCCGGATGCAACCGCAGCTGCAACGCCTCGAAATCCAGCCCGCCCGGCGTCACCACGACGACCTCGCCGTCGACGACGCAGCGGGGCGGGAGCGCCGCGGCCAGCAGCTCCACCAGCTCCGGGAAGTACCGCGTGAGCGGCCGGTCGTTGCGGGACCCCAGCTCGATCTCGTCGCCGTCGCGGAACACGACACAGCGGAAACCGTCCCATTTGGGCTCGTAGCTGAGCCCGGCCGCACGCGGCACCTCGTGCACGGCCTTGGCCAGCATCGGCCGCACCGGCGGCATGACGGGCAGATCCACGCCCCGATCGTAAGCCGCCGCACGCCCCTGCGCTGGGACTTCCGCTCCGGGCCGTGCTCCCTCCGGCGCCGCTCCGGCCGTGGATGCCCACCTTACGGCCCTCCCCCCCCGGGAGGGGGGCGTAACGGCCGGGGGTGGTAACAAGGGGCCGCCGGGGGGTGGAAACGGGGGGCC